>DRQG01000023.1 GCA_011369465.1 Caldithrix abyssi
ATATTAATTTTTACACCAAGAGCGAATCCATTTCCGCCAAAACCAATAAATGTTAAATCAAATGCTACTAACATAAATACTTGCCTTGGGATTGAATATAAATTATTGAAAAAGAGTATAATTCCAATTCTCTCGGGGGGAATAGCCGTAAATTATTTAAGCGAGGTCAAAATAGAATCTTTATCGGGTAATTGGTTTAAATATACCGTACTGAAAGAAAGAGTAAGATTTGGTATAGCAGGGGGTATTGGACTGGATTATAGAATACAAGATAATCTAACAATCGGTATATCCGCAAGATATATAATGAATAATCTATTTAGTAAAAACGATTTAAGCGAGGAATTAAATACTTTGACATTAGGGCTGTTTGTTTTCTATAGCTTTTAAATGCAATAATAGAAAGACAATTAAGCGTATTTTGACATTACCGAGAGAGATTTTACTTTGATGAAGCCAAATTTATTTCCGAGTTGGAGTATAAAGCAAACACAGAGTTTTTTGAAGTGTCTTGGCGGGGTAAGGGAGGGCAACAGGTTTAATAGAGTGTTGCAAATCTGAGTTATAGCATCTATCGGTAGATTATCAGGATATTATTGAAATAAAATGTTTTCCTATATCTTTATGAAAATCCTTGAAAGACGGCCCCCGCGATATGATACGGGGATTAATATTCTTTCCGGCGGACATGCTGTAAAAATAAGAAAGCAGATTGTCCGGAATTTTGTGAAACCCGGTATGGATATACTTGATATCGGCTGTGGAACGGGTTCATTGCTTATCGATGCCGCGAAGGCCGGCGCTGATGCCGCGGGTGTGGATATCTCAGAAGGTATGTTGGCGGTGGCCCGAAAACGGATCTCGGACAGCGGACTAAAAGACAGAATAAAGCTGTATAATGCCGGAGCCGTTGAGATTGAATCGCTCTTTCCTGAGAACAATTTTGATCTTATCGTATCTACTCTTGTTTTCAGCGAACTTTATGGCGAAGAAAGAGAACTGGTTCTGAAGCAGATCAAAAAATTGTTAAAACCAGGCGGCATTTTTATTCTGGCCGGTGAAATTTCCCCCAAAAATCCTCTAAAACGAATCATCCATTTTTTGGTTCGTTTACCCTTAAGCGTTTTGACCTATCTTATAGCTCAAACCGGTACAAAACCATTAAAGGGAATTACGAATGAAATAAGCCGCGCCGGATTAAATATTACAAACGAAAATCGTTCTTTCCTGGATAGTTTTATCGTCATCACGGCTGTGAATCCGGCGGAAGAATGCTCTGAGCACGACGGATTATACAATACGCTGAAAGCGGAGGATGACCGGTCGTTTATAAAAACCGTATGGGATTTCATTGGCCGTTGGTTCCCAAACCCTGTGGAACCGGGACTTCGGGCGATAGGTTTCCCGGATAGGAACGCGCCGGTTTTATTGACCTCTAACTTCCATCTTACGGTTAGACGAGTAGAAAAATCTTTAAAAAATGAAAATGCCTATCTGTTGGTCGCGCCGGCAAACGGGATTAATGTCTGGTGTGCCTCTTGCGGAGGCGAGTTGAATACGCATTCGGTCATAACCGCTATTAAAACGAGCCGGATCAATGAAAGAGTTAACCATCGCCGGATTATCCTGCCGCTGTTTTCAGCGCCCGGAATTGACCGCCAACTTCTTAAAAAAGAAACAGGACGAACCGGAATATTTGGCCCGGCTTATTCCAGAGATATTCCTTTGTTTATTAAAAACCATACATCGGTTTTTGAGTATAACAAAGCCGATTTTTTTCTCCGTTTCCGATTGGAAATGTTGCTATCGATGAATTTTATTGTCTGGCTAAGTATGGGCATACTCACACTACTCATTGATCCGAATTTGTTTTTCCCCCTCAGCGCTTATTTTTGGATAACAGGATTTTTACTATACGCTGGGTTCCCGATAATACCGGGAAAAAGCGGCTGGTTAAAAGCCGTTGTCTTATCCGCAATAGAAATTATCACCATTGCCGCGGTTTCCGTCTTTGCACTGCACGTATCCGTATTCAGTTATTTGAATATGATGGTAATAGTGAGCGTAATTAATCTCTGGCTTGGTTTTGATCTGCGAGGTATCGTTGCCGGATACCCCTCGGAGGCGGAATGGTTGATGCACAAGCTTGGTATGACCTCTTTTGGACATATCTTTTCAGCCGGGGTTTATAATCCCAACAAAATCCAGCAGAATATAGATCGTTGCAATAACTGCCGGTTTTGCCTCATGGTTTGCCCTAAAGGTGTATTCGGGATAGAAAATGGGAAAAAAATACGAATTCTAAATAGAGGGGAATGTTTTGCCTGTAGCGCCTGTGTTACCCAATGTCCGGAAAAAGCCCTGTTTTTATGATACCGGCTCATTTTATATCCTGATGTAAAAATACTTGCATTTATTGTAAAGTATTTTGTAAAATAGAGTTGTATTTACAAGATAACGATCATTTTAATCGCAAGGCCGGACGCATATTCCGCGGCACGGCTTATTGTTATGTATCCGGATAGTCAACGAGGTAAAGGAAAGAATGGATAAAAAGAGCAAATTGATCAATATTCGCATTTCTCCACAGGAATACGAAAAAATCAAAGCGGCTGCAAGTCAGTTGGACATGAGCGTGTCGCAATATATCCGCTATATGGCTACGGTGCTCACCGATTTGCCGGTTGATTTCAGCGAAATGAACGAATCGTTGAGCAAGCATCGTCTGGAGAACGACCTGCAGCGCATCACTCAAAATCTGGAACGGCGGCGCCAACAAATCGATATGTTACTGCGCAGCGTGAATTCTGCGGCGCTTAAACTGGAAAGCCAGTTTAAAAAATTCCGCATGGAAACCGCACAGGAATTACATAAGGATTTTGAACGTATCCATTTGCTGGTGGAAGAGTGACAGAGTAAATTGCGAATCTATTCCTGAAATCATAATTTAAAACGACCCGACCCGCTATTTCTATGAACGCCATTTTCATGAAGTCCTCTGAAAAGATGGAAGAAATCCCCGATCAATCCATCCGGTTGATTATTACTTCGCCGCCCTATTTTAATATTAAAGATTATGGCGTAGAAAACCAGATCGGCAAATCCAGTCGTTCCTACGAACACTATATCGAAAGTATGCTGCCCGTATGGCGGGAATGCTTCCGGGTGCTCAAACCGAACGGCAAATTGTGCATCAACGCGCCGCTTATGCCGATGAAAAAGAAAGACTATTCCACCCATCACAACCGCGATATTCTAAACATTAATAACGATATCGAGTTTTCCATTTTAAAAAATACATCCTTCTACCGCTACGGATTGGTTATCTGGGATAAAGGACACACCGATCAATTAATGATGGGTTCTTACCCTTATCCGCCGAATTTTTATTTTCTGAATACCATTGAATTTATTAATATCTTTGTGAAAGACGGGCCGCCGGAGAAGTTTCCCAAACCGTTTAAAGAAACGTCGCGTTTAAGCAGGGAAGAATGGCGGGAATACATTTCCACCATCTGGCGCTTTAAACCGGAAAAAAATCGTAAACACCCGGCGCCGTTTCCCGTGGAATTACCCAAACGGCTTATCAAATTGTTTTCCTTTAAAGACGATGTGATTCTTGATCCGTTTATGGGCTCGGGTACTACCGCTGTGGCCGCTTTGCTCACCGGCCGGCGCTATGCCGGTTACGAGATTAATGAAGAATACGTCCGCCTGGCGCAACAGCGGATTGAGGAACTGTAAAGGTTGTGTGAAAATGCGAAATTAAGGCAATAAAGTCATTCCGTCCCGCTCGGGCGGGATCGGAATCCTGCTTTTAAGATATGGGATGCTGAAACGGGCTTTCCTATCGTCAGGCCCAGGTTCAGCATGACTCGTTACGTCATTCCGAACTTGATTCGGAATCTCATCTTCTAAAACATGGGATGCTGAAACAAGTTCAGCATGACTCGTTAAGTTATTCCGTCCTGTCCGGGTGGGATCGGAATCCTGCCTTGAAACATGGGATGCTGAAACATGCCTGTTCTATTGTCGGGCCAGGGTTCGGAATGATATTTATTCGCAGTACCCTGTTTGGAGTGGACTCAATGGCGTTTCACGCAAATGCAGGTTAACCCCTTGCGCTAAAGCCCGGGGCGATGGATTAACACAATTTTAAAAACGGAGTAAGAATGAAATCGAAAAAAAGAAAAATCGTAGTTTACATTGCGGGAACATTATTCGCGTTGATCGTTTTGGCCTTGACGGGCGGGTATTTCGTCCTGCGCGCCTCGTTGCCGCAGGAAAAGGGCAAAATACAACTGGCCGGCTTGAACGGCGCCGTGGAAATCACTTACGATCAAATGGGCATTCCTCAGGTGTGGGCAGAGAACGAACGGGATTTGTATTTTGCCTTCGGCTATCTGCACGCCAGTGACCGCCTTTTCCAGATGGAACTGACCCGGCGTGTGGCCGGCGGGCGGTTGGCGGAAATCCTTGGCGATACGGTTCTGCCGCTGGATATTATGCAGCGTTATCTGGGGCATTCCCGCATTGCTGAAGCACAGCTCCCGCACATTGATGCACAAGTTCGGGAGCTGCTGCAGGCCTACTCGGACGGTGTCAATGCCGGAGCGCAGGCGCTGGGCGCTCTGCCATTCGAATTCACTTTGCTGGGCATTGATTTTGAACCTTGGAACGTCCACGATTGCTTGACTCTGATGAGCTTTCAGACCTGGTTTTCCAATTTTTTGATGAGCCGGGATGAGTTCATCGCCAAAATGTCTCTGAAAATGGATAGCACCTATCTGCAAAACCTCAAGGTAATATATCCCGGCTGGGTGCCCAAAACGGTACCGCAGAACGAGAAGCCGGTTTCCATACGCGAGCAATTTCGCCGTTCATTGGCCGGACAGCTTTTTGCCCATCATCAACTGCCTTTTCTGATGTCCCATTCTTCCAATTCCTGGGTGGTCAGCCCACAGCGCAGCGTAAGCGGAGCCGCCATGCTGGCCAGCGATCCTCATCTGGACGTAAGCCGCCTGCCGCAGTTCTGGTATTATCTGGGATTGCATCTCAAGGGCAGCCGCAACGAAGTGCTGGGTATCAGCACACCCGGCCTGCCGTTCGTGGCAATGGGACACAACGGCAAGATTGCCTGGGCCTTTACGGTAGGGGGCATCGACGTAAACGATTATTATATGGAAAAGGTAAACGACGATACCACCCGTTATTTAACACCCGACGGATGGAAAGATTTAACGGTTCATAATGAAGAAATCAAGGTAGCGGGAAAGGATGAACCGCTTCGCTTAACCGTTCGTATCACGCGGCACGGCCCGCTGGTTCTTAAAAACGATGCCTTGCATGTGCTTTATGCGCTGCGCTGGGCCGGCTTCGATGCTGATCTGAACAAAGCCTTTGCCGCCGGTTTTACCCTGCCGCTTATCGATAATTTTAACGATTTCCGCAAGGCGGTAACGGACTTCGGCGCGCTGGATGTGAACTGGACTTACGCCGACGCCAAAGGCAATATCGGCTATCAACTCGGTACGCCCATTGCCATCCGTCCCTGGGATAACAGTAAAAATCTGCCCGTTCCCGGTTGGAAGGACGGCTATGAATGGCAGGGCTACCGTTCACTGGATGAAACGCCGCACAGTTACAATCCTACCCGCGGTTGGCTGGCCACCTGCAATAACAAGCAGGATGAGGCCAATTTGGATTATCCTTTATATGGCACCTTTGCGCCCGAACGCATCGTACGCATCACTCAGCTTCTGCAAAGCAAAGAAAAATTTTCCGTGCAGGATATGCAAAACTTTCAAATGGATCGTACCGACGCTTACGCCATGCACTGGAAAGATCGATTGGCCGGATGGCTTCGGCAGGAAGGCTATGGTGCGCAGGCCGGACAACTGGCCCGCTGGAACGGGCGGGCGGATGCCGCTTCCGGCGAGACGGCTTTGATCGCCCTCTTTTTTCACTATCTGCGAAAAGAAATCTTTGAAGACGAAACCGGTAAGGATTTGCGCTGGGTGCGGATGGGGCTGGTGCTGCAAATACTGGAAGACGAAAACGCGCCCTGGTATGACAACATCCGTACCAAAGACAAACGGGAAACACGTCAGGATATGATTAAAACGGCTATTCAAAAGGCCATGCAGCAATGGCAAGGTAAACCCTGGGGTGATTTTCAATCGCTTACCATGCGGCACCCCATGTCCATCGTACCGCTGCTATCCGATATGCTCGGACTGCAAAACGGCCCCTTCCCCTGGGGCGGCACGCCGGGTACGCTTAATGCGTCATTCTATTTTCCCGATGAGAATGAGGAAGGCCATTTCAAATCCATTGTAGGCCCCAGTTGGCGGTTTGTTATAGATTTTTCCGATATCGACGCTGCCACCATGGTGCTGCCGGCCGGTAATTCCGGCAATCCGGCCAGCGAGCATTTTATGGACTTTTTCGAATTATGGCGCAGCGGCAAACGCTGGAATGTACCCTTTCATTATGAAAAAGTTAAGGAAAAAAGCGTGCGTACCATTGTGCTGGAAAAACAGGGATGAGAAAAAGCCGATTCATTTCAATCTTAGTGTTTGCGCTGTTATTATTCACCTGCCAGAATAACCGGCCTGTTTATTTGACCGGACGCACGATGGGGACCGGTTATCACATAACCATTGCGGATGAACCGGCCGGACAGCGCATAACGGCGGCTTTACAAGCTTCCATCGATTCGCTGTTGCGGCAGGTAAACAATAAAATGTCCACTTACCTGAAAGACAGCGAAATTTCCCGCTTTAATCGCTGGCAAAAAACCGATCCGTTTGTGGTATCGGTTGATTTTGTAAATGTGTTACGCACCGCATTGGATATATATAAAGAAAGCGGCGGCGCCTTCGATGTTACGGTAGCGCCGTTGGTGCGCTTGTGGGGCTTTGGTGCGGGAGCCGGAAGCGAAACAGTTCCGGATAACAGGCAAATCGCGGATGTGAAAAAACACGTGGGCAGCGACAAAATCCGCATCATTAACGACAGCACGATCGCTAAAAATGATCCTCTGACGGAACTGGATTTGAGCGCCATCGCCAAAGGATACGGCGTGGATGCGGTTGCGGCCTTTTTGTCCCAACGCGGATACGCTCATTTTCTGGTGGAAATCGGCGGGGAAGTGGTTGCCAGTGGACTAAAGAACGGCCGGAAGTGGCGCGTGGGTATAGACCATCCCGATTACGACGCCGTACCCGGCAACAATCTGGAAGCGGTTTTGTTGTTGAGTGATGCCGCGGTAGCAACCAGCGGCGACTACCGCAACTATTTTATGGTCGGAGATACGGTGTACACACACGCAATCGATCCGGCTGCCGGTCGTCCCGTTACCAACGGCGTCGCTTCGGTAACCGTGGTCGCGCCCAATTGCACCTTAGCCGATGCCATGGCCACGGCAATAATGGTTATGGGCGCGGAAAAAGGCCTGAAATGGGTTGAGGATAGGAAAGGTGTGGAATCCTTTATCATTGTCCGCACCCAAACGGGCTATAAAACGTTTGAAAGCAGCGGAATGGGGAGTATGATTGAAATAATGGATTGATGAAATAATGGATTGGTGAATTATTGAATTAGTGGAAAAATGGAGTAGTGGAGTGCTGGAGTGTTGGATTATTGGAATTCCGTATTTTGGGAATAACACATATACAATGTTTCCATCACTCCAATACTCCACCATTCTTTAATTACTTGATCGCAGAAAAAGGAGCATTGCGATGAAAGCAGTACGTATTCACGAGCACGGTTCTGCAGATGTATTAAAAATAGACACCCTGCCAAAGCCGCAGCCGGCGGAAGATGAAGCGTTAGTCCGTATTAAAAGCACCGCCCTGAACCATCTGGACTTATGGGTGCGGGAAGGCCTGCCGGGAATAACGCTGCCGGTTATCATGGGCAGCGACGCGGCCGGCGTGGTGGAAGAAATGGGAGCACAGGCGGCACAACAGTTTCCCTGGAAACCGGGCGATGAAGTTGTATTAGCGCCGATTCGCTCCTGCGGTCATTGCTACATGTGCGCAAGCGGTAAAGAAAATCTTTGCGCCGAATTCCGTATTCCGGGCGAAGGCATGGACGGCGTTCAGGCCGAATATGTGGCTTTACCGGCCCGTTTTCTCCTGCCCAAACCCGTAGAATTGAGTTGGGCCGAAGCCGCCGCTTTCCCTCTGGCTGCCATGACAGCCTATCACATGATGGTGCAGAAAGCCGGAGTCAGCCATCGGAATTGGGTGCTGGTGTACGGCGCCTCCAGCGGGGTGGGAAGCGCAGCCATACAGTTTGCCAAAGCAATCGGCGCGCGTGTTATCACAACCGCCGGGTCGGATGAAAAAGCCGAATTGGCTAAAAAATTAGGCGCTGATTTCGTAATTCGTTACAAAGAAGAAAAAATCGGAAAACGGGTACGGGAAATTACTAACGGCCGGGGAGCGGATGTCGTCATAGAACATACCGGAGCCCAAACCTGGCCGGAATCCCTGCGGGCTCTGCGCAAAGGCGGCAAACTGGTAACCTGCGGCGCTACTACCGGCCCTGTCGTAAAAATTGATATCCGCGCTTTGTTTATCAAACATCAGCAGTTGATCGGTTCCACAATGGGTACCATGCAGGACTTGTATGATATTGTGTCACTAATCGATCGCGGTTTGTTCAAACCTGTGATTGATAAAGAATTCTCGTTGAATGAAATAAGGGAAGCCCACCGACGTCTGGCTGAAGGCCGGCAGTTCGGGAAAATAGTCGTCCATTTCTAATCTTATCTTAACGCTTCATAGCAGCAACTTTCCGGACCTCCCGAGTTTGATAATCCCGGAAAGTCTATCTACGTCTTTTCAGGGAAAATTCCATATAAACCGAGTGATTTGCGAGCGTTATCGCGACCACGAAGCATCGGGGGATCGTCCGCCTTAACGTAAAATAGATGGCGATAACACTTTCCCATTTAATGAACAATAACAATGATACAGATTGGCTTCTCATTCACTTTTATCCTGAAAATACGGTTTTAAAGTAAATAATACTTGACATAAAGTAAATAATACATTACATTTATTGCGCAATGGGTAGGAGGTGCCAGTAATATAGGTATTCTTCAAAGTGCCAACGAAAAAAAGAAAAGTAACGGGCTGGATATTTTTTTCCATAGCGATACTTTTTACCTGTCTTTGGGCCTTTTGGGGAGCTATTGAGAATTTTCACGAAGGATGGTACTATACCTCTTTGTTAAAAAATGTGGGGCTCATGTTTATTCAATATATGAGTCCTATGATAGTTTTTATAGCGCTAACCCTGCTCTCTGTCCGGAAAAATAAAACGGGCGCCGCATTATTCTTACTCTGCGCAGTTGTACTCTCTTTTTTGTTTAACCGCTTCAATCCATTTGTTATCCTGCCTTTTGTACTGCTGTCTGTTCTCAGCTGGTTTAGTGAATTTGATAATAAAAGATTAAAATATAAAATTGCGGTTTTTTTACCGCTCATCGTGTTTATTGCTTTTTCCATTGAACCGGCTTATCGGGTAAGCACCCGTTTGGATGACGGTAATTACGGGATGCGCATCATCCACGGCAACGGTGTTGTGCTGGTTTGGGCGCCGCGCGGCCCCGGCTGGCCGGATGAGGGAACTAATTGGTACGCGGCCGATAGTATCTGCCGCCATCTAAGTGAAGACGGTTTGTCCGTTACAGACAGTCCGCAAAATATCTGGCGGCTGCCCACTGCGGAGGAAGCGGTGCGTTCCATGCAGCGGCATGGCAAAAACTGCGCAGGCTATATAGTAGCGGAAAAAATACCGCACTACGCAGTGGAACCTGATAAGGAAACGCCGCTGTGGAATCCGCACAGCAAAATTATTTATTGGTGGACGGCCACGCCAACCGATTCCAACCATGCTTTGATAATCGCCTACAATGGTAAATTACGGAGCAGAGAAAAGCAATTTGCGGCAGGGAATTTGGGCTTCCGTGCGGTTAAAGAGCAAACCGGAGAAGATTCCGTTAAGAAAAAGATCATAATGAGCAAAAACAGGTAATCTTATTTAAGATCGGATAGTACATGCGCAATACGTTGAAGAGGCAACGGGCAATCATCGGACCGATGACGCAGCAAGAACTGGCCGAGCGGGCCGGTGTAACCCGACAAACGATCATAGCTATCGAAAAGGGTTCGTTTAACCCCTCCGTTAAGCTGGCTCTTAAGCTGGCCAAAATACTAAAAACAACGGTAGAAGAATTATTTATTCTGGAATCCCGAGACTAAGGAGCGTACCATGAAAAAAATATCATCGAGTATGTTAAAATCCCTCTGGTTATTTGCCGTTGTGCTGGTGATAATGATCAGCAGCGGATTACCTATCTGGCTGTTGGTAACCGTTCTCATTCTGTTGCTTGCTTTGCCTTTGCTGCGGGAAATAACCCATAGATCAGACGCTGATGAACGCCAGATTTACATCAGCCATTATTCCAGCCATCTGGCTTTGTATGTTTTTGTGGCCCTTATTCTGTTTGTAATGATCCATGATTATCAGCTTAGCGGAACGCAGCCGGATGTAAAATTTTACATGCTGTTACTGGTGCCATTGGTTATTAAATTCATCATCAGTCTGCTGCAAAATTACGGGGCTGGTACAGCCGGAAGGTGGATCGGTTATTTTTTTGCTTCTGTGTGGCTGTTATTTGCCTTGCTGGACCACGGTTTTTCGCTGATGGGAGTAATTCAGGCTCTGCCCTTTATTGTGTTGTTTGCTCTGGCCTGGTATTCAAAAAAACAACCCTTGATATGCGGTATCCTGTATATCGTATTGGCATTGGTCGGTTTGTTCTTCTTTAAAGGCTGGATTAAGATGGGGATTTACGGCCTGATCTTGATGTACACCCTGGTTCCGCTGCCCGTTTTTATCAGCGGAACGGCTCTGGTATTTTCTTCCATAAAAAAGGAGGAATTGCAATGAAAGAAGGAAAAACGTTATCCGTAAAACTTCTCACGACTCTTTGTGCATTATTGTTTTTCCAGGCAGCTGGTGTTGCACAAAGCAGTCATCAAATCAATGTGTCTTTTGTGTTGAGCGGTCATATTTTTGTGGGTGTGGGCTACACTTACGGTTTTGACGCCAACTGGCAGGCCGGGATGACGGTTATGCTGGCGCCCGAAAAAGGTTTGCCGATGGCCTTTAATGTCGGCGGAGGATACCTGGGAAAGGGAGAACATTGGCGGGCGCGCTGGTGGGGCGAGTTCATGGTCATTGCCAGTCCACCGGATCCCAAGGAAAGAAAATACTTACCTTTGATTAATTTTGTCCCGGGCCTTGTCTATTATAACGGTGACCAAACCACATATTCTGCGGAAGCATGGTTATCCTTTCTGCCGATCCAGAAAAAATTTGCACCGACCGGGCTGGAATTTCAGGTTGGCCGACGTTTTTAATCGTTAGATAATCCTATTTAGATTCTGACCGGCGGGATCATTGACTTCGATGCAAATAAGACTGTCCCGCCGGCCAAAACTTCAATTCTTACCAGTATTGTAATTGTTTTTTATTGCTTCTCTTATCGCACTTTAGTTTTGTATTTTTTTCTTATCTTTGCCCCTTTTCAGTTCGATGATACAGATAATTCCTAATTTGTTTATTTGAAAAAGATATCGATAGGTCTTTATCTCTTTAAACCAGATATAATACAAAATTCGGTAAAAGTATGAAAAAATCGAATGAAGAAGTCCTGCGTGAAGAAATCGAAGCATTAAAAAGAGAAAATAGTAATTTAAAAAAACAGGTAGAAAATATAAAGAACAGCGAAGCCTTTTATAAAGCGATTTTTAACTTTTCCCCGAGCGGCATCCTGGTAGAAGATGAAAATGGTATAGTGTTAGACGCAAACCCGGCGTTTTGCCGGACCTATGGCTATCCCAAAAAGGAATTAGTGGGGAAATCGGTTCAGGTTGTTACTCACCATGAAAACAGCGGATTGATCAAAAAGAATATTCACAGAATATTAGAAGGCAAACAATTGCAATTTGTGGTTAAAAGTTGCAAGAAAGATGGCAGTACTATTTTTACAGAACTGAATGAGAGAAGTATCCGCCTTCCGAACGGCAGAACCGGTATTATCAGCATCTCATTTAATAAAACCGAGCATATACGTACTCAGGAAGCCCTGAAAAACAGTGAAAGAGAATTCAGGAATCTGCTGAAGCTTTTACCTTATGGAGTGATTATTTATAATCTTGAGGGTAGAATTGTTTATGGTAATCGGGAAGTGAAAAGGATTTTTAAACACGATAAAAATAAACATACCGATTTCCTGGGAATTTCAGTTTTTGATTTTCTTCATAATGAAGAAGTAGAGAAAGTGAAGCATCGTTTTCAGGGATTATTAAAAGGTAAAAAGCAGCCACCAACCATAGAAAAGGTTTATGACTTTGAAGGAAATCTTATTGAAGTAGAGGTTGTATCGCGACGTACCATTTTTAACGGAAAACCCGCTTTGCTGGCCATTGTAATTGATGTCTCTGAGAGGATAAAATCAGAAAAAGAATTAAAACAGAGGGAACGCTATTTCCGCCGTTTATTTGAATACGCGCCTTATCCGGAACTTATTCTGATAGAAGAAAAAATTGCTGCCATTAACCGGGCTGCCTTGAAATTTTTCGGGGTAAAAAATGCCAACGAGCTAAAAGGGATACCTCTAAAAAACATGGTATCCTCAAAAACGCCTTTAGGCAAATTAGATACGGATGAAGGCAAAGAAACCTTAACTTATAATAATATTCGAATTAAACCAAAACATAAAAAAGAAAGAGTGGCAAATATTACGGTTACTCGCACATATTTTGCCGGCCGGTCTGCCGTTCATGTTACCTTACATGATCTTACAGAATTGTACCAAACCCTGGATAAATTACGTGAATCTGAAGAAACCTATCGTGAGTTGTTCGATAAATCTTCTGAAGCGATCTATGTTCAGGATAAGGATGGCGTTTTCCTGGATGTGAATCGAGGTGTTTTAAATATGTATGGGTATCCCAAAAAGTTTTTTATTGGCAATACGCCTGCCCCCTTATCCGCTCCGGGTTTGAATGATATGGAAAAAGTCGTTAATCACCTGAAAAAAGCTTTTGCAGGAGAACCTCAACAATTTGAATTTTGGGGCATTCGTCGAAACGGTGAGGTGTTTCCTAAAATTGTCCGTTTAAACAGAGGTAAATATTTTGGGAAGGATGTGATTTTTGCTTTCGCGATGGATATTAGCGAACAAAAAGTAACAGAACAGGCATTAAAGAATACCAATAAAACCCTTGAGTTGATGAATGCCGTCAGTAAGGTCGGCATATCCAGCCGAAGTCCGGAAGATTTGGCTGAAAAATTAGCCAGGGAATTACGTAAAGCGCTTCCTGTGGATGCCTTTATTTTAGACGGATTTTATCCCGGGACCAACAGTTATTATGGCTTCGGTAATTTTGATACAATAAACGGTCGGTTTCAAAAAGTACGGGAATTCCAACAAGGGTTCGATTGGACAAAATCAAAAAAAAGAAAAAAATTGTTCGAGGAAAAAAAACCTATTTTAATTTTGCGCCACAGGGGACAAATTAACCAGATCACAGCCAGCCGACAGCGTAAAGGTATAAAAGAAAAACCCTCCGTCTCATTGATTTATGTACCTCTTATTTTAAGTAACAAAGTTACCGGTGTCTTATCCATTCAAAGTTACGAATACAAGGCTTATACACAGGAGGATGTAAGGCTTTTGACCCATATAGGCCGCCAAATTGCTCCGGCTGTTGAAAGCTTATTGCTGAATAAAGAACTTATGGAACAGGCTATAAAACTGCGTGAAAATGAAAGACGCTACCGTCTTCTTTTTGACCATGCCATGGATTATATCCTGATTATTGATCCTTTCCATCCTCAGGGACCAACCGTTGTGGATGCAAATGAAGCTGCATTTAAAAAACATGGCTACAGTAGAGAAGAATTTATTGGTTTCCCGCTTTCAGCAATCGATAGCCCTGAAAACCAGAAGGTGATGCAGGAAAGGTTGCAAAAAATTCTTTCTAAAGAAACAATAGTTTTTGAGACAAGGCATACACGCAAAGATGGATCGACATTTCCCGTTGAAGTTAAAGCTCAACTAATACATTTACAAGGTAAACCGTATATTTACGCGATGGAACGGGATATTTCGGAGCGTAAAAAAGCGGAACAGAATATCCACCGTTTAGCCACTGTAGTAGAGCAATCCGTTGAAGCCATCGAAATTACAGATATTGATGGAAATATCCAATATGTAAATAAAGCTCTGGAAGAAATGAGTGGATACAATCGTTCCGAATTAATTGGCCAGAACGCCAGAATACATAAAAGCGGAAAACATAATCTGAATTTTTATCAGGAATTATGGAAAACCATATTGAGGGGTAAAAAATGGCAAGGCATAATTATTAATAAACGAAAAAATGGCAATATATACTATGAAAAAGCCGTTATCTTTCCTATCAAGGATGCTTCGGGCAAAATTATTCAATTTGCTTCCGTTCGTCGCGACATAACTTTGGAACGTCAACTTGAGCAACAGCTGCAGCAAATGCAAAAAATGGAAGCAATCGGTACGCTAACCGGTGGGATTGCCCACGATTTTAATAATTTGCTTACAGTAATTAACGGGCATGCGGAAATCGGTTTAATGCGCGTCGAAGAAACGGATCAGGTACATAACGATTTATTATCTATCTTAAATGCAGGGAAAAAAGCTGAGAGGCTCACCAGCCAGTTATTGGCTTTTAGCCGGCGGCAGATACATGAATTAAAAATTTTACAAATAAATGAGTTGATTCGGGACTTGGAGAAGATGCTCCAACGGCTTATCCCTGAGGACATTTCCATAACTACGCAGCTGGGAGAAGACCTGCCTTACATTAAAGCAGACCCGGCACAGATCGAACAAATTTTGATTAATTTGGTGGTTAATGCCCGGGATGCTTTGCAGGAACAAACCGTAGAATCATACAAAAAACAAATTATGATCAAAACCGAGACACAAGATATCGATGATTATCTTGTAAAAGAAAGGGTGGGAATTCAAAGTGGAGTTTATATAGTTATCTCGGTAAGTGATTCCGGCGTGGGGATAGAAGAGGACATAAAGGACAGGATATTTGAACCGTTTTTTACCACAAAAGAAGTAAACAAGGGCACCGGTTTGGGGTTGGCTACAGTGTATGGAATTGTGAAACAAAATAATGGCTATATTTTTGTAGAAAGTGAAAAAGGTCAGGGGAGTACCTTCTTTGTTTACTGGCCTGTTACTTCCGAAGAGCCGCAAACGGAACTGGCACAAAAAATAGCCGAAGAGAACTTAGAGGGCCGAGAAACTATCCTTTTTATCGAGGATGACGAAAGTGTACGCCAATTTGCCTGCCAGGCGCTAAGAACATTTGGTTATACCATTATAGAAGCACTCAATGGTAAAAACGCTCTAAAACTGATTGAACGCGAAAAGCCTCGGATAGATTTTGCAATAACCGATCTTATTATGCCGGAAATGGACGGAAGAGCTGTCGGCCAAGAGCTCCAAAAATTGTTTCCGAATATTAAAACTTTATACGTATCCGGGTATGCGCATGACCATCTGGTTAAAGATGGAGCCCTCGAACCCGGTATAAATTTTTTACAGAAACCTTATTCTATTCAGCAATTGCTTAAAATGATCCGAAAAATGCTTGATGCGAGGACAGGCTAAAATATGTACCTCTTGAATGGCATTTCCATAGGGAAATCTATAATGGAAATAAAACATATAGTTAGGTCAATCCTTTTATTTAGTTTAATAGGCTTACTCCCGGGTTCAGTTCTTGAAGCTCGTCAATCTAAAGAAGGTCTAAAGTTCGGACAAATAAAGTTTGATCATATAACGGTTGAGGATGGCTTATCCAATTCCACCGTGTATTCCATCACTCAGGACAAAAACGGATTTATGTGGTTTGGTACAACAAACGGTCTCAATAAATATGATGGATACGAATTCACAGTTTTCCTTCATTCGGATGAGGATTCATCATCCCTTTCAAATAATAGCACCGGAAATATCTATATTGATGACGAAGGAATTATTTGGGTAGGAACGTGGGGGGGCGGTTTAAATCGTTTTGACCCTGCAACAAATAAAGCAGTACATTACTTGAACGATCATAACGATCCGACCAGTATCAGCGGTAACCGGGTCCAAAGCATTTATAAAGATAGAAACGGTATGCTTTGGGTCGGAACTTATGCCAACGGCTTAAATACATTGGATCCGAAAACGGGAAAATTTACCGTTTTTAAGCATGATCCTGACGATCCAGGCAGCCTAAGCAATAATCGTATTTGGGCAATTTGTGAAGATCGTTACGGTACTATTTGGGTAGCTACCTCATTCGGTTTAAATCGATTTGACCGTAAAAAACAGGTATTCGTACGGTATTATATGGAAAAGGGGAATCCCCATAGTCTATCATCCAATATAATCCGTGCCTTGTTCCCTTCGCAAGGAGATACGCTATGGATTGGCACTCAAAACGGACTTAACCTGTTAAATTTGCGTACGGGGTCGTTCGATCGGGTCTATTGGTCCGGCACTTCAACAGTACGATTCAATATATATAGCGTTAATTCGATTTTTGAAGATATTAACCGGAATCTCTGGGTTGGTCTGGGAGGTGGGCTGCTATACAAAAGCACAAAAACCGGTGAATTACAGCATTTCCAAAAAAACTCGGATGAGACGTATAGCTTGAGTGAGAATGAAATACGTTCGGTATATGTGGATCGTTCCGGGATCGTATGGATAGGTACGCGTACAAGCGGTATTAATAAGCTAAATCCACATCGTAAACGGTTTGGTATATTTATTCCATCCGGAAAATCAGGAAACGGAAGCCAGAGTAAAGTAATTCTCTCGGTATATCAAAAGAATGATTTCCTTTGGATGGCCACCCTCGATGGATTGCTTAGGTTAAACCGCAAGACGAATTCGGTCAGACAGTATTTTACACTGACTAAGCAAAATAAAAAAAATACGTACCAGGTTCTGCGCCATATTTATCCATCCCCTCACGATTCATCCATTATTTGGTTGAGCGCTAATAAAACGGTTATCCGTTTTAATGTCTATACAGATCAATACACAACATACTATTTGAAACAATCTTTGCCTAATTCCGCACGAATTACGAGGCCGCTCTCTTTATATGAGGAATCTAACGAAATACTATGGATTTCCGACTTCACAGGTGGGCTTATTAAATACAATTTAAAAAATCATTCTATCGTAAAGCAATTTGTTCACCAGCCAACAGATTCGACTAGCATAAGTCATAACGAAGTATGGTTTATTTACCCTGTTGATAAGAGCCATTTTTGGATCGGTACGGGTAACGGTTTAAATTATTTTGATAAACAAAAAGAAGTTTTTAAACGGTTTTATTTTGATGAAGAGCGAAAACTCAACCGCCGGTTTTTTACAATTCACGTCACCTCGGATAGTATATTCTGGCTGGGCACAGATTACGGTCTGATCCGTTTTAACCCTTTGACGGGCCATTGGCAGAACTTTACCAGTAAGAACGGTTTACCCGATGATAAAATAGCATATATTAATCAAGATAATGACGGGAATTTATGGTTGAGCACGGAACATGGTCTGGCAAAATTTAATCCGCACAACGGAAAAGTCATCCCCTTTGATTTAACCGATGGACTGGTAAACCATGAGTATATTGTCGGATGCGGATATAGAAATGAGAAGGGAGAATTGTTTTTTGGGGGAACAAACGGACTGGACTATTTTAATCCGGAACAGATCTCTATAAACGATTTTGAACCGCCCGTTGTTTTAACCGAATTAAAGATCCTTAATAAAAGAGTAAACATAGGTGAAAATTCTCCCCTAAAACAAATCATAAGTAACACCAGGCACCTTAAACTCTCATATAAAGATTATGTGTTCAGCTTTGCCTTTAGCGCCCTGGATTACAGCAATCCGAAGAAGATTAAGTATGCTTACAAGCTGGAAGGTATCGATGACGATTGGATCTATACTAATGCGAATAACCGCACAGCTACCTACACTACATTACCCGGAGGCAATTATATCTTCCGGGTTAAGGCAACAAACAGCGATGGTATTTGGAGTAATCAACAGGTAGCCCTGCCTATACAAATTGTACCTCCCATCTGGAAAATGCAATGGTTTAGAATCGGCGTTATTTTTATTGGAATCATAATAATAACTGCTCTTTTTCGCTACCGCCTTCGAAAAATTCGGGAAAGAAGCGATGCACTCATGGTTATTAACAGGCAATTGAATGAACAAATTGCCGAACGCAAACGGGCTGAGGAAGAAAAAGAAAAATTGCAACAACAGCTGATTCAATCTCAAAAGATGGAAGCTCTGGGAACGCTGGCCGGAGGGGTCGCCCATGATTTCAACAATTTATTAACCATCATTAACGGAAATACCGAACTGATTTTATTAAATACCACCAAAAAGGATAAATTCCATCGGCATCTGCGCGCTATTCATCAAAGCGGCATCCGTGCGGCAGAACTTACGCGCCAGTTGTTGGCCTTTAGCCGCAAACAAATGGTGAAACCCAGAGTGATTGACATCAATCAAACCATCAAGGAAATGAATACCTTATTACGCCGTTTAATAACCGAAGACATTGTAATCAGTACGGAGTTGAAAGATGGAATCCCAAAAATCAAGGCAGACCCCGGACAAATTCAGCAAATTATTCTGAATATCGTAATAAATGCCCGTGATGCCATTCTCGAACCGCATGAACCAAAGGAAAAAAGAATAACAATAAAAACTGATGTTCAATTTCTGGATGAAACGTTTGTCACTGAACATCCCGGGAGTAGAACCGGCGGATTTGTAGTCATTTCGATCTTAGATACAGGGAAGGGAATTGACCAGAGTTATATAGAACGAATTTTTGAACCCTTTTTTACAACAAAGGAAAAACATAAAGGAACCGGCCTGGGCCTGGCCACCGTGTATGGGATTGTTAAACAAAATGAAGGCATGATTTATGTTGATTCGGAAAAAGATAAAGGCACCCGTTTTGATATTTATTGGCCGACCTCTGCTGAGCAGATGATGGATGACACTACTGATGAATCGGCAATTTATGCAGTTGGACGGGGAGAGCAAATCCTATTGGTGGAAGATGATGAAAATATCCGTCATTTCGTAAAGAATATTTTGGAAAATTATGGTTATAAAGTGGAAAAAGCGGAAAACGGCGCCGCCGCCGTTCAACTCATTCAGGATAAAAAAATAGTGCCTGATTTGCTGATAACAGACGTGGTTATGCCGGGTTTAAATGGCCGCCAATTAGCAGAAAAGCTGAAAGACACCATTAACCTAAATCGTGTACTCTTCATCTCGGGTTACGCATTTGAGTATTTGAACAAAGAGAATGTGATGGATGAAAAAATCAATTTTCTGCAAAAACCCTTCAGCATTCCCTCTCTACTTCAGAAAGTTCGGGAAGTGATAGACGACATGAAAGGTGTTAAAAATACTGAATAAGTATAAACACGTGCTCTGTTCAATGCATCAATATTCAATAGGCGGTTGTCCCGATATCTTACGCACGCAAATCAGATTCTTCGTTAATATTGTACCCACTAAACTCAATATAGCAACAGTAATAAATAGCGCTTCATATCCGATAAACGGAATGAGCAAACCGCCGATTACCGGAAAAGCAATGGTTGGCATCTGCAAGGTGTTTTTAACGGCCACATAGGTGGGCAGCTCATCCTGCGGGGCAAACTCCATCAGATAATTTGCCGTACCGGTAACCACACCTTTGAAAGTCATACCCACAAATAAAAAGACAGCTGCGTAGGCGTAGGGATGAAGAAGGGGTAAGAATAAAGCCATCAATGGTGCCATAGAACTGGCTACCCCCACAATGATCATCACCAGCTTAAAATTATAGCGATCGCCAATCCAGCCCAATACGGGCCCGCTTACCAATTCACCTACAATTTGAATGGTTACAAAAATCCCTATTATATCCAGGGGCATGGACAATTTTTCTTTGGCGTAAATAACATAGAAAGGAAACAGAATCATACCGGCATTGAGAAAAAATTCGGCAAAAACAAAGCGCATGAAGTTACGATCGGAACGCACCAGATTTTTAATGCGATGTTTATAGGAAATTTGTTGGGAAGATGTTTTTTGTTTGCCTTTCGGTTCTTTGAGTGAATAGAAGCCGAAGAAAGCAATGAAAAGAGCCGATGAAGTAAGTAAAAAGAGTAAAGCGTAGTTTTCCGCAAAGCCGTTCCCACGCGAAAGAATGATCTTGGTGAGATAACCCGCCGCCATGCTGAGCGCGCCGCCGAATAAAATCTTGGCCCCGGACAACCTGCCCCGCGCGCCGGTGGGAATGGATTTGGCCAGAATATCATAATAGGTAACATCGCCCATACCGCCGGCCAGGAAGAAAACCAGAGTTACCGCAAAATAAACAATAGCCACGATCTGCGGATTGGACTCGGCAAAGAAATATGTTACAACGGCGATGGCCAGCCAGCTCACGCCGCGGATGGATACGGCCATGAGTAGGAAGATTTTCTTATAAGGCCGTTTCTCGATGATGGGAGCCAAAAACAATTGCGGCAGAATTGTTCCGGCACGGTTAGCGGCGAACAGCACTCCCGAAAGCAGTGATGAGCCGGTGATTAAATAGATAAAAGATGACTGTATGGTGGTTAACTGGGAAAAAGCAGTGGCAATATTCAGAAATACGCCATGGAACAGAAATGCCAAAAAATTTCTTCTATAGGATTTTTCACCAAAAACTTTCATATTAAGCTCTTAAAAGAATGGATGAATGGTGAATTGTTGAATGAATGAATTAATGAATAAATGGATTAATGGAGTAGTGGAGTATTGGAGTACTGTTAAAACAAGTATATACTGCGCAATACTTCAATAACCCATTACTCCAATACTCCATCACTCCAATACTCTATTACTCCCCATTCACAAAAATCCATTAATTCACTCTTCTACTCCCGTACTTCTTAAATGTTCCTTTGGATGCCAACATAAACATAAAGTTGCATTTCCCACAAAAAAACTTGACAAAATGAACATATGTTCATTATATTGCGTTCAATGAAATGAACATATGTTCAATCAAAGACCGGAGGTTACTTGAGAGGACCGTATCGCAAACGTCGGGTACAGCGACCGCCGCAGTTCAGCAATTTTAAACCCAGCGGCATTCCGCGTAAATATCTGGATTCCATTGAACTGACGGTGGACGAGTTCGAAGCCATTCGTCTGGCCGATTATTTGCAAAAGGAACATGCGGAAGCTGCGGAAATGATGCAGATTTCCCGACCGACCTTTACACGGCTCATCCAACAGGCGCGCCGTAAACTGGCTACGGCGATAATCGAGGGTATGGAGCTGGTGATTATCGGCGGCAATATCGATTTTGAACATACATTGCACCGCTGCCATGACTGTGGGGAAGTCATTCAGTTGCCTGTGGACGTGTCAGAAGAGGACTGTCCCGGCTGCGGTTCGCAGAATGTGGAAGATTTAGCCCGGTCGTTTATTATGGGACGGCATCATAGAGGAGGGCGGAGATAGTTTATGAAAATAGCCGTTGCCAGCGGGAAAGGAGGTACGGGAAAAACGACATTAGCCACCAATCTGGCGGCCTTTCTATCCGAAAGAAGGCGGGTCGTCCTGATCGATCTGGATGTGGAAGAACCGAATTCCGGCTTGTTTATTAAAGGGCAAATTCTCAAAAAGGAAGATAAATATAAAATGATACCCGAGTGGAGCGGGGAATGTAGTTTATGCGGCATCTGCCAGGATGTGTGCGAATTTCATGCCGTGTTGCGTCTGGGAACGCAGATTATGGTTTTCCCGGAATTATGCCATAGTTGCTATGCTTGTTCGGAGCTCTGCCCGGAGTCGGCGTTACCCATGGTTCCCAAAAAAATGGGTTCGATTAAACAAATACAAACAGATGGATTCGCTTTTGTTGAAAGCCGGTTGGATATCGGAGAAGAACAGGCGGTTCCTCTTATCGCCCAAACCCATAAATATATTGAAGCGAATCTTAAAGATGAGGAAATCCGAATCTATGATTCACCGCCGGGGACTTCCTGTCCGGTAATCGAAGCGACCAAGACGGCGGATTTTGTTATCCTGGTCACCGAGCCGACACCTTTTGGTCTGCACGATTTATCGCTGGCGGTGGAAACTATGCGCGAGCTGAAAAAAGATTTTGGGGTGGTCATAAATCGTTTTGACCTGGGGAATGACGACGTACCGGATTATTGTGAGAAAGAAGGAATACCTGTATTGGCCCGTATCCCCAATGACCGGCACATCGCGGAACTGTATTCACAGGGCAAACTTATTTATAAGCATGTACCACAGGTGGAAACGCAATTGCAAGCTATCGAACAATTTTTGGAAGAGAAGCTGAATGGAGGCCGCTCATGAAAGAAATTGTCGTAATTTCCGGAAAGGGCGGCACCGGGAAAACGTCGATTACCGCATCTTTTGCCTTGTTGGGGGGTAAGAATGTAGTGGTTGCCGATTGTGATGTGGATGCGGCGGATATGCATTTGCTGCTTCAGCCCGATTTTAAGCAGGCGGAAGATTTTTACAGCGGCCTTTTAGCGCATATCGATACGGATAACTGTACCAACTGTGCTGTTTGCGCTGATGTTTGTCGTTTTGACGCCATTCCGGTTATCGATGGCCAGCATACGATTAATGAAATAAGTTGTGAAGGGTGTAGTTACTGTGCGCGGGTTTGTCCGGAAAAAGCCATTCGGATGGAAGAGCGGAATGTGGGACAGTGGTTTGTTTCTACCACCAAAATCGGCAGTACGCTGGTGCATGCGCGCCTGGGAATTGGTGCTGAAAATTCAGGAAAATTGGTGGCTAAAGTGAAAAACGAAGCCAAAGTCATTGCCGAAAAAAACAAAGCCGAGTTAGTTTTGGTGGATGGATCGCCCGGTGTGGGCTGTCCGGTGGTTTCATCACTGTCAGGAGCCAGCTATGTGGTTCTGGTCACCGAACCGACCGTTTCCGGACTGCACGATCTAAAGCGTGTTTATGAGCTGGTGCATAAATTCAATATCAGCGCCGGCTGCATTATTAATAAAGCCGATCTTAATCCTCAGATGACCGATGAAATTATGGACTTTATGGCCGGGGAAAATATAGATCATTTGGCTAATTTGCCTTACGATGAGACCTTTACAAAAGCCGTGACACAAGGAAAAACCATTGTTGAATTCGATGAGAACGGTTTGAGAAGAATTCTGGAAGATAGTTGGGAAAAAGTAAAAAAAGAATCGGATAAACAAAGAAGAGGAATTTAAAAATGAAAATTGCTTTCACCACCAAAGGAACAACCTGGGATGCTGCGACGGACCCCCGTTTCGGGCGCACCGAATACATTCTGGTTTATGATACGGAAACAAATGAATTAATGTCTTATGACAATAGGGCTATCGCAAATGAGGCGCACGGCGCCGGACCGCAAACGGCTCAAAAACTTTTTGAAATGAATCCCGATATTCTGATAACCGGAAATGGCCCCGGGGGTAACGCCGCGGCTGTGCTGGAAAAGAGCGGTTTGAAAATTTACATCGGTGCGGGAGAGATGACGGTTAAGGATGCTTATGAGGCGTATAAAAACGGTAATTTAAAGGAATTCTAAATGGATAAGATAATAGCGGCATTTGCTACCGTTGATGGTAAAACCTTTGTTAATCGACATTTCGGCGATGCCGAACAATATCTGATATACGAAATTACACCAATGGAAGCGCAACAATTAACCATCATCAGAAACACTACGGAAGAAGAAAAAACACACGCCGATCCGAATAAGGCAAAAAGCATCGGCCAATTGATGAAAAAGAGGGGCGTACAGGTTTTAGTGTCTAAAAAATTTGGCGCTAACTTAAACCGTATGAAAAAACAGTATGTTTGTGTTTTGATAAGTAATGATTATATAGAAGACAGCTTAAAGACCATACAGCAAAATTTTGAGCGGATAACAAATGAATGGCAAAAAGGAAGCGAGAGGCATTTTTTAAATTTAAAGGGATGAGTACACTTTGGAAAGGTTACTGCCTGAACCCTGGCCACATGCCAAGACAGGCTCGTTTCAGCATCCCATACCTTAAGGTAGGATTCCGAATCAAGTTCGGAATGACGTACGAGTCATGCTGAACTTGTTTCAGCATCTCATGTCTTAAGGTAGGATACCGATCCCGCCCGGGCAGGACGGAATGACATATCGAGTTATGCTGAACCAAGCTCATTTTTAATTAACAGTATTAAAAAAAGGAGGGTAATACTATGCCACGAGGAGATTGTACCGGCCCTTTGGGTGAAGGCCCGATGACCGGCAGAGGATTGGGTTATGGGGGCGGTTACAGCACCCCCGGCTATACAAAAGGTATTGGCAGAGGTCTTGGATTGGGCTTTGGACGCGGACGCGGATTTTTCGGCAGGGGAATCGGTCTTGGAGCAGGAAGAGGTTATTTTTGGCAGCGCGAAGAAGTAGCACCGCCGGATAATGTGAAATCTACCGATAGCTTCGAACGTATCCGGGTCGATGTCCAGGCATTGCAAAACGGCCTTAGTGCTATTCTGGAAAGGTTGAATAAACTGATGCCCCAAAAAGAGGAAAAAGAGAGTGAATAACGGCATTGTGACGGAAATAAGATATACACCCATAGGGGTCATACATAGCCCCTTCGCCGAACCGGCAGGTGTACCTATTCAGGGAGCGGTGGAAAATAAAGTAGATGCGGTAGCGGAAGTTTTTTCCGAGTTTGCAGAGGGGTTGACCGATTTGGATGGTTTTTCACATGCTATTCTGATCTATCATTTTCACAAATCAAAAAAATACAAATTGAAGGTTGTACCCTATCTGGATAAGGTAAAGAGGGGGGTGTTTGCTACCCGTGCTCCTTCCCGTCCCAATAGCATTGGTCTGACGGTAGTACAAATTCTTAAAATCGAAAAAAATAAAATCTATTTTCGCAATGCGGATATGATAGAAGGGACTCCTTTACTGGACATCAAACCATATATCCCGGATGTGGATATTCAACAGGTACGCCGGATCGGTTGGCTGGAAGGCAAGGTATATCGTATGGAGACAACACAGGATGACAGCAGGTTTCAGGCAAAAGAAAACGATGGAATGATGGAAGAATGAATTGTTGAATTGATGAATTATTGGATTAATGGAGTATTGGAGTAATGAAAGTGCAGTCATTTTGCTAAATTGCCAATGACCCAATGACCTAATGACCAAATGACTTTTCAACTAAAGACAAACTCCACCACTCCAATACTCTATTTATTAAAAAGGAAAATCGTATGGAAAAAATCGAGAATCTTTCCCGGGATGATTTACTGAAGTTAATCGACGTATATGCCAAAAACTGGCTGGCGCATGATGGCTGCTGGTTTTTAGCCGCTGAGGAACAATACGGCATGGATACGGCTATGGAACTGGATACGAAATCCTGGGAACGGTTTGCCGTTTCCGAAGCCAGAAGAATAATGAAGGCCTTTGATATTCCGGCCGACGGCGGTTTGGAAGCTTTGGAGAAGGCGTTCTCCTACCGTTTATATGCGGCTATCAACAAACAGGAAATCGAATGGGTAAACGATAAAACCATGATTTTTCGCATGATTGAATGCCGGGTACAGAAAACGAGACGACAAAAAGGACTACCGGATTTTCCGTGTAAATCTGTGGGCATTGTTGAATTCACCCAGTTTGCCAAAACTGTGGATGCGCGTATCCGAACCCGTTGCATTGCCTGCCCGCCGGATAAAGCGGAAGGATTTTATTGCGGCTGGGAATTTACCCTCGACACATCCGGCGGGGAAAATGAAAATGGCGGGTAAATACTTTAAAAGCGATTTAACATGGCTGGATAAACTTATGCCGCAAGGGATTTCGATTCCCTCAAGCAATCTGATTTCCGGGCCGGCAGGGGCGGGCAAACCGCTCGTCGGAGCTATGTTCTCGGATGCCTGGCTCAAAAAAGGGGGGACATTGATTCATCTGCTTATCAATTTTAAACAAGATTATGCGGAAAATTTATTGAAACATTTTAGTCCGGGTCTGACGGGGTACGAAGAACGGATTGTTTTCATCGAATTCGATCCTCAAATGGATTCGGTGGAAAAAACAGGAGAGAATACCATAAAAGCCAATTTGTTAAAACCCGAACATTTCGACGCGGCTTTGAGAATCGCGCTAAGGCTGCTGCCGCAAACAGAATTGGGCGCGTTGATGTACGGCTCGGCTTTAAATATGCTGCTTTTTTCCGCAACCTACGGTCAGGTAATGCATCAAAAAATATTGCAGCTATTGCGCAGCGAACAGAACAGCTTGTTTACCATATCGAACAATGTTACGGAAGAGCAAACAGAGGAATGGGAGAACGCTGCGGATAATGTGTTCTATACACACGGTACAGGTATCATGCACTTGGCTTTCAAGATTGTTAAAATGAAGGAAACAAGCTTTAGCAATGAGGAGGTGGAAGTACCCCTGTCCGAGGACGAATTGTACAGTATTCGTACCGAGGCGGAACAAGCCAGAATGAATTTGATACCAATCATCAGGAGGATCTGATAGATAAGAAAAAAATTTGTTGAATTGTTGAGTCCACTCTAAAAAGGGTACTGCGAATAAAATGTCACCCTGAACCCTGGCCTGACGCCAGGACAGGCTCGTTTCAGGGTCTATTGATTTTATCGAAGTTATGGATTCCGATCCCGCCCTGGCGGAAAGGAATGACACGAAAAGTCATGCTGAACTCGTTTCAGCATCCCATGTCTTGAGGCGGGATTCCGAATCAAGTTCGGAATGACGTAACCTGTCATGCTGTCTCGTCAGGGCGGGACGGAATGACTTCTACAACCTTTTTAGAGTGAACTCATTGATGAATTTTTGAATTGTTGAATTAATGGAGTGCTGGAATTGTCCGCTCAGGGGTAAAAATAAGACCTGCAATTTGTGCAGACCGATTCTCATCATTCCATCTATTCAATAATTCATTCATCCTGAAATAAACGGCAACCGTATGCAGTACAGGACATTTAAATAAAAAAGGAGGAACTACAAATGGCTTTATTCATCAATGACGAATGTATCGCCTGTGATGCCTGTGTTCCCGAATGCCCCAATGATGCTATTTCCGAAGGCGATCCGATTTATGTTATTGATCCGAATCTATGTACGGAATGTGTGGGATTTTTTGATGAACCGCAATGCGTGGCAGTTTGCCCGACAGATGCCATTCATCCGGACCCCAATCATCAGGAAACAAAAGAAGAGTTGATGGAAAAAAAGAAACGGATTCATGGGGAATAGCACGGAAAAGCATACTGCCATTGCCTTTGAGAAATTAACTCAATTCGGGCATAGGGAATACGTATAAGATTCCTTATGCCCGATTATTCACGAATTAGCAGAATGGAGGTTATTATGCTGGATATGATTGTAAATTGTAACTCGATGGAATGGCAGGATGCCGGAGAAGCCTATCCGCGAGGAACGCAAATCAAAGTTTTACGGGATGATGAAGGCGGACGCACGGTTATTTTAAAAGTGCCCAAAGGGTTCAAAATCGAAGGACATACGCATATCAAAACGGAACAGCATTTTATTTTAAAAGGTCAATACGAAATGAATGGGCAGGTTTACAGTCAGGGTACCTACCAGCTCATTCATCCGCAAATGACCCACGGGCCGTTCACTTCACAAACGGGTGCGGAAATTTTGATAACCTGGTGTTAGGTAATTAAAATGCTGAGAATACAAATCATTTATGATAATACTTCCGGTAAGAGCAACTTAAAGGCAGATTGGGGATTTGCTGCTTTGGTGGAGGCGCACGAACGTCGCTTTCTTTTTGATACAGGCGCCAATGGAGAAATCCTGTTAGAAAACATGCGCACACTGAATATCGATCCGAAAACGATCAGTGATGTTTTTATATCGCACGGCCATTTTGACCATACCGGTGGATTATCCCATTTTCTGAACGAGAACAGCAATGTTCTGGTACATCTTCCGCCTTCGTTCCGGGGTGTACGTACTGCCCGGGAAGTAAAATACTATGACCGGCCCGAACAAATATATCCGGGCTTTTACACTACAGGCGAACTGGACCAAATTGAACAAAGCCTTATTGTGGAAACGAAAAGAGGGCTGGTTGTCATCGCTGGCTGTTCTCACGCCGCGATGGATAAAATGCTGGATGCGGCACGCAATTTCGGTACGGTATATGGGATTATTGGCGGATTGCACGGCTTCAATCGGTATGATTTATTTTCCGCTTTGCAATGGATTTGTCCGACCCATTGCACACAGCATATACAGGAAATTGCCAAACGATTTCCCAAAGCTTATGTGGAAGGCGGAGCCGGGCGCGTCTTCGAAATTTAACTGTGCGTCTGAAACCATGTATAAGGAAATACATCATGGATATCACCTTTGGCCCCGTGCCTTCACGGCGGTTGGGTCGCAGCCTGGGTATAAACAATATTCCGCCTAAAATTTGCAGTTATGCCTGTATTTATTGCCAGGTAGGTAAAACGCTTAAAATGCAGATTGAGCGCAAAAAGTTTTTTGAGGCGGAGGATATTCTTAATTCCGTGTCGAAACGGCTCAGGGAGGTGCGCAAACGGGGAGAAAGTATTGATTTCCTTACCTTTGTGTCGGATGGAGAACCAACGTTGGATGTTGAACTGGGCCGCAGTATAGAAGCATTAAAAACGTTTCAAATCCCCATTGCGGTTATCAGTAACGGAACACTGATAGACCGGAAAGAGGTGCAAAATGACTTGTATAAAGCCGATTGGGTATCATTCAAAGTAGATGCGGCAGAGGAAACGGTGTGGAGAAAAATAAACCGTCCGCACAGGAAACTCGATCTTGCTAAAATGATGGAAGGTATGTTGGTTTTCAGAGAACATCTTAGCGGTATCTTAGCGACGGAAACGATGTTGATAAAGGGGGTAAACGATTCACAGGAGGCCATTGAAGATATTACCGCCTTTTTAGTTCGTTTAAAACCGGATTTTGCCTATATATCCATACCAACCCGGCCGCCGGCAGACGAAAGCGTTGTTGCAGCGGATAGCGTCGCTGTGGAAAGAGCGAGGGATATGTTTGCCGACCAGCTGAACCGGGTGGAAGTGCTTAGTGGGTACGAGAGCAATACGTTCACTTATACCGGTGATATACGCCAGGATATACTTAACATAACGGCCGTGCATCCCATGCATAAAGAAGCGGTTCTGAAAATTTTACAAAAGGCTGGCGCCGATTGGGATACAGTAGAAGAAATGTTGCAAAACAAGGAACTTAAAAAAACCGAATATAATGGTCATTTGTTCTTTCTGAGGAGCTTTTGAAGTGATTGTTCCCATATTTAAACATGCGCTGATGATCACCAGCTTTGTTTTCATTATGATGCTTTTGATTGAGTATATTAATGTGCAGACACGCGGTTCATGGCAGGACTCGCTTAAGAATAACCGTTGGGGACAATATGTCCTGGGCTCTCTATTGGGCGCTTTGCCCGGTTGTTTGGGCGCTTTTACCGTTGTGTCGTTATATTCGCACCGCGTTGTCAGCCTGGGGGCGCTGGTCGCCACTATGATTGCCACCAGCGGGGATGAAGCGTTTGTAATGTTCTCCCTGTTCCCGTTAAAAGCGCTCTGGATTACGTTGTCACTATTTTTACTTGGGATAGTTACAGGCGCGCTAACCGACGTATTGTTTAAAAAGCAGGATGCGCTTCTTGGTCATATTGACCATGAATTGCCTATTCACCAGGACGATTATTGCAACTGTTTTCCCCGTGGGCAAATTTGGCAGCAACTTAAACATATCAATATGCCCAGGGCCTTGTTGATAGGAATATTTGCTTTTTTCTTATTCTTTCTGGTTAGCGGTTCTCTGGGACCTAAAGCATGGGACTGGAAAAAAATTACTTTTGTTCTAAGCGCCGCGTTCGGGTTATTTGTGAGTTCCACCGTACCTGATCACTTTTTGGAAGAGCACTTATGGAAGCATGTGGTAAAAAAACACTTGCCCCGGATTTTTCTGTGGACGTTCGGCGCCTTGTTAGTCATGCATCTTTTGGAAAGTTACATGGATGTCCATACCTGGATACACGATAATACCGTACTGGTGATGCTCGTCGCTGTTTTAATTGGTATTATTCCTGAGTCCGGCCCACATCTGATTTTTGTAACCATGTATGCCAGCGGGACGCTTCCGTTCAGTATCCTTCTGGCCAGCTCGATCGTCCAGGATGGGCACGGAATGTTGCCGATGCTGGCCATATCGCGTCGGGGATTTTTAGTAGTGAAAGGAATTAATATATTTGTTGGATTACTGATTGGTGTTGCGGTGTGGTATGTCTCAACAGGCTTGCCATAAGGCTTTATGATTTGATAAAATACAATGAACGTTAAAAATAGAAAGGACTTCCATGAAAATAGCCATTGCTTCAAATGACGGCCAAACCATAGCCGGCCATTTTGGTAGAACACGCGGATTCGTTTTTTACGAAGTAGAAAACGGAAAAATTGTTCATAAAGAATATCGGACAAACGATTTTACCGGCCATGCCCGCGGTATGAGCGGTCAATCACATGACATGGATCGTCATGGTCCAATCCTTTTCGCGTTGTCCGGCTGTCAAGCCGTAATATCGCAAGGCATGGGACGCCGTATATATGACGATTTACAGTCGGCAGGTATCGAGGCGTTTATTGTCAGGGAAACCGATACGGACAAAGCCGTCGAACTCTATATAAAACAGGAGTTGCAAGATAACCCCGACGAGGGCTGTGAACATTGACAATGAATTATTGGATTAATGGATTGGAGTGGGGGAGTTTGTTCGTAGTTTAAAAGTCATTAGGTCATTAGGTCATTGGGACATTTGCAATTTAGCATAATGACGGCACCCTCATTACTCCAATACTCCATTACTCCATTACTCCATTACTCCATTAATCCAATAATTCATCAATTCATCAATTCAACAATTCACCGTTTTGTTAAAGATCGTTGAAATTTTTAGGAAAGGAAATCCGACCATGAGTGTACCGAGAAATCAGGGAATGGGCAGCGGGGGATATTGTATTTGTCCCAAATGCGGATTGAAAACACCCCATCAACGCGGCGTACCCTGCCAGGAAACACGTTGTCCCGAATGTGGCGTGAAGATGCTGAGGGAAGGTTCGTATCATCACAATCTGCTAAAGAAGAAAAAAAGCGGTTGAAGAAATAACAAATATCAAAAGACAAATTCCGAATAAATTCCATACAAAAACATTTGGAATTATCGTGAAATTCGCTCTTTTATCAAAAAGGGAACAGGAAATGCAATTATGTAACTCTTTCATAATGGCTCCGGTTAAGCTTGGATACAGCGACGGCAGCGGTACAATTAACGAGCGGCATTTGCGTTTTTATGATGAGCGCAGCAAGTTTATCGGTGCTATCACACCAGAACCATTGTATCTGGATGCCGGTCTGCGGGAAATTCCCACCCAAATCGGTATTGATAATGATGATAAAATTGCCGGCCTCAAAGAATTAACGGATTTGTTACATAAAAACGGTGCCAAAGCCATTGCCCATTTGAACCATCCCGGGCGTATGGCCAATCCGAAACTGCCCGGTAATCATTATCTTTCGGCCACCGACCAGCCTTGTGAAAACGGCGGAGCAACTCCAAAACGGATGGATGAAAGCGATATGCAGGCGGTACGCGATCTATTTGTTCAGGCGGCTATTCGTGCTGAAAAAGCCGGGTTCGATTTTATTGAACTGCAATTCGGGCACGGGTATCTGCTGGCTCAATTCCTTTCTCTGGCCGTAAACGACAGGAACGATGTCTATGGTGGTTCGTTCGAAAATCGTATCCGCTTTCCGCTTTCCGTTTTTGAAGCCGTAAAAGAGGCGGTGGGCCTGCCTCTTATTGTGCGTGTAAGCGGTGAAGAAATGACGCCGCAGGGTATTAAAATAAATGAAACGATCGCTTTGGTAAAAATACTGGAAGAAAAGGGCGCTTCGGCCGTGCACGTATCCGCAGGTACCGTTTGTTCGACGCCGCCCTGGTTTTTCCAACACATGTTTGTTCCCAAAGGAAAAACCTGGGCCTTTGCTGCACAAGTCAAAGAACAAATACACATACCGGTCATTTTTGTCGGACGAATCAATTCAACGCGGGATGTGGATCGGATAAAAAATGAGTATTCTGCTGAATATATTGCTCTGGGTAGAGCCTTAATCGCCGACCCGGATTTTGTGGCCAAATACGAGCAAGAAATAAACCGCCGTATTCGTCCTTGTTTGGCCTGTTCCGAAGGTTGCCTGGGCGGCGTGCGTTCCGGCCGGGGACTGGGATGCGTTGTTAATCCCACAGTTGGACGTGATAAGCAGGAGTTTGAGAAAACGAATGCGCCCAAGTATTATGCGGTTGTGGGTGCAGGTTTGGCTGGAATGGAAGCGGTCTTAATGCTGAAGCTGCGCGGCCATAAAGTAGATTTATTTGAAAAAGACAGATTGGGCGGCCAGTTTAATTTGGCCTGGTTGCCTCCCAATAAGGAATCGCTAAAGGAAATTGTCGATTATTATGAATACGAATTGAAAGAACATCAGGTACCCATTATTTTTAAAGAGGCTGGTGAACAGGATGTCCTTAGCGGTGGTTACGATGCGGCAATCATTGCCACCGGCGCCCGGCCTGCCATCCCGCCGATTAAAGGATTGAAGGAATTTTATTGGGCGGAATTTTTGTTGGATGAAAATTTACCTGAAAATAAAAAAATAGTGGTTATCGGTGGCGGCTTGATTGGTATTGAAATAGCCAGCAAATTAGTAGATAAGAATAATGAAGTGGTTGTTGTGGAGATGCTGAATGAAATAGCGCGCAGCATGGAAATGATCGAGAAAAACATGACGCTTAAGAAACTGAATATGAAGAATGTACCAATTTATTTGAATACCAGGGTGGAAGAAGTGGACGACGACAAGGTGTATCTTAGCGGTGAGCGTCAGGTCCTGCTGGAAAATGTGGATCATATTGTGGTGGCAACCGGTATGAAAAGCTATCATCCCCTGGCTGATGCGCTCAAAGAAAAAATGGAAGTGCATGTTATCGGCGATGCCAAAAAAGTAGGTAAAGCGCAGGAAGCTATTCGCGATGGTTATACGATTGCTCTTGAATTGTAGAAAGGAATGAAATGACTAAGATTTATCCTGATTCCCATGTGGAAATACAAGGCTTTATGGCCAGACACTATGATACGGTAATGAATCTCATTTCGGGCGGCATGTATGCCAAATTTATCCGTTCGGCTGTTCAGGCAATGCATTTGCAATCGGGTGAATATGTCCTTGACCTGGGTTGCGGAACAGGACGTAACGCTTGTCTGATGCGGCCTTATCTGGGCGATACCGGTTACCTCTTAGGCCTGGATATCTCGGATGAGATGGGCGAACAATTCAAAAAGAATTGCCGGCAGTACGATAATGTGGATTTTCGTAACCAGCGGATCGACATCCCGTTTGAAATTGGAAAAGAATTCGATACGGTATTTATGAGTTTTGTGCTGCATGGTTTGCCGCATGAGATCCGTCTGAACGTGCTGGACAACATTTATAAAAATCTGAAGCCCGGCGGCCGTTTTTGCCTGCTGGACTTCAGCGAGTTTAAATTGAAAGAAATGCCTGCGCTATACCGCTGGTTGTTCACTACCTTTGAATGTAAATACGCCTTCGATTTTGTAGAACGGGATTGGGAACCTGTTTTTAAGGAGAAAGGCTTCAAAAAAACGGGGGAAACGTTTTGGTTTAAAAATTATGTGCGCCTGCTTACTTTACAAAAAACGGAATAAGATTGATGGATAAGATCGTACGAATTGTAATATGGTTTTTAATGATATTCGGTGGAGCTGCTGCCGGTCTTTATTTGGATGCGCTTTGGTGTCCTCAATGGTTGACCGACCCCTTGTTTCATATTATCAGCTTTATTGTGGGAGTGGTTCTGGTGAAGCTGGTAGTGAACAGCAGCCGCAATACGGGAAGATTGCTGGCGCGGCTGGGCAGGGAAGGTAACCTGCCGCGTTTGCAGACCAATAAGCTGGTTACCGAAGGATACTATGCCTGTATGCGTCATCCAATGCATTTGGGCTTGCTGCTTTTTCCTCCGGCGGCAGCCTTTTTAATCGGTTCCGTATCGTTTATTCTTATCATTGCGCCTCTGGAAATGGTTTTTATGGTGGCGATGGTCAAACTGGTTGAAGAACCGCAGGCGTTGCGCAAATTCGGCAAAGCCTACGAAATATATAAGAAACAGGTGCCCATGTTTTCACTGCGTTGGGAATGCTTGCAAAGCCTTTTTTCAGGTACGAGTAAAAAATTAGAAGATAATTAAGGATAAAATATTAAAAATTTTAAATATTAAGAAAATAATCACATATTTTATTATAATTTGCAAAATATTAGGCATAATGACCATTAAGGAAATAAAAAAAACTGTATTAATATGTAATTAAGTCGTAATAAACCTAAAATATATGATTTTAAATTTGATTTATTTTTAAATTTCTTACTTTTTTATCATCTTTAATAAACATCCTAAAAAAACCACTTATTGTCTTCCCATTTTTAATAAGACGTAACTCCCAGAATAAACAAGAAGATAGGCCTGCGTATCCTAAAAGAGTTTTGAAGGCGTTGAACAGTTATTTTTTATTATACGGAATCTAAGTTAAATAAAAATAATTAGATGTATGTTCTGTGCCTATTGGCATCAGAGTTGCAAAAAGTGAAATCTATAATCGACGTTTACGGTAAAATCATTTTGGAAAAAACAGATGTCGAAATTTATTTTCAGTTTTATTGTTTATTTTGCCTTTTGGGTCGCTTTTACTTCCACCCTCAGAACGGACGAAGTGCTTGCCGGAGCTATCGTTGCCTTACTCATGTCCTGGCTTACCGGACAACATTTCTCGGAAACCGGAATGAAAAACCTTTCGCCAAGAAAGCTATGGTACGCTTTCCTCTACCTTTTCGTGTTTTTATGGGAAATGCTCAAGGCCAATGTGGATGTAGCCCGCCGGGTAATCATGCCTAAAATTCCCATTAATCCCGGTATTGTGGAAGTGCCCACTAAACTGCAAAGCAATATCGCCAAACTGGCTTTGGCCAATTCGATCACCTTAACGCCCGGAACGCTTACCGTGGATATCATCGATGACAAACTTTATATCCATTGGATTGATGTACGGACCGAAGAACCTGAAGAAGCTTTCCGGCAGATTTCCGGCGTGTTCGAAAAGTATATTAAGGAGATTTTTGAATGATATATGTTTTTTTCGGCATTATCATCGTTGCCATAGTACTGGCTATGATTCGTTTGATTCTGGGACCGACCACGCCGGACCGCGTAGTGGCTCTGGATACCTTGACAACCATTTCCACCGCTTTGCTGGTTCTTCTGGGTCTGTTTTTCGAACGCTTCATCTACATTGATGTGGCGCTGATTTATGCCGTACTGGGTTTTGTGGGCGTATTAACCGTTGCCCGCTATTTTGAAGGAGGCTTATAATGGAAACCGTTCTGAATATTATCGGTTATACGCTGACTTCCGTCGGAGTGGTCTTTTTGTTTTTTGGCGCCCTCGGTATCCTGCGCATGCCGGATGTGTATAACCGCATGCAAGCCGGAACCAAGGCCACTACACTGGGCGCTTTCGGTACCATTTTGGGTGTCGGCTTTATCAATCCCGAATGGTTTTTCAAAACAGCCATCATTGCCGCTTTTATTCTGATTTCCAACCCCATCAGCAGTCACGCTCTGGCGCGCGGCAGCCATAAAATCGGTATTAAGCTCTGGCAGAAAAAGGATATCGATCATTATGCACGCGCCGAAGCTACTTTGCAGGAACAGGAAGGAGACGGGGAATGATATTGACAATTCTGGAAATAATTCTTGTCGTTGTATTGATTGGTGCGGCCCTATTGGCTGTGTGGTACCGGGATCTGGTAGCTGCGGTTATCGCCAGTTCGGTGGTGAGCCTGATGCTTTCGATTATATTCTATATTTTGCAGGCACCCGATGTTGCCCTTACCGAAGCCGCAATCGGCGTGGGTTTGACCACCATTATATTTATGATTGCCATACGCAAAACCAAGAGGTTTGAAGAATGAGAAAAGTATTTGCCATGCTCTTTTTGGCCATAATCGGTTTTTATCTGTTTAACACGTTTGCGCTGATTCCTTTCGGTAAAAATAAAATGAACGCAGATGTAGCCGCTTCTTATTTAAATAGTGGCGTGCAAAAAACCGGAGCGGTAAACATCGTAACTTCTATCGTAGTCAATTATCGCGGTTTCGATACTTTGGGTGAAGTAACTGTGTTATTTCTTGCCGCTACCGGTATGGGCGCATTGCTGTTCCGTAAAAAACCGATGCAGCGTTCGCGGCAAAATGCCAGCGTTATCGTTAAAACCGGCGCGCGAATTCTTTTTCCGCTGATTATCATTTTGGGTGTTTATGTTTTTGTACACGGCCATCTGACGCCGGGCGGAGGCTTCCAGGGCGGCGCTATCATCGCTTCCGGTTTCCTGCTGATGTTTATGTCCTATCGGACATACAAGGTAAACCATAAGGTGCTATCCCTGTTCGAAACCTTTGCCGGTACCTCCTTCGTGTTGCTGGGATTATTCGGCCTGATTTGGGGGACCAGCTTTCTGGCCAATATCCTGCCTTTCGGCGAAGCCAATACGCTGTTCAGCGCCGGGATTATCCCCTTAATTTACATTGCCGTAGGAATAAAAGTCGGTTCGGAACTGACGGCTGTGCTGGATACGATGTTAAAGACCGTAAAATAACAGGATAATATATGATTTACTACATCGGAGCTTTTAGTTTAATACTGATCGGCATCTACGCGGTGCTGGTAAAACGCAACCTGATAAAAATTGTGATCGGTTTGTCTCTGGTTGACGCCGGTGTGCACCTGCTGCTCATCGCCATTGGCTATATCAAAGACAAGACGGCGCCGATCTTTTCAAATCCTTCGCTTTCTGCAGGCGATATGGTGGACCCTGTGCCTCAGGCGCTGGTATTGACAGCAATAGTCATCGGTGTGGCGGTTACGGCCCTGGCGCTGACCATTGTCATCCGCCTGTATGACCATCACAAAACGCTCAACATTAACAAAATCAGAGAACTGAAGTGGTAACGACTATGAATACATTGCCTTATTTCGATCCGGCCCTGATGATCGCCTTGCCTTTGCTGGCGGCCTTTTTAATTCCGTTGCTCAAACGGGCTTCCGAACGGATTCCCAAATTTGTTCCGCTGCTCATACTGGGGTTTAATCTGTACGAGTCAATCGCTTTGCTGCCGCACAGCCTGCAGAAACCGATTGTGGTGATTATTGCCGCCTGGCAGCCGCCGTTGGGCATCAACCTCACCATAGGGCCCTTGGGAAATATTCTGGCGCTGATAATATCGCTGGTTGGTTTTGTGGTGGCCGTCTATAACATTAAATTTGTACTGGAAGAGCCCGGCGAAAAATACTATATGCTCTTTTTACTAATGATTACCGGCGCTACAGGAATGGTGCTTACCGGCGATCTGTTTAATCTTTTTGTCTTTCTCGAAATTACCAGCATATCGGCCTATGCGCTTACCGCTTTTATTCGTGACCGTAACGGCGCGGAAGCGGCCTTCAAATATCTGCTGATCGGCTCTATTTCTTCTACGATGATATTATTGGGCATTGCGCTTATTTACGCCAGCACCGGTACCCTGAATATGGCTGATATTGCTCAGAAAATCGGACAGGTGGATTCCCGTATCACTCTGGCAGCGCTTATTTTGATGATTGTCGGCTTTGGTGTGGAATCCGAAATATTCCCTCTGAACGGTTGGGCGCCGGATGCCTATTCGCAGGCGCCGACGCCTGTGGGCGCGGTATTTGGCGGTATTGTCGTTAAAGCCGGGGTTTATGGGCTGGCGCGGGTCATTTATACCATTTTCAGTTTTCAGGGCGTCTTTCATTTTATTTTGATTATGGGCATCATCACCCTGCTTATGGCAGAGATGTCCGCCCTGAGGCAAAAACAGATTAAGCGCATGTTGGCTTTTTCTTCCATCGGCCAGATGGGGCTGGTACTTATTGCCTTGGGGTTGGCCACGCAGAATGCCGTTGCTGGCGGTTTGTTTCAGATGTTTAATCACGCTTTAATCAAACCGCTGCTCTTTCTTTCTGCCGGTTATTTGGTCTATTATTCGGGCAGTAAGGATATCGGGGATCTGGACGGCATGGGCAAAATAAAACCGGTAACCTCCTTCTTTTTTGCTTTCGGCGCTTTTGCCTTGATGGGCTTGCCGCCGCTCAACGGTTTCTGGAGCAAACTGATTATCATTTCGGAAACGGTGAAATCCGGTTATATCGTCTTGGCCGCACTGGCTTTAACCGGCAGTATCATCGAAGCGGTGTATTATTTACGGGTGGTCGGGCGCCTCTATTTTAAATCACCGGAAGAGCATGTCAAAACAAAATATGTGCACGCCTCGGCGGTGGTTGCCATGAGCATCCTGGCCGGTTTGGCGCTTTTTGCCGGCTTATTCCCTGACGTCATCTTGCATTATCTGCAGCCGGCGGCGCGCGAATTGATGGATAAAACGCAGTATATTCAAGCGGTGATTGCGATTAAGTAAGATAAAAGATTAAAACGATAGGTTGAAAATATTATGAAACCTGTGGCTCTGGTATTATTGATTTTATTCGGCAGCTCAATACTGTCTTACACTCTGGGTAAGGTGCATTCCCTTATAGAGAACACCATCGCCCTCATTGCACTGCTGTGGGCGGGAACTGTTTTTGCGATGCAGTATGGCGTCAGCGATACCTTCTCTTTTTCGATGGCGGGATTTGATATTGTCTGGCGTATCAGCATACTGAGCTGGTTTTTCGGGATGATGGCGTTTATCATCGGGCTGGGCGTGGTAATCTATTCAATGGCCTTTATGAAAGACAAGGAACGCATCGGTTACTACTGTTTTGCGCTGTGTATTACTATCGCCGGCACCATTGGCATTGTCGTCAGCGCTGACCTGATTTCCTTCTTTTTCTTCTGGGAAATTATGACCTGGTCGTCGTTCCTGATGGTAATTTACTATCGCTATGAAGCGCAGAAGGCCGGGATCAAGTATTTCGTCATGAGCTTAATCGGCGCCTATTCCATGCTGCTGGCCATTTTTCTGATTTATTCTCACACCCACTCAACGCGCTTTGATGTATTAACCGTGATGTGGGAAAATTTCAGCAGCGGTTTACAAATTGCTCTGCTCAGCCTGTTTTTTGTCGGATTTGGTGTGAAGGCAGCCATTATGCCTCTGCATACCTGGGCGCCGGATGCTTACCGGATTTCGCCTTCGCCGTTCACCGCCTTCTTTTCCGGAATCCTGTCCAAAATGGGTATTTTCGGATTGATCCTTCTGTTCTACGTGTTCAGCGCGGGGTCGCTGGCCGCGCATTTTGTAACGGTGAACGGAGTTGCCCTGCCCGGTTATTTGCTGGCCTGGTTCGGCGCGCTTACGGCGTTGATTGCCACCATCATCGCTATTGTGCAGGATGACGCCAAACGTCTGCTGGCCTATTCATCGGTGGCGCAGTTGGGTTACATCGCTCTGGGTATCGGTTTATCCAGCTCTTTGGGACTGGCCGGAGCCATGTTTCATGCGGTCAATCACACCATTTTCAAGGTGATGCTCTTTATGGCTGTCGGTGCGGTTATCTATCGCACGGGTACCTATAAATTCAGCGAACTGGGCGGATTGATTACCCGTATGCCTTATACGTTTTTCGTGGTTCTTCTGGGCATCATCACCCTGGCCGGCATTCCGCCGCTGTCGGGATTTGTAGGCAAATGGATGCTGTACGAAGCATTGCTGCAGCAAAAGATGGTTTTTCTGGCGATTGTAACCTTTGCCGCCAGTACGGCCGCGTTTCTTTATTGCTACCGTTTGATCTTTACCATTTTCCTCGGCCAACGCCCGGAACGGTTCGATCATATTAAAGAAGTCCCCTGGTCGATGCGGGCGCCCATGCTGCTGCTTTCGTTGCTGACCATTTATCTGGGGATGTATCCTTATCATCTGATTGATTTAATCGGCAAAGTGGAAAGCACCTTGTTCGGTATCGTTCCGGTGGATATGTCTCAGTCGGTGCTTTTTTCCCGCATGGGTTCTGTAAATACGCTTACGGTGATGAATATTGTGGGCGTGGTTTTTGTGCTGGTGTTTGTCTTGTTTAATACCCTGTATAAGCGTTCGCGCAAGGTCGTTTTGAAGGATATTCACACCTCGGGCGAGGTACCGGGGCCGCATATCAATCTGCATTACGCGGTTGATTTTTACCAGCCCTTTTCGCGTGGTGTAAGCGCCATCTTAAAACGCAGCGCAGACCGGCTGTACGCGGCCATCGGAGAGAATCTGGAAAACCTGTTCGATCTGATGCGCTATATTTACACCGGAAACGGGCAGACCTATGCCATGTATGTGGTTATTTTTCTGGCCTTGTTGTTTGTGTTTAGTCAATGGTTGGTTTAATCGGTTATCATTAAAAAATAGTAAAGATTATGCAAACAGAACAAATTATATGGATTATCTTGATGCCCTTTGTCGGGGCGGCAGTCGGCCTTACCTATATGGGGATCGGCCGCAAAATTATTGCCCGGGTGCAGCACCGTTACGGGCCGCCTATTTTTCAGAATATTGTGGACGTCCTTAAGCTGTATTCCAAAAAGACGGCCATTACTCACGGGGTTATGTTTCATCTGGCGCCCAATTTGGCCATCACGGGTACGATTTCCACCCTGATGTTTATTCCCATTCTTAGCGGCGACTATCCCATCCGGTTGTTTAGCTTTCAGGGGGATTTGCTGTTGATTATGTATATCATGGTGTTCGGTTGTCTGGCCATGGCGCTGGGGGCGGGGCAATCGGGCAATCCCAATTCGGCTATCGGCGTTAGCCGCGGCTTAACGCAAATGTTGGGTTACGAAATTCCCTTTGTCATCGCGTTGGTCATTCTGATGGTGCAAAATAATACCACGTCGCTGCTGGATATCATTGCCGCACAAAACACGGTGGCCAGGTGGAATATTTTTCATTCTCCCTTTGCCTTCATTGCCGCCATGTTCGCCTTTTTGGGTATGATGGGTAATAAGCCTTTTGATGTACCCATTGCACCGGCGGAAATTGCCTCGGGGCCACCGTCTGAGTTCGGTGGTAAATATTTAGCACTGATGCAAACCAACCGCGGCATGTTTGCTTTTGTGAAACTGGTCTTGTACACGGATTTGTTTTTGGGCGGAGCGGCCACGTTTGTTGCTTTGCTGGTTAAAACCTTTGCCCTTTATCTGGTCCAATTGTTTGTCGGTATTGTGAATCCGCGCTTCCGCACCGAGCAGTCAATGACCTTTTTCTGGAAATGGCCGTCGGTGATCGGGCTGATTGGGCTGGTGCTTGTTCTTTTGTAAGTACATAGTACATAGTATTTAGTACTTAGTAGGAAGTTGAGAGGAATAAGGTAAAAAGGAACATCGTGGAGACTGAGCTCACCCTTCGACAGGACTTCGGCGTGAGCTCAGTCGAACGCTCAGGGAACGGAGGCTGAGCTTTGCCTGTCCCGACTTGTCGGGGTCGAAGCCGATAGTGAAGATAAATGGTAAAACGAATTGAACGGATTAAATAAAGAAATTATCGAATGATGGAGCAACAGACGAAGCGTAAAACAGCAATTCAACAATGTAATACTCCATCATTACATACAAAATTCAGGACAGAACAATGAAAGAAGATTGGGGAAGAGAAGCGGGAAATATTATCAGCAACTGGGCGCGAAAACATTCCCTGTGGGTGCTGGCCTACGGAACCGGCTGCGGCGCCATTGAAATTCCGCCGACAATGACTTCCCGCTATGACGCCGAACGTTTCGGTATCAGCGGCATGGCCACGCCGCGCCAGGCTGATGTGCTGCTGATTACAGGGTACCTCTCCGTCAAAACGCTTAAACGGGTTATCCGTTCGTATGAGCAGATGCAGGCGCCCAAATATGTGATCGGTTTCGGTTCCTGCACCATCAATGGCGGTATGTATTGGGATTCGTACAATACCGTTAAACGATTGGATGATTATCTCCCGGTTGATGTATTCATCAACGGTTGTATGCCGCGTCCCGAAGCGGTAATTGACGGATTCGTAAAATTGCAGGAACTCATCGCCAGCAAAAAAGCCAACGGTTGGATCCGCTATCAGGAAAATCTGGACTGGTACCGGGCCAATCAGAAAAAAGTAATCAAAAACTGGAATATGCCGGATTATAACTGGTAAAAAATGAACCGTAATTCCCCCTTAATAAAGGGGGATAAAGGGGGTTGTTAAAACCAGTCTTAGGTTATCCTTTTGTGGGTTAAAAACAACATTTGTATTCATTAAGTCGAACAGAGAACAACTATGAATCACGAAGAACACATCATAAACACCATTCACACCACCTTCAAATCAGCGGAGGCGGAAATCCAGCGTAAAGGCCGTTTGCTTATTCGCCTGCGCAGCGATCTTTTGCCGGCCTTTGTCAGCTATCTTAAAAACTATCTGGATTTTAATCATCTGGTGATGATAAGCTGTGTGGATTGGATGGAAGACAACCAGTTTGAGCTGGTCTATCATCTTTATTCGTATGCCCAAAAAGTGCATGCAATGGTCAAGGTGCGTTTAAACCGCAGCCAGCCGCAAGCGCAAACCATCCTGCCTTTCTGGGATCAGGCCGGTACATACGAGCGCGAAATCCACGAAATGTACGGCGTGTATTTTGAAGGTCATCCCGATTTGAGCGAATTCATTTTGGAAGATTGGGATGACATACCGCCCATGCGCCGCGATTTCAAAACCCGTGAATTCGTAAATGAAAATTACGAATGGCGTAAGGGCAGGGAAGACGCGCAGGATGTACGCCGGACCATTTCCGAACGATATGATGAAAAATTACCGCAGTTTAACAACGACGATAAAGCCAATGGATAATACAATGACGCAAGTGGAAAAAGAAACCACCCTGTATTTGGGACCGCAGCATCCGGGCATTACCGGAAACATGATGATCGAACTCAAAGTAACGGGTGATACGGTTCAACGGGCCAAAACCCATGTGGGCTACCTGCATCGCGGATTTGAGAAACTGATGGAAGAACGCTTGTGGATGCAGTGCTTCCCCATCGTCTGCCGTATCTGTGTGCCGGAACCTGACCCCAATGAAGAGAATCTGGCCCGGGCCATCGAGGAAATCGAAGGCCGGGAAGTTCCGGAACGGGCGCAGTACATCCGGGTGATGGTGCTGGAGCTCTCGCGCATCGCCAGTTATTTTTTGTGGATGGGCGGACAGGCCGGTTCCATGGGTCTGTACACCATGCCGCAATGGACCGTGGGTGACCGTGATTATATTCTGGACTTATTTGAAGAACTGACCGGCGGACGCGTGTATCACATGTACATCTGGGCCGGCGGTGTGCGCCGCGACCTGCCCGACGGTTTTGCCGGAAGAGTGCGCCGCGTGCTGGATTATCTGGAAGAACGTCTCACCGATTACGACCGGCTCTTTTTCCAGAACGCTTTGTTCCTGAAGCGTTCGCAGGGCGTGGGCGTGATTGACAAAGACAAAGCCATGGAATGGGGCGTGGTCGGCCCGCCGTTGCGCGGCTGCGGTATTGCACACGACGTACGCAAAGATGAACCGTACGAAGTGTATGATAAACTGGATTTTGAAATCATTACCCACGAAGGCGGCGATATTTACGCCCGGGCGATGGTGCGCCGCAGGGAAATCGAGCAGTCCATTTCGATTATTCGTCAGGTGCTGGATAAGATGCCCGGCGGCCCGGTGCACAACCCCGGCCCCAATCCCCTAAAATGGAAACTGCCTGCGGGCGAAGCTTATGTACGCACGGAATCGGCCCGCGGAGAGTTTGGCTATTATGTAGTAAGCGACGGCAGTCTCAAACCGCGCCGCATTCACGTGCGCGGCCCGGCCTATGTGCATGGCGTAAGCCTGCTGGAAAAAATGCTGGTGGGCGCCAATATCGCCGATGTGAGCGTCATTATGAACAGTCTGGGCACCTGCCCGCCGGAAATTGAACGATAGCATTCAGGAAGAGGCAATACAATGAAGAATATCAAGGGCGTTTTTCTTCCCTTTTCGGCCTTAAAATTTTTAGGCAAAAAACCGCACACGGTGCGCTATCCGCTGGAAAAGAAAAAGACGGCGGAACGTTATCGCGGTTTTCATTATAACGATATCGAAGAGTGTATCGGCTGCGGAACCTGCGCCACCATCTGCCAGAACGAAGCCATCGACATGATTAAAATTGATGGGATTGAGCCGAAAAAAGGTGATTCCGGTCTGCGTCCCCGCGTGGATAACGGCCGCTGCTGCTGGTGCGGGCTGTGCGTGGAAATGTGTCCCACCGGTTCGCTCTCGCTGACCGATCAATACCTGCAAACCACACCCGACCCGGAATCCTTTCTGCTGATACCCGGTGTGGATCATCCCGAATACGGCGAACACAAAAGCTTCGTCAAGGATGATGAAATCCGTCTGCTGGATTTGCAGCGCGTTCCCATGCGCGAACTGGACGGCGCGGAACGGGTTAAGTCTTTTGCCGAAGTGGTACTGGGCTACATGCAGGAAGAAGCGCGCCGCGAAGCCAGCCGATGTGTGGACTGCGCCATTTGTGTTACGGCCTGCCCGGATCACATGCACATTCCCGAATACATCGCCGCTATAGCCGATGCCGACGACGAACTGGCCCTCAAGTATATTTACGACAACAATCCGCTGCCCGAGCTGTGCGGTAAGGTTTGTACGCGGCAGTGCGAAACCGTCTGCGCCATTTCCCATTTGGGCGATCCCATTGCCATTCGCTGGCTAAAGCGCTACGCCACCGAGCAGTTCCCCGATCCGGCAGTTATACTCAATCCCAAAATTGCCGAACCCAACGGCAAAAAGGTGGGCATTGTGGGCGGCGGTCCTGCAGGCCTCTCTGCCGGGTTCTACCTGGCATTGCGCGGATTTGACGTCACCGTGTACGAAGCCCTGCCCAAAGCGGGCGGGATGACCTTTGCCGGTATTCCCAAATACCGCTTTCCTGAGGATAGCCTGGACAAACAGATTTCCTACATGGAAAAGATCGGCGTAAAGATTAAAACCAACACACGCATCGGCAAGGATATCTCTTTTGAAGAGCTGGAAAAGCGGCACGACGCTCTGTTCCTCGGCGTGGGATTCCACGTGCCGTATAGGCTGGGCATCATCGGCGAAGATTTGAAGAATTCCATCCAGGCGGTTGATTTCCTGCGCGAAATCAATTTGGGCAACAAAGTGGATGTGGGCGATAAGGTGGTGGTCATCGGCGGCGGGAACGTGGCCATCGACGCCGCGCGGGTAGCCCGTCGTTTGGGCGCGGAAGTAACCATTCTTTACCGTCGGCGCGTGGAAGATATGCCCGCCGACTGGGAGGAAATTGAAGGCGCCGAGCATGAAGGCGTAAAAATTGTTCCGCAGGGGATTCCGCTGGAAATTATCGGCAAGGACGGCAAAGTGGCGGCCATTAAATACGGTATGGCCGAAATGGTGCCCGACCCCAAAGGCGGCCGGCCGCGTCCTAAGCTGATTGAGGGCGACGAGCACACCATGGAAGTAACCTCTGTAATCGGCGCCATAGGCCAGGAAGCGGATTATTCCTTTTTGCCGGAGCGTATAAAGGAAAAGCTGGAAATCGAGCGCGGTCGCATCAAAGTAAATGAATATAAACAAACCACTATAGATTACATTTTTGCCGGCGGCGATACGGTTAACCGTACTATGGACGCCATCAGCGCCATCGCCGACGGAGTGAAGGCGGTAGAAGGCATCGAGCGGTTTTTGTTGGGGGATAAGAATAAGTAACAACCTGTCGTTGTCCGCCCGTCATTGCGAGGATTCCCGACTTGTCGGGAAGATGAAGCAATCCTCTCTTCACTGTTGGGATTGCTTCGCACCCGATAAATCGGGTACTCGCAATGACGGTAAGGGCTTGTCATCGCGAGCGAGGAACGAGCGTGGCGATCCTCTGACAGACAAATGGTGGATTGCTTCTCATCAATGTAACAGGGCCTATTGTTGACCAATCGATGCCATCGCTCTAAGCGATGGCATCGGTTTAGCCAGTCTGATTAGCTGCCTGTAAAAGACCTTCTTGGTCTTCAAAACCCGGAAGGCCTGCGGGTAGAGGGATTGATTGACACACGATAAATCGTATGCGGGCAACAACCAATTGTCATTTGTTTTTTGTAATTTGGTGCTTACAAGAGATACTCATACACATTATAGAATAGAGGTAAAATATGGTTGATTTAAAAACAACGTATATGGGTTTACAACTGAAGAACCCGCTCATTGCCGGCAGTTCCGGTTATACGGAAACTGTGGAAATGATGAAACAGTTGCAGGACGCCGGCGCGGGCGCGGTGGTGCTTAAATCCATCTTCGAAGAAGAAATCATGATGGAAATGGATCACACTTTGCGCGAAAGCGGTAAGGAAGGTTTCGATCCGGGTGTGTTTGATTACTACGATTACAAGATTAAAGATAACTATCTCACCCATTACATCAAACTGATTAAGCAGGCCAAAGAGGCTTTGTCCATCCCGGTGATTGCCAGCATCAATTGCGTATCGGGGCACGAATGGCCCTATTTTGCCAAACAACTGGAAGAGGCCGGAGCGGATGCCCTTGAACTCAATGTTTTTACCCTGCCCACCAATACCACGCGCAGCTGCGCAGAGACCGAACAGCTCTATTTTGATTTGATCCAAAAAATAAAAGCAACCGTCAGTCTGCCCGTATCCCTTAAAATCAGCTATTATTTCAATAATCTGGCCTCATTTATTCAAAGATTGTCCGACAGCGGTATTGACGGGCTGGTGCTGTTTAACCGTTTTTACAGCCCGGATTTCGATATCGAATCGTTCAAAGTAACTTCCGCCAACGTACTCAGCAGCCCCGACGAATTGTATTTGCCGCTGCGCTGGATTGCCGTTATGTCCGACCGCGTTTCCTGTGATTTGGCGGCTTCCACCGGCGTGCACGATTCCGAAGCGATGATCAAACAATTGCTAGCCGGAGCCCAGGCGGTGCAGATTGCCTCGGTTTTGTACAGCAGCGGTGTGCATGTGATTAAAACCATTCTTGACGGTTTGGAAGAGTGGATGGATAAAAAAGGTTTCGCCTCTGTTGATGATTTCCGCGGTAAAATGGCCCAGAGCCGCAGCGACAATCCCGAATTATACGAACGCGTTCAGTTTATGAAATACTTCCGCGGGATGGATCAGGGATAAAGGGGACTGGATTTCTATTACCCGAATGAGCGCTAATCCGGAGGTGCGGATTTAGCGCTATTTTTTTGTATTTCCCATAGGACTTCTTCTTAAAGGATGGTGTAGAGAGCGGTCTGAGAGTATATAAAATAACAAACCGATCCGCCAAGAAGAAGTAAAAGTGTCGATTTGTTTATTTTTACAATATCCCCGTAAACACCGGATGCCGATACTATTATTGCGCCCGCTCGTTGAGTAAAATGCGTTACGTTTTGATGCAAGGAAGAAATAAACAAGTTCCCCCGGCCTGCTTATTCTACTGCTTAATCTATCATATACATCAATTGGATTACTGCTGAATAAAATCCGGCGCGCCAACAGCCAAATTTAATTTGATGATTAGAACCTTAAAAAAAAGAATCTGTTCTTCGTATCCATCACTTCTTTAATAATAGAATTAACGGAAAGATGTGCTCAAATATTCCAAAATATTATTTAGTCGAAAAACGGTGAAAGTTTTACATAGCGGAACACAATTCCACAATACGGATCGGCGTGTGTTATCCTTTTATAGTGGGTGCCAGGTTAAAAAGAAAATCCGAAAATGAACTTAATATTATAGTAGTTAACATCTATATTCCCAACTTCTCCCAGATCATCGCCCGTTAAATTTGGTAAAAGTATGGATAAAAGCGAATTGGAATTTGAAGATCCGAATCCAACAGATATACCGGAAGTGATAAAATAGTCAAATACTTTAAAGGCTGCGCCGCTGGTGATAAAATACTTGTTGTAATTGGCCAAATTCAAGACACCATTTACATCCGGAATTTTAGAAGAAAAATCGGTGCGTAAAGCAACGTAAAAATCGATATCATTTTCATAGCTGTGCTGGAAACCGATTCCGTAGTTCAAAACGGATCGGGAGGCATTATGCACATCCAGGTTGATCTTTTCCCCGTCTACCGGATCGGTAACATCCCGTGCTTTAAGGGCTGTATAAACGGGTATTTCCTTAAACCATTCCAAACTTAAATGCCAAGTAGTTTTTCCGGTTTTAAAGGAACCACCGATTCCGATAGTAAACGGATATTTATAAACGGTGTTGTTTGTGGATTGTGTGATACTCAGAATGGATGATTCTGTATTGGATTGATCGGTGGGCACATTTATCCGCGAATCCAGATAAGTAAGGCTGGCCCAACCAAACAATGGAATACTCGGAAGTATACTGGTTACCCCCAGGGAAAAAGAGTCATCCTCGTAGAAGACACCTAATTTGGTAAAAATACGGATATTGGATATATCGTATTTTCTCTGATATTGAAGAGACATACCATCTTCGGCAGAAAAGGTACGCTGAAACGAAAATCTGTTTTGTGCTTCCTCATTACGATAGGAACCGTATAAAGTACAGCCAATCCCCAAATTCTTACTGTATGTATAAGACCAGGTAATGCCTCCCCAGTATTCGGTTATGTTCCGGAAATAAATAAGTTCATCGTATTCATCCTGAACAATTATGGGAACATCATTATCTTGATCCGATGGTATGTTGTACAATTCAATTTGGTGGAAGATATCCTCTTTTTCCAGGTAACTGATAACAAAATTGTGCTTTGATTTTCGATTTTCAGTCAACCGAATAGCAAAAATGACCGGCGCCGGGCGGGTTTTAATAGAATTGTACTCTTTTCCCTGGTAGTTTGGGAGATGCCATTTCATGTAAGTTATATCAAAAGCATGGGTGGATATAACCAGAGACCGTTCCGAGCTGAATGAAACCGCACCCGGATTATAATAAACAGAACTCAAGTCCTTTACACTGCCGATAACAATCCCGCCGAGCAAATCGGCCCGCGTTCCGTACTGGTTGCTCCAATAGTGGGTATCCTGAGCGCGAAGCGTGCCAATGTATAGCAGATAAACCATGCTAAAAACTAACCAAAGGGTATTACATAACTGTTTCATCTTTAAAAAATATTTACTCCAGGTTGCTCTCTTTTTTTGTACGGGTCAATCGTAAATATTCGAAATAAAAGTAACCGATACGGGAATAAGGCAGAATTGAAAACGAATTTAAAACCTGTAACTCAAAAACAATCTTTGTTCGTTATTACGGAGATCAATGTTATCATATTGGGCATAGATTCCACGACGATGGTATAAGAGGTACTGCAGGCCGATATTTAAATGTCTGGTTAAACGAAATCGAATTTTAGGTTCCAGAATGCCAATATATTCATCACCCGGTGCGCCTTGTAAAGTATGCACCCACCAGAAGCTGTATTCGAGATTAAATATACCGATGGGAAATAACCAGGAAAGGGAAGCCCTGGCGCTTGCGCCCCAACCCATATTGTATGTACGGGCGGAATCCAGCGCTTCCACTTCGTAATGGGGAGCATAATCAGAGTTAGCCGCACCCATGGGCATAACGCCAAGGTTCAAATTCGTAATCAAAATGTGTTTTTTTGATGTCGGGGTGCGGAAGGCAACACCTGGTGCTAAACTATAGCCGGCAAGTTCATAAACATTATTTTTCAGATAATCTATATATTGAAACAGGCCCCAGAGTAACCGGTTTCCATTACCCAGCGATTTTTGTTTGCCAACAATGATACCGTGAATTCGGAACTGGCCTAAAACGGGTTGTTTACCGCCAAAATTAAGCAGGGTAGTAAAGCGAAAATAATCCATAGGTTTATAGGTTCGGCTCCGGAAAGGTCGTCCGTATAAATAATTTAAAGTAAACACCAGATTTTTATCGCCGTTCTGGAAATCGGTCCCTTCAGCTACATTATTTGGACCAATTGTAATCTCACCTACATTCGGTTGTGATTCATAGAGGTCTTCTTCCAAATAACGCGAAGTCCTGCCGTAAATAAGGCGATTAAACAAGCGGCCCGGATTATAAATACCGGCGGCCAATTCCCGCCAAAATCTCTTACTACCAGATAAACTTTCATTCAGGATTAAGTCGGAGAAGCGATAGAACATTTCGCCGTACATCGCTCCTCCAAAGGAAGTCATAATGAAATCATTGATAGCCGGCGGTTCGATTTCCATAAAAAATTCCCATTGCCAACTGCCAAAGGCGGTTACACCCAATGATGTCCAGTATCCGTAACCGCTGGATCGGGCAAAGTTATAATACATGGCTCCCTGAAAGGGATGTCCGAACATATTGGTAATCAGGTTATCGGCATCCCAATCCCACCCGCCTTTGAAATTGTTTTTAACGGATTCAAAACTGATACGGGCGTGTTTAGCGCCCATTACATAATTATTAAACAAATTTAAAGCAATATTAGAGCCGAGTGCCTCTGCGAAAGGAATCCATACAGGTTGAGGAGGATTAAAACGTTCAACCAGTTCCACAGGAGGAATGTAAACCGTATCCCGCCAGAATAAACTTGTTGTTTTCTGTTCTGAAATACGATCCGGGGTATTTTGAGAAAAAGAAAGCAAAGGACATACAATAAGAATGAGTACCGGCATTATCCGTTTCATTGAAAAGCCCGCCCACAGTTTAAATGATCCAAATGTGAAATATAATCTGTCTCATAGTAATATCCCGAACAGAAGCCTGGTTCGGCGGAACAGAATCGGGATTAATTTATCCTTTTTTTCTCATCATTCTGCCTGGTTATAATCACATTTCGGGTATCCTTTGGTTCGAAAAAGTCCGGTTTGGAATCCTGAACAAAGTGGCGGTTGTTGTCCTTTAACGGATAATAATGACCTGGAAATGGACGACCGACCCAGATACCACCACCCGGATACGGCCCGATCCATGGCCCTGGAACTGCAACACCCACGCCCACAGAAATATGGGCCGGCCCTGCGCAGCCGAACCATAGGAAGGGTAAAGCTGCAAAAAAAACAAGGATAAACGATTTTAAACTTTTATTCATTTTGACATCTCCTGCTATTGAAATAAGGATAACGATCTATGCGACAAGCCGGCCGCTAAGGTTGATTGATAGGCCATTTTTGCAAGGCCAGAACAGCTCCGGTAGGGTCCGCAATAAAGGCCACGCTGCCCTGACGTATATCTTTATTGGGCGGAAGATATACTTTTCCTCCCAGCTTTTCGACCTTGCTCATCAACGGTTGGGGTGCATCTACTTTAATATAAGGAAGCCAGTTGGGACGCACACCTTTCCATGGCAGCTGGGTAATACCTGCCCGCGCGTACCCGTCTTTATTCATTACATAATAATGCCAGGTAGTACCGGAAATTTGTATGTCTTTCAGTTCTTCGCTGTCATAACCGACAAGCGCTTGATAGAAAGAAACGGCGGCTTCCACATCAGTGGTTAAATTCTCTTCCCAAAGCCATTCATATACCTGTGGCTCCTCATCTAACGGATCACCGACGGCTGAATGAAGTAAAGCAATTAAGGCGCCCTGGGGGTCTTGTACGATGGCCATTCGTCCACGTCCATTTATATTTTTGGGTTCTCGAGTCACTTTACCGCCCTCTTTTTTGAAGAGAGCTACGGACTTATCTACGTCCGGAACCGAGAGGTAAGACATCCATTGCGCAGAGTATCCTTTTTCTCTGATATCTTCCACAAAGACGATACCTCCGATGGGAGTTCCGTCTTTAAGAATGGTTGTATAATCGGATGAAGCAGCGCTTCCATCAGCAAATGTCCATCCAAAAAGTTCTCCATAAAATTTTTTTACTGCTGACACATCGTAGGTAAGCAAATCACGCCAAACGAATTTACCGTATAAATATTTGCCGGTCGGTTGCTGAACTACCGCTGGAACGGTTAGTTTCGCGGAAGTGCAATTTTGAAAGATGAGAGCAGCACTAAATATAAGAATAATTGTAACCACACGATTCAGGTGTTTTTTTTTGAAACGCACATCAAAATCCTCCGATAGCTAAATTTTATAATTTTGCCGCGATTATTAGTTTAGAATTGCAGGTTCGAACAAATAACGAAGATTCAATCGTCCTATTGATTCGAACCGTTGGTCTCCATATAGATGGGTCACAAAGTCTCCGGAAATTGCCCAATGTTTATCGATCATATAGCCGAGAGTACTACGCAACAGATATCTGGTGCGGTAAACGCCTTTAAAATCGATAATGATTTCCGGCGTTAAGGTAAACCAATGCCCACGTTCGGTAGATAATGTATTTCGTACTCTAATACTCATTTCATTCAGAGCAGGTGCTTCCATTGTTCCTCCAAATGAATAGTACTCCTGAATAATTGGAGCAATCAGAAAATCTTCGCCAAGATAAAATGCAGCTATAAGATAAGGGCTCGAAACATATTGCCCTAAACCGGTTCCGTTTTGAGAGTCACCGCTGTTTAGGGAAACATCCGTACCTATGGCAAAGGAAGCAAAACCGCTTTTATTTTGTTTGTTTATTAATCTGATTAAAAATCCAATGTTTATGTCGCCAATGCCGGATACCTTTGCGGATGGCAAAACCGCATAGTAATAAGGAATTCCCACACCAATACTTACCCAATCGGTAAAAGCAATATCACCGTTTATTATGGTCCCGAAGATATCTCCGCTGGCAATGAACTGAGCTTCGGCAATACTGATATCGATGCGTGTGCGGGGTTCGCTGGGATCCGTCCCGTTTTTGCTAAGGCCGGCTGCAACGACCTGACCATGTAGGAATAAGAGGAAAAACATGGCTAATTTTAGAATAATCCCGGAAACAAACTTCATATTCGATTTTATTGCCATTTTAAAAATGAACCACTATTACAATAGTGTTTTGTGTAAAATATCACTCTATGCTCTGGGCGGAACCAGAGCATAGAGATAATTTATTTTGTGGGAGCTATGAATTCCGATCCAAAGGATGGGGAAACAAATACATTACCGGCCATTTTAAAGCAGACCTAAAAATGTACTAAAAAAAGATAATAAGTCCGGCATTTCTCGCGAAATGTACCCGATCCGGAATGGATTCATTTAATCTTATTTTCCGGAGGGTGGAAAATCTTTCAGCGCTTCGGCAACAAGATGACGAAGTTCGGCAGGATCCTGTCCGGTGGAACTACCTATAACCTTGGTAACTTTTCCGCGCCAGGCCAGTTCTTTATCTTTTGCATCAACCAAATCGATGACCAGGGTTGCCTCATCGTATTGGCTCACATCTATCCTTCCTCCACCGTATGGGCCCCACCAGGGATCGTACCAGCCATAACTGCCCCAGTTGGTTATCTGGGTTTTTTCACGTACTCCGGCGTGAAGAACCACCACAAACGAAGCGGATTCGTCATCCACATATTTGAACCCCTTATTTTCCAGCTCTGCTTTTACGGCGTCGGCAATGCGTTTTTTGATCAAGGGATGTTTGGCCAGTTCGTCACCTGGAATTGTTTTACCTTTATAAATGGCGAAAGTCTTAAAAGTAGTAAAATCTTTACCGTGATCATAGTCGGTAACAACAGTCACCGAAGAGCAGCCGAATACAAACAAAGCCACTAAAACTAAAACAGCTATTTTTTTCATAATGACGTTCCTTTCAATAAAAGTGCATTAAAAGCGGTCCATTCCCGTCGGGTATATTACCGACGGGTAAGAGCCAGAATGCAAAAAATGATACATGAAGATGGATCACGCTCTCATCCGGATATTTATTTTACAGGAGGAAAGTCCTTAAGGATTTTTGCAGCGTATTCTCTGATTTCTTCTAAATCTTCCTTACTGCCCGTAAGCTCCCTAACCACCGAAGTGCCCATCCCGCGCCAAATCAGTTCTTTCTTTTTTAAGGAGATTATATCAATTATAGCCGTGCCTTCGTCATATTGACTTATATCCACCTGATTATGACCATAGCCCCACCATCCAGAATCATACCAGCCGTATCCGTAGCGGTAAGGTCCTACAGGGCCATGAGGGCCCAGGTTTGTGACCTGAGTTTTTTGCTTTACCACACCGTGTACAAAAACGGTAAAGTCGGCATCCGCACCTTCTTTGTAAACAAAACCCTTTTCTTCCAAAAGATCCTTTATTGCACTTTCTACACGCTTTTTCAGAAGGGGGTTTTGAGCTATGGCATCATCTTCCGAAGTTTTACCGGAGTAAATATTAAATGTCTTATATTCGCTAAAATCCACATCTCGGTCGTAATCGGTTACTACGCTAATGGAAGAGCAGCCGAAAAAAACGAGTAAAAAAATAGAAAAGATGAGAGATGATTTAAATAAACGCATAATTAATCCTCTTTAGATAAGTATACACAACAATTTAAACAAATTAATCAAGCTTATCAAACGATGCCGTTAATAATTAGTTCCATGACGAAGAGTTTTGGTACATTAATCAAAAACCGATACTTACACCCAAACTGTAAAACGGTTCCCAATTTTTATATGGTGATTTGTCATTTTGAAGTAAATCGAAAAGCACCTCAGCATAAGCAAAAACATTTTTACCCATGCGCTGAACATAGCCGCCGCCCACGAAGAGAAAGGGAACCCAATCTCGTACAGATTCAAAATTATTTACGCTGTACTGATAACTCATATAAGCAGGTTCTGCATGCAGATAAATTTGTGGAATAACTCTGTATCTGGCAAATAAACTGGCACCGTAATTATGATAGGTTACATCGCTGTTATATCTTCCGTCATTAATATATTCGTAACGGAATTTTGCTCCCACCGAAAATTTCGGGCTTACCCTGTAACCAACCAGCGGTTCGGCGCTAAAGCGCGTATAATTGCCAAAGTTAAATCCTACCGTACCGCCGTAAAATACCTTTTGGGTATTTTGTTTCTTTTGTGATTTCATAGTTTTAAGGGAATCCGCATTTGCATTCTGCTGAGCAAACCCAAAACTAATACTTAGTAATAGCACTAAGGTTAATGCTGTTGTTTTTTTCATTGTACTACATCCCTGGTATATTTATTTTATGGTTAATTAATAAACAAAAAACGTATTCGCCGAAAAATATATTCCTTAAATGTTCGCATGAAATGAGGTGGCCAGATCAAATATTCAAAAAAACTAAATACAGATTAATTTTAAAGCAAGCTATTTTTAATCTAAGTAGCATATTTATCCTAAAATTTTGTAATTTCGAATCGTTTTTCGGTTAATCATAAACAGTTCTGTCTCTCTTAAAACTATCTAAGGAAATCCGCTATGCTTTTTTCTTTAACAAGTGATAGTCGCCGCCTTTTAGTCGGTTTTCTTCATGTGGCATTAGCATCTGTAGTTTTTTCCCATGTCGGGTATGCTCAAAAAAACGATTTGCAAAAAGATGCTATCGAATTAACAGAAATTGCCATTAAATCGGAAGAAACCCAGAATGAAATCCTGCAAATAAAAAAAGAGCTGGAAGACCGGGAAGACATTAATAAAATACAGGATAGCTACGTAAATTTTGTAAAATCTCTTGATCAAAGCAAAGAAAGTTTTTTAGACGATAAAAACAGGTATAATACACTTTCACGGCTTGAAGAACCGGAACGTTTCTGGATGATGTCAAAAAATACAATAGATGCCTGGTTGACTGCAGTACAAAATAAAATACACCGCTTTGATGCCAGTTTAAAGCGATTAGAATATTTAGATAAAATCTGGCAAAACACGCTGTCCGCTGCCAGAAGTAACAAAGCGCCAACAGCTATTTTGCAGAGAATTCGTCTAATATTACAAGATGTTAAAAAAACCAAATCGGAAGTGAAGAGCGTTTTGAACGGGATTTTGACTTTACAGTCAAAGATGGCCGAAACAGATTTATTGATAAAAGAAATGCTTAATTCAATCGAGAAATTGAAAAAGGAGGCGGGCGCTTCGTTATTTACCCTGAACAACCCGCCCATTTGGGAAGCATTTGACGAAAGAGAAATCTCCGGTTTCTTCACTGAAACTGTCTATCGGGGGGTGTTAAAACGATATCAGATTTTAATAAAATATATAACGGATTATTATTATCGATTTTTTTATCAGTTGTTTATCTTTTTTGTTTTATCATTTCTTTTTGTATCCTCGAAACGCCGGTGTCGTACTCATTCTCCTGAGGAAGAAGTTGTCCCTGGGAAAGATATTCTACGCTGGCCGTTTATTCTAGCCTTTCTGTTTTCCCTTGGTATGACTCCTGTTATACATCCGCATGCTCCTTATTTTATGGTAGATTTGAGCTTATTCCTTATGCTGTTTCCACTACTTCATATCCTGCCCCGGCTGCTATCCAGTTTTTATCAAAAAATCTTGTACTTTTTTATTCTCTCTTTCTCATTGAGTGAAATCAGCTCTCTTGTCATTCCCGGGTCTTTATTTCAACGCTTGATTTCTATGGGTTTAACCATAGCAGCAGTAATTTTTCTATACGGCATATTGCGCTATCAAAAAATAAGCAAGCAGGTTTCCGGTAAAAAGCTTGCCGTTGTGTTGCACTGGGCTGGGCGTCTGGCCATTGTGCTGCTTGCTATCGCCCTTGCGGCAAATATCATCGGCGCCTTTGCCCTGGCTCAGTTTCTTGTGCATGGCGTCTTGTTCAGCGGTTTTATGGCAACGGTTATTTCTGTAGGCGTTCTGGCTGTCAATCAACTATGGAATGTTTTTCTGCATTTGGATTTTGTACAGTCATATCGCAGCATTTCCCAAAACAGTGAAATTATTCGTGTTCGTTTTAACAAAATTATGTATTGGTTGGCAATGTATTGGTGGCTGGTACAAACGTTAAAAGTTTTTCAACTTTACGAAGGATTTAAAGGAGGTTTTCTCTCGGTAGTGGGATACAGGTTAACGGTGGGCAGTTTTGCCGTATCCCTGGGAGATGTTCTGATTTTTTCGGTTACTATTTTTTTATCGGTACTCATTTCACGCTTTATCCGTTTTGTATTGGAAGAAGATGTTTTACGTAAGGTCAAATTACCGCGCGGGGTAGGGGGGAGCATTTCCATGCTTACCCACTATGCCATATTAATTATCGGATTTACCATTGCCGTGTCGGCAGCGGGCATCGAATGGAGCCGATTTGCCCTGATTGCCGGAGCCCTGGGCGTTGGTATCGGATTTGGATTACAGGATGTGGTGAACAATTTTGTTTCGGGATTAATCCTTATTTTTGAACGTCCGGTGAAATTGGGAGATGTGATTGAACTGGCAGATTTAAGGGGAAATGTGAAACGAATCGGTATCCGTTCCAGCACAATCCGTACATTTGAGGGGGCGGAAGTGATCGTACCCAACAGTCATCTGATTTCGGAGAAGCTCGTCAACTGGACTTTATCCGACCGACTGCGCCGCATTTCCATACCGGTAGGTGTAGCTTACGGTACCAATCCTAAAACCGTGATCGGAATACTTGAGAAAATAGCAGAGAAGAATGAGGATGTGTTGGAAAAACCCGCACCCAGCGCCGTTTTTATGGGATTCGGAGAGAGCTCACTTGATTTTGAATTGCGGTTCTGGACAAGAAATTTTGATGACTGGGTGACGATTCGGACAAATATAAGCATTCAAATCAATGAAGCGCTGGCTAAGAAAGGTATCGAGATTCCTTTTCCACAAAGAGATATCCACATCATTTCCAACGCACCGGATGACCCGCCAGATATCAGGGCAGAGCGGGATAAAAAAAATAAAGATAAAAAGAAGTAGAAACCGTATGCAGCGGTTTCTACTTCTTTTTAAGGAAACTTTTTACCAGTAATAAAAGGCCAGTCCCAGGTCAATTCCTATGTAAGAATAGCCCTTAGGATCCCCCGTAATAGACTTGCCGGCAGCTACGGAATAATTATATCGTAAATTTGTATATAAACGGGTCTGCCGGGTGATAGGATAGGTGAAGCCTGCCTCCGGTACAATGGTAAAATGCCAATTGGAAGCTTCCAGTGTGAATAGGCCGATATCAAAACGTTCGCGTATATAAGAAATGCCGGCACTACCGCCCAGGTAGAATTGTATTGTATTTCGGCCGCCAAAATAGTAATGCATATTGGCCAAAAGCGGGAAGGTATTAATATAATGCCACTGTTTTCCTGTAATATCACCGTTAAAAGAATCCGAACGAAAAGAAAGTTGTTCGTCTCTTGTTGTACGGAAGATGTCCCAGCGGATAGAAAATCCGGCAGTTAAACGCGGGCGAACGAAAAAACGCATATCAACGCCGAACCCGCGCATGTTAAGATCGTTGCCTACAAAATTTTTCATATCTTCGTTTTGTGCCATCGCCCATCCCCAGGATATAGATGTAAAACCGCTTTGGGCCTGAACGGTGTATCCGATAAAAAGTGTGAAAAGCAGAATATATTTGATCTTCTTCATCTTATTTTTCCCTTTTATTTAAATTCTTCAAAAATGAAGGATTTAGTTTTTTCCCAGATAATCTGATTGCTTAAAAGCCTGGTCAATCAGTCGCTCGATTTGATCTCTGGTCGCAGTAGTGGAATTGCTCAGCAGTCCATTCATAGCTGCAAACCAGTAAACAGGAACCGGTTCATCCGAATTCGTAACCTCATTCGGATTGGCAATCTGGATTAACAGCGTTCCCACTGAGTAGCTGGTAGTATAGTAGTAAGGAGGATAGTACCACCCCCATCCCCAACCGGGGCCCCACCAACCGCCCCAGCCGGGATAACCCCACCAGCCGCCGCCAATTACATAATTTTTATTGGCCACTACAGCGGCAACCACGGCTACATCGGGTTTGGGCAGAGTAGTGTCGTTCGGTACATAGGTATAACCGATTTTTTCCATATTAGCTTTAATCTGACTCAGAATGACAGGATCCCATTTATCCTTCACTTCGATGGAACCTTCCAGTTTGATGACTGTATCGGCAAGGGCAAAGGTTGTGATTTTGCTGAAATCAACATCCTTATCAAACGCGGTAATAACAACGTCTAAATCTTCGGATGAGGTTGGGCCATCGGGATAACAGGCAACCAAAGCGAAAGAAGTAAAAAAGATCACCAATCCACTCAGAAAAGTAGAAGGTCTGAATGATTTTACGAACTTCATATTGTTCTCCTTAAAAAGAATATATTTATTTCACAAAAAAACAAAAATATGGTAATTTCTGGCCGGTAAAACTCAAAATCTTTACTTTCAACGCCTGAAAATATAAAAGTTCCCTCTCTATTATGCAAAAAATAGTCAGACATTGTACACATTTAAGCTACGTATATACGAAATTGCAGCAAAAAAAATTCCAATCCGCATATAACTGGCATTTTTTATTTTCTTTTAATAAAAAAAGACCTATATTTTATTAGATAGTTCGGTTACTTAACTTACCTATTTTTGTATCCAAAATTTTAACAAAGGAGCTCCTATGCGTTTACTTATCCACCCAGATTATGACGCTATGAGCAAATGGACCGCTCATTATGTGGCGTACAAAATTAATAAGGCCAACCCCACTTCGGAAAAGCCCTATGTACTTGGTCTGCCAACCGGATCTTCACCCATTGGTACCTATAAGGAGCTGGTAAACCTCTATAAAAAAGGTAGGGTTTCGTTTAAGAACGTGGTTACCTTTAATATGGATGAATATGTCGGTATACCGGAAGACCATCCCGAAAGTTATCATTATTTTATGTGGCATCATTTATTCAGTCATATTGATATTCCCAAAGGCAATGTAAATATTTTGGACGGCAACGCTCCCGATCTGGAAGAAGAGTGCCTCCAATACGAGAAGAAGATCGAAGCCGTCGGAGGGATAGACCTCTTTTTGGGCGGGATTGGTCCGGACGGGCATATCGCGTTTAACGAACCGGGTTCTTCACTGGCCTCGCGTACCCGCATTAAAACATTGACCTATGATACCATTGTAGCCAATTCACGTTTTTTTGATAACGATATTAACAAAGTACCTAAAACAGCGCTTACGGTTGGCGTGGGCACGGTGATGGATGCCCGGGAAATTTTAATTTTGATCAGCGGATACAACAAAGCAAGGGCGCTTCAAAAGGTGGTGGAGGAAGGCGTAAACCACATGTGGACAGTCTCTGTGTTGCAGCTTCACAGAAAAACAATGATTTGTTGTGATGAGGATTCGACCATGGAGCTGAAGGTAGCCACTGTAAAATACTTCAAGGATATTGAAGCGGAAGCATTAAAAAACTTACCGGCTGTTTAACGTATGTGCGTTAATAGATGTCGGCAAAGCAGTCCATATCGGCAATTTAGCGCATGATTTATATTTCATGCACTAAGTACCGGTAGGGAGAACTCTGCTATCGTTCTGCAAAAACGAAGTGCTCGGGTACCCCTACCGAAACAGTTCGCAAAATAAAATATTTCGTTGTCGTGTACTTTACTGAAGTACGGGAACCGCTAAAACCCCGGTAAAGAATGAAAGGGGAAGTTAAGCCAGTAAATCTTTTAAGGAAGACGCAAAAAAGAATATACCCAGTAACATCAAAAGATAACCGAGGGCTAAAATAAGACGATTTATGGTATTGGGATTGAATATTTTTCGCCATTTAACTACCAGGGTGCCCAGGAAATAGAACCAGATTGTAGAACCGGCTGCTACGGCGGCAGCGAACAACCAGCTCAAAATTAAGCGGGTGGTTCCGTTGCCGCTTTTTGTTCCCGGGGAATCGGCCGGCTTGCCCTGATTTTCTATCTTACCGATAACATGTTCCAGAGCGTCTTTTTTCTCTTCCAGCTGTTTGTTGATGTTTGAATTTTCGATATCATGAATGGTATGGTTCATCTGAGCGCTGAGCCCGCCTGTGTTGTATCCCATCGATGATACGACGGTAATGGCTAAAAATGAAGCGATCAACCAACCGACAAATAAAGCCGGATTGAGAAAATTAACCACCAAACCGGTTCGAAATCCCCCACGGTTATTATGCTTTGCCGTAAGAAGCTGAGCGTTATCCGGCTGTTCAAAATCCAGTTTTCTTTTTGTAGTTCGGTAACCTAAAATCACCAGAAAAACAGAACCAATAAGCAGAAAATACGGGATATACGGCTGGTAATAACTGTACAGGCTGGAAAACGCATAAACTGCCACAAAAGTGTAAAGCAAATCCGCTAAGGAAGCGCCATAGGCCACGCGATGGCAGTATCTTAAACGGCCCTTTAGTCCGTTTGATACGATAATGATGCTTATCGGCCCAGCGGCCGGTAAGGAAAACAATATACCGGTAATCAAACCGGCTAACAATAAAATAATTGCCGTCTCTGTCAAAACTGTTTCTTTCTGTCGAAATATAAGTCTTTGAAACTGTGCGACTTCCGCAGTTTACCCACCGTCTCTTGTCGGGAAGTATTATTAAACCTGTTGTGAAATATAGTAATTCGGATAAAAAAATTCCAATTATACTATCGTTGGCCAAAAGTTTTCTTTTATTGCTGCTATTCCGTAACTTTATGAAATCAAAAGATAATACAGGGTCTGTTTTCTATGAAAAAAAAATATGCAATGCTCATTTTGCTGCTCTCTCTGGCAATGGGATGTACTCAAAAGAAGGTAGTTAAATTGAATCAGGTTGCGGATGGGAAGTACGACTCGGAATTTCCTGCGGCACCTGTATCGAAGGCAATCAATCGGGCTGTGCAATCGGTTTTTCTGGTAAACAGCCTGCATTTTTATCGGGGATATGATTTTGATTTTGATGAAAAAATAACGATTGACGACGTCAAATCCGGCCGCTTTCCCGGTAGGGAAGATACGCCGATTATATATGAAAGACCGTCAGCCGGCTCGGCTACTCTGATTTACAACCGCAACGGTAAGATGGCCTTTTTAACCTGCGCACATACGGTAAATGCGGATGATACATTGATTACGTATTATAAAATCGGTGAGAACAAAACAGAATATATAAGCACGATGCTTATTTTGGTAAAGCAGCAAATCAATCTGGTATCCGTACCGGGCAAGGAAGATGTGGAAATTTTGGCCGTTGATAAAAAGAAAGATATTGCTGTAATCGGAAAGCAGGTTTCCCCCGATAAGGCAAAAGGCTATTTTGTCTTCCCGTATCCGGTGGGCAATGCAAAGGAACTCGACTGGGGAACACTGGTCTATGTTATCGGCTATCCGTACGGTAAAAAGATGGTTTCACAGGCGCTGGTGAGCAGTCCTAACTACGATTGGGATCATTCTTTCCTTATCGATGCTACGTTGTACCGCGGTGTGAGCGGTGCGGTGGTCATGGCGTTGCGTGACGGGCCGCCGCATTTTGAGCTGGTGGGCATTGCCCGGGCGCTTTCAGCGGAAGCCTTGTACTACTTAACTCCGGAGGATAGTTACAAGAAAAAAGCTCTGCCTGTCCGTCGAGAATACGAAGGGAAGTTATATGTAGAGCCTCATCTAAAGGTGGCTTACGGTTTGACGTTTACCGTATCCTCGGAAGCAATTCGGGATTTCTTTGAGAGAAATAAAGATGTTTTTGAAGACAAAGGGTACTTTTTTGATTCGGAATACTTTCGTTCCGGTAATTCGCATAAACCCGGCTTTTAAGCTGTAAATTTGCTTGACATACTAAAGGGAAGTTAATAAATTACGCAACTGCTATATATTTAGCATTTTGTTTGAGTTTGGGGTGTGGCCAAGTGGTAAGGCAGCGGATTTTGGTTCCGCCATTCGTAGGTTCGAATCCTGCCACCCCAGCAGGTTATGAATGAATAATGCAAGCGTCGGCTTGCATTTTTTTATCGGGTTTAAAGCGGATGATCGGGATGGATTTGCCCCGGCTCCGCAGCACTTTTAGTACAATGGTAGGAGTTAAGAATGTCAGAGTCTTCAATAGTAGTGGAAAAACGCGCCGAAAGAGGTAAGGCCCACGCTCGCCGGATGAGAAGAAGCGGCCGGTTACCGGGCGTGATTTATGGCGAGGTGGAACAGCCGGAAACTGTCCAATTGGATGAACATCAGTTCGACCTGTTCCTTAAAAAAGGCCACTCCCTGGTAACCCTGAAACTGAATGGAAAAGAACAGCGCGCCGTGGTGCGTGAGGTTCAGCGTCATCCGGTTACCGGCAAAGTGCTTCATGTGGATTTTATGGTAGTGCGCAAGGGTCATAAAATCAATATGGTGGTTCCGGTTCGTTTGGAAGGCACCCCTAAGGGTATCAAAGAAGGCGGTAGATTGTATGAATTGACCACCGACCTCAATATTAATGTTTTACCGAAAGATATTCCTGACGAAATCGTGATCAATATTGAATATCTCGGTTTAGGTGAAACGATTCGTGTTAAAGATGTGGAGTTGGAAGGTGTGGAATTCCTGGATGATCCCGACGAAGTGATTTGCCGTATCGAAACGCCTAAGGTAGCCGAAGAAGAAGAAGCTGAAGAAGCCGAGATGGAAGGCGAAGAAGAAAGTGCAGAGCCGGAAGTGATCACCGCCCGCGATAAGGAAGGCGAAGAGGGATCCTCAGGAGAATAGGTCCCCTTAGGTGAAGCTCATCGTCGGTTTAGGAAATCCGGGAACTAAGTATCGGCTTACCCGTCATAATATCGGTTTTATGGTGCTGGATTATCTGAGCGCAAAACATGATTTTTCCTTTAAGGCGGGCAAGGGAAGTTACTATTTTGCAAAGCAGAAGCTTTCCACTGAGGACGTATTTCTCGTAAAGCCTACAACTTATATGAACCGAAGCGGCTTAGCGGTCCGTCAGGTTATGGACTATTTTAAGGTGAATCTGGACGACTTGCTGGTAATCTACGACGATTTTCATTTGCCGCTGGGGGAGTTGCGCTTTAGAGGCAAGGGAAGTTCGGGCGGTCATAACGGAATTCAATCTATTATCGATCATTTGGGGACTCAACAGTTTCAGCGGTTGAAAATAGGTATCGGGGATCAATTCAGGAACGCCGTTGATTTTGTCCTGACCCCTTTCAATAAGAAAGAACAGGAAGTATTGGAAATCATTATACCTGCGGCGGCTGAGGGTGTTTTTACCTGGTTAAGAGACGGTTTGGACACGGCAATGAATCTGTACAACCGGAATGTGATTGAAGTGGAATAATACATGATGAGGATGAAATGAGCAATACGATCTTTTTTACGATTTTGGGGAGCAGCGTATTGGCTTTGCTTTATGCATTATGGCGAACCAGCTGGATTTCCAAACAGAATCCCGGCAACGAGCGGATGCAGCAAATCGGTCAGGCAGTGCGTGAGGGAGCAATGGCCTTTTTAACCCGTGAGTATAAGGTGCTTTCGGTTTTTGTATTGGCTGTTGCCGTATTACTTTATTGGGGAAATTACTCCAGGGGAACCGGACTGGTTGCCCTCTCCTTTGTGGTTGGCGCGTTAAGCAGCGCTCTGGCCGGATATTTTGGTATGCGCGTAGCCACATTGGCCAACCATCGTACCACACAGGCGGCCCGTACCAGTTTAAATGATGCGCTGGCTGTGGCGTTTAGCGGCGGGACGGTTATGGGAATGAGCGTGGTTGGATTGGGTACGCTCGGTTTATCCATTCTCTTTTGGGCTTACGGCGGTTTGGAACAGGGCGCAGACCTTACGTTTGTTTTAACTCTTTTATCCGGATTTGCCATGGGTGCCTCGTCCATTGCCTTGTTTGCCCGCGTAGGCGGGGGTATCTACACCAAAGCCGCCGATGTGGGTGCGGATCTGGTCGGCAAGGTGGAAGCGGGTATCCCGGAAGATGACCCGCGTAATCCGGCAACCATTGCCGACAATGTGGGCGATAATGTAGGCGACGTGGCCGGTATGGGCGCCGATCTGTTTGAGTCGTATGTCGGTTCCATTATCGGAGCGATGGTTCTGGCTGCTTCGGCGGGTGCGGCCGGTTTGGTTATGTTACCGCTTATTCTGGCGGCAGCCGGCATTCTTGTGTCCATCGTCGGAACCTTCTTTGTAAAAACAAAAGAAGGCGGAAACCCGCAAACCGCTTTGAATATAGGCACTTTTGGCGCCGGTATTCTGATGGTTGTATTCAGTTACTTTATTATTAACTACATCGTTGGATCGCCTGTACAAATGGATGGTTTAACCGTATCGGGCTTTGATGTGTTTATGGCTACCATTGCCGGATTGGTTGGCGGTATTTTAGTGGGACTGCTTACCGAGTATTACACATCCGATTCCCGCAAACCTGCACAGGGCATTGCCAAAGCCTCGGAAACCGGCGCGGCTACAAATATTATTGCCGGGCTGGCTAACGGAATGTATTCCACAGCCTGGCCGGTAGTTACGATTGCTGTGGCGATTATCGTGGCCTATTCTTTTGCCGGCCTGTATGGTATTGCCATCGCCGCCCTGGGTATGCTTTCCACTACGGGTATCCAGCTGGCCGTAGATGCTTACGGTCCTATCGCCGATAACGCTGGAGGCTGCGCGGAAATGGCCGAGTTGCCGTCGGAAGTACGCGAGCGGACCGATAAACTGGATGCCGTTGGTAACACCACCGCGGCGATCGGCAAAGGTTTTGCCATCGGTTCCGCAGCTTTAACGGCACTGGCTCTGTTTGCCGCGTACCGCGAAACCGTTTCGGCCACCTTAGGCATCGATAAGCTGGTTCTGGATATAAACGATCCCTGGGTGATGGCCGGGTTGTTGATCGGCGGAGTGTTGCCGTTCATTTTTTCATCTTTTGCCATGAAGGCCGTTGGCGAAGCGGCTTTTGATATGATTGAGGAAGTGCGTCGTCAGTTCCGCGAAATTAAGGGATTGTTGGAAGGCAAAGAAGGCGTGCAAGCCGATTACGCCCGTTGCGTGGATATCGCCACGGCTGCGGCCATTAAACGGATGATTGCTCCCGGACTGCTGGCTGTTCTGACGCCGGTGTTTTTCGGACTTATTTTACGGATGCCGCAAATGCTGGGCGGTATTCTGGCCGGTGTAACCGTAAGCGGTGTGTTGCTGGCTATTTTTATGGCCAATGCCGGCGGCTCATGGGATAACGCCAAAAAATACATCGAAGGCGGCGCTTTTGGCGGTAAAGGTTCCGACGCGCATAAAGCGGCCGTGGTGGGCGATACGGTAGGAGACCCTTTTAAGGATACGGCCGGACCGTCTCTGAATATTTTGATCAAATTGATGTCGGTGGTGTCGTTGGTAATCGCACCGCTGATGTAAAGGGAATGGTATGATGGATTGATGGAATGCTGGAGTAATGCGGAAAAATATTAACTTTCCAATACTCTATAAATCCGTTATTCCAACATTCCAGTAGTTCAATAATACACAAATTCATTAATTCATAACAAGCAAATCCTGTCCCGGCCAAATAAAAGTCGGGATCGTACAGACCGAAGGAGGTTGTATGGCTATTTACGAATCTATTGTCATCCTGGACAGCCTGATGCCGCCCAAAGACATCGACGCGGCGGTGGAACGATTTTCCTCCATTATTACCGCCAACAAGGGCAAAATCCGCAAGGTGGAAAAATGGGGTAAAAAACGGCTGGCCTACGAAATCCAGAAAAAGCAGTACGGATTTTATGTTTCCATTGAGTTCGAAGGCGAAGGCGACATCGCCAAAGAATTACAGAACGACTATAACTACAACGACAAAGTACTGCGTTACCTGACTTATCGTTTTGACAAGTACAAATTAAAAGCGCTGCGCAATGCGGAAAAAGCCAGCGAAGCGGTGAGCAGCTCCGCTCCTGTAACAGAAACAAAACCCGAACCTCCGGCTGAAGCGGACAAAGAAGCGGAAAAAGCAAACGCGCCCGCCGAACAACCGGAAGAATCAACGGTTGAAGAAGCACCATCCAGTGAAGAAGAGAAGGAGTAAGCCATGATAAAGATGAAAAGAAAACGGGTTTGTCATTTTTGTGAAACAGGAACCGTATATATCGATTTTAAAGACGAGCGCAAACTACTGCGTTTCCTCACGGAACAGGGAAAAATCATTCCGCGGCATACGTCCGGCACCTGCGCCAAACACCAACGGCAGCTGGCCAGGGCCGTTAAGCGGGCACGCCATTTGGCGTTAATTCCCTTTGTTGCAGACTTTACCAGATAAAACGAGAAAAAAGGTGATAAAATGGAAATTATATTACGTCAGGATTATGAACGATTAGGGAAAACCGGTGATGTGGTTAAAGTAAAACCCGGATTTGCCCGTAATTTTCTGATTCCCAAAGGCATTGCCTATCTGGCGACCGAGTCAAATAAAAAGAGGCTGGAAAACGACCTTAAACAGCAAACCTGGCGCCAGGCCAAAGATAAAAAACTGGCCGAAGAACTGGCCAAAAAACTGGAAAGCGTATCCTGCACCATTACGGTTCAGGTAGGCGAGGAAGATAAACTGTTCGGTTCGGTCACTTCGCAAAATATTGCCGAAGCGCTCAAAGCGCAGGGCTACGAAGTGGACAAACGCAAAATTCAGCTCGAGGAACCGATCAAATCCCTGGGAATTTATTCCGTACCCGTTAAATTGCATTCCGAAGTGGAAGCAACCGTTAAGGTCTGGGTCGTAAAAGAATAAACTATCCTTCTAAAGGCGGGTTTGTCCCGCCTTTTGTTTATTTGTAAAATAACATAAATTCGGATTGTTGGAGCGATACGAGAATAACGTGTAATCCCGATCATCCGATGCTCCATCGCTCCTTTTACCGTTAATTTAGCAATCTGACGGACTTTGCCATGCCTTATGCCGAAGTCATTTTAAACCTGCCCATCCGCCACGCTTTTACGTATCACATTCCCAAACATTTTGAAACGGTGCTTCCGGGAACGCGCGTTTTTATTCCCTTCG
>DRQG01000024.1 GCA_011369465.1 Caldithrix abyssi
AATAAACTGTTAAAAATAATGTGCGCTATCGCGCGTACACAAAACTATTTTGTGGATAACTATGTGCATATCCACTCGAAATTCGCTTGATTTTAGCACTTGACAAAGTCATAGAAATCAGGGTACGGAGGCTGAGCATTTCGGCAGGCTCAATACAACGCCTGTCGAAGCCGAGAGTTCTTTTTGTCCCCGACAAGTCGGGACAGGTAGATATTAGGGTGACAACATAGCGTCATAGTGAGCTACGTCGAACTATGACGCGGTAATTTGTAAAATCCAATCACTTTACCCTTCGATCCCGACAAGCCGGAGCAGGCCCCGATAAATCGGGAGAGGCAAAACTCACCCTTCGACAGGACTTCGTTCCGCCCGGGCGGAATCAATCGAACGCTCAAGGTTCGTAGGCTGAGCCTGCCGAAATCATGAATTTTCGCCGTCCCCATCAACAGGCTCAGGGCAAGTAGCTGACAGCCGATAGCCGAAAGACCTGATTTTCGAATGGTGATTAACGATTTACGACATATGAACGGAAAACGCTGGCAACCCAATAACTTAACAACTCAATAACTGACAACTGATAACTGACAACTGACAACTAAAAACTAATAGCCAATAGCCAACTTAATAATTTAGTGACTCGGAACCAATATCCGATAACTACTTTTCCACCAACTGTTTTCTTATTTCTTCCAGAATACGGGGCAGAATTTCTTTTTTATTGCCCTCGATTCGGCAACCCGCAGCCCGGGAATGCCCTCCGCCGTCAAAAGCCTTAGCCACTGCGTTTACATCCACTTTGCCTCGAGAACGGAAACTCACTTTATGGAAACCGGGTTTGATTTCGCGGATAAACAAGCCCACTTCTCCGCCCCGAATGGCCACACTGTAATTGGCCAGTTCTTCAATTTCGCTCTGATCATTTTTACTCATATCATTCGCATCAAGATAGATAACATTTACCGCGCCGTCCAGATAATTTTCCAAAGAAGCGAGGCCTTTACCGATGGTTTTTAGCGCTGTAAAACTGTTTTCAAAAAAGACGCGGTTGGTAATCTCAGAGGGTTTTACGCCAATGTCCACCATTTGTGCGGCAATATAATAATCTCTGGCGGTTGTATTGGAAAAAGAGAAACGGCCGGTGTCGTACACAATACCCGTAAACACCGCTTTGGCCAAATCTAAATCAATCTCCATAGCGGATTGATCCAGAATTTCAAATATCATTGCCGTAGTGGAGGACGCCTCTTCATCCACCCAGTCGATATGCCCCAGCACATCTTCGCATGGATGGTGATCCACCTTTACAACCCGCTGCGCAGGCGGCAACAGCCGGGCCACATTACCGAGCCGTTTATATCCGGGAACATCCAGTATTATGGCGCTTTCTATTTTTTTATCAAATCCCTTCTCGGGATCGTAATTAACGATGCGGTTGAAATTACGCAGATAATCAAAACGATGATCCAGTTTTTTATCGCTAAAGATGGCATAGGCGGTTTTGCCCATCTTTTCCAGAAACATCTGCATGGCCAGCACCGCGGCAATAGCGTCGCCGTCGGCATTGATATGCCCGCTCAGCATAAAATGATCGTGTTTCTCGATAAAATTCAGAATTTTTCGGGCGTATTTGATGTGTTGTTCCTGTGGTTTCAAATCATACTCCTAAAAAAAAGAAGGTAAATTTAGGGAAAGAGAAACTAAAAACAAATTTTTTTATGGCAATTGGACGATATAGGACACAAGAAGAATATTCTGAACTTGCGTTCACATTTGACAGACTCAAATTCTTTTTTTATATTGACTAAGTAGTCAATCAATAAAAGGAAGTGCCTATGTCACCGCGTACCCCGGCACAATTTGAGAAACTTCGCACCCGGCGCAGGGAACAAATCTTGAAGGTAGCGGCAGAGATTTTTATTCAGAAAGGATATCATGCGGCAAATGTTTCGGATGTTGCCCAAAAAGCGGGAGTGAGTCAGGGAACCATTTATCACTACTTTCCCGATAAAGAAAATTTATTTCTTGCTGTTTACGAATCCTGGGAAATTCGAAATCTGCAAAGCGAGCTTCGGGATGCGCTTGAAAATGCCGCTACCCCAACCGAGCAACTTGGTTTGCTGGCACAAATGGTTGCTAAGCGTATGGAACAGGCAAAAGATATTTTACCGGCTTATACCGAGTTTTGGAGTCATATTCATCGCAATAAAGCCATAAAAATCGGATTTCAAAATATGTTTAAAGATATGCGCGGCATACTTGCCCGGATCATTCGAAACGGTATCGACAAAAATGAATTTGTGAACACAGAGCCAATGACTATGGCAGCCATTTTAATCGCTGTTTTTGATGGTTTGATTTTACAATGGATAGCCGATCCGAAACAAGTTAAATGGGAAAATATTGCAGACACACTCACGCAGGTTATTCTGACCGGATTATCTGCAAATAAATAGTGATCCATTAAAAAAATTACGAGAGAGGTTCTATATATGATAAAATATGAAATATTACCCAGATCATTTTCTGTCCGGACAACTACGGCGCATTATGCGGCCGTAGCCTGGTTTTATAATTTGTGGGCTTACCTGACTGAGAATAAGGCCATCAAACGGGCTTTGGCTTTGTCCGAAATTGAGGATGGAATGGATATTCTCGAAGTCGCTGTTGGTACGGGAAGGCTGTTTGCACAAATTGTACAACAAAACCCCAAGGGACGCAATGAGGGCGTGGATATTTCGCCGGATATGATTTCCTATGCACAGAAACGTCTGACAAAAGTATCCCCGGTATCATATAAGCTACAACAGGCATCCGCCTACCGCTTGCCGTTCGAGGATAATTCTTTTGATCGTGTATTTAACACCTATATGTTAGACCTTTTACCGGAAAAGGATTTTTCGAAGATTCTGGAAGAGTTCAGGCGTGTGCTAAAACCCGCCGGACGACTGATTCTAATCACTTTTGGTTTTGGGGAATTTCGAATTAACCGTTTCTGGTATTGGCTTGCCAAGAATTTTCCTGCTTTGCTGACCAATTGCCGACCTGTGCGGGTGGATTCTTATATGGATTCCGCCGGTTTACGGATTCAACATTCAGAATCCATTAGCCAGAATACTTTTCCTTCGGACATTACGGTTGCAATTCCTTCGGTTTAAACCATTTTTGGAATACATATATCCAAAACCAGCCAAATAGCACCCCGGCAGCGGCACCGGCCAGAATATCGAAAGGATAATGCACACCCACAGCTACCCGCGAATAGGCCACCAGCGCCGCTAAAAACCAGTAGAGCGTTTTATATCGTCCGTAATAATAGGCAAACACCGTAGCAACGGCAAAAAAATTGGTCGCATGCGAAGAGGGCATGGAAAAGGAGTGCTTTTTCCCGATCAGCAGATGCGCGCCTTCCACGGCAATGCACGGCCGAATGCGCCCGAAAAAAGGCTTTAATAATTGATTGACGATCTGATCGGCTGTAATCACCGTTAATATGGCCACCAACGCAACCCAGCGCCCTTTGCTACCGCCTTTCCACAGCAGTCCCACAAACAGCGCCAGCCATACCGGATACCAGGTATATTTACTGGTAATTACCGGCATAACCATATCAAACACAGGATTGGCCAATTGTACATTGAAGAAAAGAAAGAGCCAGGTGTCCAGGTTTTGCAGTAGTTCAAGCATAGGCAAATCAGGTGATTAATTGAGTAAACAGGTCTTTGGATTGGTGAATTGATAAATTATTGAATTATTGATTTGAGTGATGGAGTGTTGGAGTAATGGAGTGGTGGAGTATTGGAAAATGGGAGTGGTGCTTATAAAAACTTAAAACGGTTCGTATTTACGTTATTCCATCACTCCAACATTCCAATACTCCAATACTCCATTACTCCTTGTTACTCCATCAATCCAACAATTTACAAACCAAAAAGCGCCCTGCTTTTACAGAGCGCTTTGCTTTGTGCTGGAGGCGGGACTTGAACCCGCACGGGCATCTCACCCACTACCCCCTCAAGATAGCGTGTCTACCAAATTCCACCACTCCAGCGATCCAACTTATTGTTGATTTTGCTGATTTTGTTGGTTTTGCGTCGGCTGGTTTTGTTCGATGGGCGCCAAAGGCACATTGGTTTCCGGCAGCGTATTCTGTTGTTCTTGCACACGCTGCTGGATGAGGCTCTGTTGCGCTTCCTGGGCTTCGTTTTTATAGAGGACACCTATCAAAACAGCCAGGGCCATATAAAGGGCAGCCAGCCAGGTTGTTGCTTTGCTCAGAAAGTCCGCCGCGCCCCGACCGCCAAATATAGAGGTCCCGGCAGCGCCGCCGCCAATGGCGCCGGCCAATCCCTGCCCTTTGCCGGCCTGTAAAAGAATTACAACCACCATGGCAAAACTTATCAGAATAAATAAAATAATTAAAAATGTGTACATTGTATTTTGTACTCCTAAATTTTACAGAGCAAGTAATTTAAGGATTCATTAATCCTCTATCAAGTTTTTTTGCTTACGCTTAACTGTTCCGCAGTTTGAAAAATTCCGGCAAAAGAATCTGCTTTTAAGCTGGCGCCTCCCACCAACGCCCCGTCGATATTCGGTTGAGAAAGCAGTTCCCTGGCATTTTCCGGCTTAACGCTGCCTCCGTATTGAATAATCACCTGTTCGGCCACTTCCTGCCCGAACATTTCGGTAAGTACGGTACGGATTTGCCCATGCACTTCTTCGGCTTGTTGCGGGGTGGCTGTTTTTCCGGTGCCTATAGCCCAAATGGGCTCGTAGGCCACAATAATATGCTGCATATCGGCTGGCTTTAATCCGTCCAAGGCGCCTTTAATCTGCCGGGTAACCACCTCCCGGGTGATATTTTCTTCGCGCTGCTGCAAGGATTCGCCCACGCAGACAATAGGATTCAAGCCGTTTTCCAGAGCGGCCTTTATTTTTTTATTTACCGTTTCATCGGTCTCGCCAAAATACTGCCGCCGCTCCGAGTGGCCTATAATTACATATCCGGCGCCGGCGCTTTTAATCATACCGGCGCTTATCTCTCCGGTAAAGGCGCCTTCCTTTTCCCAAAACATATTTTGGGCGCCCAGCCCTATGCCGGTATCTTTGATTGTTTCGTACACAGCCGCGAGGGCTGTAAACGGCGGACAAAGGATAATCCCGGCCTGGCGGATATCGGTGGCCTTCATTTTAATTTGGTTAGCCAGTTGTCTTGCTTCGGCATTGGTTTTATGCATCTTCCAGTTACCGGCAATGATGATTTTTCGTGCCATAGTTTTATTCCCGTGTTTGTTTATTGTTTGGGTTGGAAATTAGTTTTTAGTTGTCAGCTATCAGCTTTCGGCCATCGGCTATCGGCTTTTAGTTTTTAGTTGCCTGCCCTGAGCGCAGTCGAAGGGTCAGTTATCAGTTCCTAAATCTTAAATCGTTAATCGTAAATCGGCATTCGAAAATCCGGTCTTTTGGCTGTGTTACTTTGTGCTTTTCCGCCCTCTGCCTTTGTCATCAGGCGCAAAATAAATCTTTCGTTACTTTGTGCCTTTGTCCCTTTGCCCCTATGTGCCTGTTTATCCGTAATTAATTCCCAGTTCCCAGTTTCTAATTACAAATTTCTTATTTCTAAATTACACGTCACTTCCTACTTTATACTAAGTACTAAACACTATGTACTTCTCTCACGCTTCCGTCAATGCGGCTATACCGGGCAGTTCCTTTCCTTCCAGAAATTCCAGAGAGGCCCCGCCGCCGGTGGAAATATGCGAGAAACGATCATCCATACCGAATTTACTCACCGCTGCAGCCGAGTCTCCGCCGCCAATTACGCTTATGGCGCCTTTTTCGGTAGCCCGGGCAATGGCTTCGGCAATCTTTCGGGTCCCTTCGGCAAAGTTGGGCATCTCGAACACGCCCAGCGGGCCGTTCCATACAATCGTCTTGGCCGATTCAATTTTTTCGCTGAATAATTTGATCGTTTCCGGACCAATATCCAGGCCCATAAAACCGGCCGGGATTTTTTCGCGGGAGACAAAATCCGTATTGGCGTCGTTGTCGAATCGATCGGCAATTTTAATATCCACCGGTAAAAGGAAATCCACGGCTTTATCTTTGGCCGTTTTCAATATCTCACCGGCCAAAGCCACTTTGTCCTCTTCCAGTAAGGAATCACCTATTTCGTAGCCCATAGCCTTAAAAAAAGTATAGGCCATACCGCCGCCGATAATCAGGGCGTCAACCTTATCAAACAGGTTTTTAATCACATCAATTTTCCCTGAGATTTTTGCGCCGCCCAAAACAGCAACCATGGGCCGCCGGGGGTTTTCGATGGCCTGTCCCAAATATTTTAGCTCCTTCTCAATCAGATAGCCGGCAGCGCATTGATCAAAATAGTCGGTAACCCCTACGGTGGAGGCGTGCGCCCGGTGAGCCGTACCGAAGGCGTCATTTACAAAAACATCGGCCCCGGAAGCCAATTCCCGGGCAAATTCCGGATCATTTTCCGTCTCTTCTTTATGAAATCGTAGATTTTCCAGCAGCAGGATATGCCCGGGTGGTAAAGCATTTTTGGCCTCCTGCACCTCGGGTCCAACGCAATCTTTGGCCATAACAACCTGCTGTGCCAGCAACTCCTGCAAGCGGTCAGCCACCGGCGATAAGCGCATTTCTTCTTTCACCTGCCCTTTGGGACGACCCAGGTGGCTGCATAAAATGGCGCTGCCGCCATCCTTGATGATTTTTTTTATGGTCGGCAAAGCGGCTACGATGCGACGGTCATCCGTAATGCGGCGGTTCTCGTCCAACGGGACATTAAAATCACAACGAACCAGAGCCTTTTTATTTTTAAAATCGATCTGATCAATGGTCAATTTGGCCATAGTGCACACTCCGTTTTCATTCCGAATGATACGAAAAAGGGCTGCCGATGCAGCCCGTATTAACAGCGTTTATAATGCGGCAATCCGCTGAATCAGGTCAACGACACGATTGGAATAACCCCATTCGTTATCGTACCAGGACAGCACTTTAACAAAATTGCCGTTCATAACCGTGGTAGAAAGACTGTCAAAAATACTGGAGTGATCGTTGCCAACGATATCAATGGATACGATCGGATCCACGCAGTATTCCAGAATGCCTTTCATCGGCCCTTCGGCGGCGTCTTTCATAGCCTTATTCACTTCTTCCACAGTTACATCGCGGTTCAGTTCGGCAACCAGATCCACCAGCGAACCGTCGCTGGTCGGTACGCGGATAGCCATCCCGTCCAGTTTACCATTCAGTTCGGGGATCACCTTACCCACTGCGCGGGCGGCGCCGGTGGTTGTGGGAATCATACTTACGGCGGCGGCCCGGGCACGGCGTAAATCGCTATGCGGCAAATCCAGAATGCGCTGATCGTTGGTATAGGCGTGGATGGTGGTCATCAATCCGCGTTTGATGCCGAAACTATCGTTTAAAACTTTGGCGATGGGCGCCAGACAGTTGGTGGTACAGGAGGCGTTGGAAACAATCACGTTATCTTTATTCAATGTTGCATCATTTACGCCCAAAACCACCGTGTTGTCTATCTCGTCTTTTGCAGGTACCGTGAGTACAACTTTGCGGGCGCCGGCTTTAATGTGGTTTTCGATCTGGGCGCGTTTGCGGAACACACCGGTGGATTCCACAACCACATCTACGCCTAAATCGCCCCAGGGCAGAGCGGAAGGATCGCGTTCCGCCAGAACTTTCACTTTGGCGTCGCCGGCGTAAATATATTCACCCTCGGCCCGAACCGGCGCCGGGTAGCGGCCATGGACGGAATCGTACTTTAAAAGATGGGCCAGAGTTTTGGAATCGGTTAAATCGTTGATGGCTACGATTTCCATATCCGTTTTTAATTGGCTGGCTTTAAAGACCAAACGTCCGATGCGGCCAAATCCGTTAATAGCAACTCGTACACTCATGTATCGATCTCCTTAAGATGATTTATGGTAGGTTTATAATACGCTTAACATCAATGTCGATTATTACTTAAATGAAAAAAGTAACGAATGAACCCATCTGAGTCAAGTTTAAATACCCTTTTTTATAGAGCTGCAGACGTTGTACTTCTGAACGTGCAAGCGACAAACTGGCAAACGCACAACTTCAGTAAATTGTTCCGCCAAAAACCGCTAAGCAAGTTTCATTTATACGGTGAATATCCCGGCCCTGCAAACAGAAAGCGCCGGGGAAAATTAACTTGATAAAGAATGGCATAACATTTATATTTTATTAGTTTTAGCTAAAACGGATTATATGACGCAGCGAATTCTGATTAAAAATGGTCTGGTCGTCACGATGAACCGGCGCCTGGAAGTTGTACAGGCGGATATTCTGATCGACGGCAGACATATCAAGAAAATAGCACCTGATATAGAAGAATCGGCCGCTGAGGTCTTTGACGCTACCGGATATATCATTACTCCCGGTTTTATTCAGACCCATGTGCATCTTTGCCAGGCACTGTTTCGGAATCTGGCCGATGATTTATCTCTGCTGGACTGGCTTGAGAAAAAAATCTGGCCTTACGAAGGAAGGCATACGCCGGAAACCCTGCGCCTGAGCGCCCGGCTCGGTTTAGCCGAACTGATCAGGTCGGGTACAACCACCATTATGGATATGGGCACGGTGCATCATCAGCAGGTCATCTTTGAGGAATTGGCCGCCAGCGGCATCCGGGCTTTTGCCGGTAAGACAATGATGGATTACGGGGAGCTTCCCACCTCATTGAAAGAGAACACGCGGGAGAGCCTGGATACCAGCGTAATGCTGCTAAAAGAATGGCATAACTATGATGAGGGACGGCTGCGTTATGCATTTGCACCCCGTTTTGCCCTGTCCTGCAGCGACGATTTGCTGGTGGAAACCGGCTGGCTGGCCAGAGAATACGATACGGTATATCACACCCACGCTTCCGAGAACAAGGATGAAGTGGAACTGGTTCGACAGCGGTTTGGTGTAAACAATGTTATGTTGTTCGAAAAACTGGGGCTGGCCGGTTCGAATCTTTGTCTGGCCCACTGCATCTGGACGGATGAAGAAGAACGCGCATTACTGAAAGAAAAAAATATTAAAGTGTTGCATTGCCCTTCGGCAAATTTAAAATTGGGGTCCGGCGTTGCGCCGGTTCCGGACTATCTGCAAAGAGGTATTACCGTTTCGCTGGGAGCAGACGGAGCACCCTGCAACAACCATCTGGACGCCTTTAACGAAATGCGTTTGGCTGCGCTCATACAGAAACCGCTGCACGGCCCGCAAAGCATGACCGCAGAGCAGGTTTTTAACATGGCCACCCTGGGCGGCGCTGCGACACTGGGCATCGAAAACGAAACCGGCAGCCTGGAAGAAAACAAGCTGGCCGATATGATATTTATTAAAGATTATCAAGTTCACTCGATTCCTTACGAAAATGTATTTTCTAAGCTGGTTTATTCGGCGCATTCCGGCGATGTACAGCATGTAATGGTAAACGGACGTTGGCTGATGCGCGACCGGCAGATTCTGTTTTTGGATGAGCAAAAGCTTGTCCATGAGGTCCAAAAGACAATCCCGGAGATTTTGAATACTTAGGAGAACGTTATGCGATATGTTACGCTTATCGGTATGATCTCTTTAGCCTTTCTGATAATGGCCTGCGGTTCCAGTAAAAAAGCGCAGGATATGGAAGGTGTTACCGCTGAAGACTTGTATGCCAAAGGAAGCAGCGAGCTGACCGGCGGTAAATATGAAGAGGCCGTGAAAACTTTCAATTTGCTGCTGGATCGTTTCCCGGCAACGGATTTGCATATCGATGTTCAGCTTAAACTGGCGGAAGCGCAGGGTAAACTGGATAACTTTGAGGAACAAATGGATATTTTGCTGCGTCTGTTGCGCGAAAACATTATCCCTGAGCGTGTGCCGCAAATCTACAATCAGTTGGGAAAATTTTACGAACGGGCCGCACAATTTAACCCCGGTACGGTTACCAACGATACAATGGATTATAAGAAAGCCATTGAATACTACAATAAAGCTTACAACTATAAAGACAGCGACGACCAAAACGCCAAGGCCGAAGCGCTTTACCGCAGGGCGATTACCGAGGCCAAACTCGGCCAGGTTAACAAAGCGATTGAAGATTACCGAACGGTAACCGTTAAATTCCCGGATAACACCTTCGGGTTGCTGGCGCGTATTAAACTGCAAAATCCGGAAGACACATCCGAACTGGCCGTGGATGAGGCTTCTCTGGAAGGATACCGGCAGCAGCTCGGACTGGTGCCGGCCGGCGAACAGGAATCTATGGAGTCGCCTGCGGAAGAGGCCGCAGAACCGGCTGACACGCTCGATGAGTCGTTTGAACCCGTACCGGCGGATACGAGTAATCAGGAATGATGCGTATCGGTATCGGTTCCACCAATAAGACCAAAGTAGCCGCCTGTGAACAGGCTGTTGCGGCATTATTGGAGGCATTCCCCGAAAAACATATCGATAAAGCGGTATTTGAAGCTATACCCTCGCAAACGGGAATATCGGAGATGCCGCTGTCGCAACAGGAAATGATGAAGGGAGCTCTGCAAAGAGCTCTTTTTGTATATAAAAACCTGAACGATGTTAGTTTTGCCATTGGACTGGAAGGCGGGGTTTTTGTGCAAACAATCGAAGGAAGCGTTCCCGCCGCCTATCTGCAAAACTGGGTGTATGTGTTTGATGGTAAACGGGGATTTTACGGCAGCTCGCCGGCCCTTGCCCTTCCGGACAGTATCCGGAAGGCTTTGTACGAAGAGGGGCGTGAACTGGCCGAAGTGATGGATACCCTGAGCGGGCGAAACGATGTGCGCTCAAAAAACGGGGCTTTCGGAACGCTTACTCACGATCTGATTACGCGGACGGATTCGTTTAAATGGGCGGTGATCAGCGCTATGACCCCGTTTTTTAACAAAAAATATTATTGAAAATTTAATAAAAGAGAGATGGAGTAGCGGAATAGTGAAGTAATGAGACATAAAATACATGCGTTTTATGTCTCATTACTTCAATAACTTTTAATCCGCTGCTTCACAAGGTTACATTTTTGCAGGACTGACTTATGGATATAGACACAAAAATCATTAAACAAATGCCCAAAACCGATCTGCATTGCCATCTGGACGGCAGCGTACGTATTGATACCGTGATCGATCTGGCCAAAAAGCAGAATGTTGAATTGCCCACCTTCAACCGCAAAGAACTGCGCAAGCTGCTGGTTCCCGGTTTGAAATGTAAAAGTCTGGTGGAATATCTGCGCCCCTTTGATATCACACTCTCGGTGATGCAGGACGCCGAGGCGCTCTACCGCACCGCTTTTGAGCTGGCCGAGGACGCCGCCAAAGAAAACATCTGGTATCTGGAAGTACGCTACTCGCCGGTGCTGCATACCAAAAAAGGCATGAAGCTGACCGAAATCGTTGATGCGGTTTTGGCCGGGCTGCGGGCTGCCGAAAAAAAATACCATATTAAAACCGGCGTGATCATCTGCGGGATGCGCAATATCAATCCGGAAACGTCGCTGATTTTAGCCGAACTGGCTATGGCCTATAAGAACCAGGGTGTGGTGGCTTTCGATCTGGCCGGCGCCGAAGAAAATTATCCTGCCAAACATCACCGCGAGGCCTTTTACCTGATTTTGAACAACAATATTAACTGTACAGCGCATGCTGGCGAAGCCTACGGTCCGGAAAGCATTCATCAGGCGCTGCACTATTGCGGAGCGCATCGCATCGGGCACGGCACCCGGCTGAAGGAAGACGGTGATTTGCTCAACTACGTTAACGATCACCGTATCCCGCTGGAAATCTGCTTAACCAGTAATATTCAAACCAAAGCGGCCAGCTCGTATGAAACCCACCCGCTCAAATTTTATTATGATTACGGTCTGCGTGTTACCATCAACACCGATAACCGGCTGATTTCCAATACCACAATAACCAAAGAACTTCATCTGGCCGCAAAATATGCGGAATGGAATATGACCGATTTAAAAAATGTGATTGTGGCGGGATTCAAAAGCGCTTTTCTGCCTATGCGCGAAAAGGCTATATTGCTGAATATGGTCAATGCGGAACTGGAAAAATACTAAGCGGAGTATGTAATTATACGGTTTTGCGCAATCCGAGACGGGTGCGTATCTTCTCCATCCATCCTTTTTTGAACAGAGCGATGGCCAGTAAAATGAGCAGTAATCCGGGTATTACCGGAACAATTATTCCGGTAATACCGACCAGTACAAGTATAACGGCCAGAGTTACTTTATTCTTATTGAATTTTAAAATATCTTTCCAAAGCGGTTGACGGTGTGTCTTGTCTTCTCTATTTGAGGATGCTGCTCTCATGATGCGGCTCTCAAGTTATCCTGTCTGCTCTTTAATAGAACTTACCCCTATTTACGCAGATTGTATTGTTTCGTTGCATTTTTTTCTGAATAGAGTTCAGGACCAAGTCTGCCATACTGTTTTCGTCAGAAATAAGACCGGGCTTTAGTCCAATCAGGTTTAAAGCAGGGATCGTTCAGGATAAATAGAATATCCGGTGGGAAAAATCGTCAGGGTCTATCTTCTTTCCGATTTCCTTAACCCAATCTAAGCCATATTTGTTTAAAAAGTAAAGCGGGGCAATGATCCTTTCCTGCTTTTTGCCCTGCGGATAAAAATGTTCCCGGATACGCTGCAGTTGGGTTGTTTTTTGCCGTTCCTTTTCTTCCAGACGTTTAAGCGCTTTGGCTTCCAAAGCATTCAGACTCTTTTCGATCTGAAAGAATGTTTTCTGTGCTGCGGGCGCCAATGTAGGATCCACTTCTTTCAGGATTGGTGATAAATGTTCCTGTTCCGTTCGCATTTTGGTGCGCAAAGACCGAAACGATTCTGTCAAACCGGTTTGATCCGTTTGTTTAAGCTGTTCCCGAACAAAGTTCTGCGCATCCGGGGTTACGGCTGCAGGATCGATATTCAATTTTTCCAGGAGTCGTTGGATAGCCGGTTCCACAAGGGTAAACGAAGCCCGGGGCTGCAGGTGGGGCATATACAAATTCAGACGTTCAAATGCTTTTTTGAGCATAGCCCAATAGGCAATTTCCGCCGGGCCGGCCACATAGCTGATTACCGGCAGCATCCAGCTTTGCCAGAGCGGCCGGGTAAGCACGGTGGAAGAAAACCACTCCGGGTGCAGCCGGGCATAATCGACCAATTCGTTTTGCTTCCAACGTTTTTTTCGGTCTGCGCGAATGAACCCGGCTTCGTTATCGCGATATATATGCTGCCGCGCCCCGCCCCCGTCCGAAAGGTAGATATAGGCCAGCGACTTGCGCAGATGAACCTGCAAGGCGTAGCCCCCGGCATCGATATTTTCCGCCTGAGCGGAAAAAGCCGCCAAAACCGCTTCGTTATCCTGTATAAGCTGTTCAAAAAACGGAACGGAGGCTGATTTTATCTGAGGATCGCCGGGCAGGAAAAGTAAAAGTCCTGTACCGTAAAATATATGACGGATCAAACAGGCAAAAGCTTCGGCCCAGTTTCGCTGCGGTTGATAACACGATTGCAGAACTGAGAACAACTCCCTGCTGAAGTCGGTTAGCGGTAAAGCCGCTTTCAGTTCATCCAACAAAACATTAACCGAGGCCGGTAAGCGACGCCTGCCCATAGAAAAGCCCTTCTCCTTTTCCTGTTCCGCTAAAAAAAAGGATTGCAGCCGTCCTTCTTTTGTCCACACCCACAACGAGGCCACTTCTTTATAATCGTGATCTTCCCCTTCAATCCAAAAAAGAGGACACACGTTATAATCCGGTAAACGACGTTGCAATGACCGGGCTAAATGTATTGCGCTTAGCGTTTTGTAGATCGTGTACATTGGCGAGACAAACAAACCGGTTTGTTGTCCGGTTACCACAAAAAGGGGCGGTTTCTCGTTCAGGCTTTTTAAAACGCGATGTACGGCAGGGTCTTCGGTATGTTTATTTTGCTCATAAAGAAGTTGTACAAAATCCCGGTGGCGCTGTTCACCTGCAATGTTCCGGGCGGCGCTCAGCCAATCCGGTTTAAGGGGCAGGTTAAAGAAAGAAGCTGCCGCCGGGTGTTGACCGACATAATCGTCGAAAATTGATTTTTTTTTCATGCGGTTTCCGCTGCTTTTCTATGTAAAGGACATCCGCTTTTTCTAACCTCTGCTCACCCGGTATTATTTCTTTCGGCAAAAAAGGATCATCCGTTCCGAATCGGTTGTGTATGTTTCGCCTTTATAATTTCCGTAAGAGGCCTGAACGCTAAAACCGGCACGCAGCAACATGCGGCCCATCTCTTCAAAAGAGTACAAACGTACGGATTCGTGGAAGGATTTCTTCCTGTCGTTTTGATCCAGCGTAATTTCCTTGTGTACGCGCTGATTTTCTATATAACGTTTTTCTTTTATCCGGATACTGCCGGAATGACGAACGCTTTCTTCAATAAGATGCTCTTTGACAAACGGCGGATTGAGATAATCGAGAAAGTAAATGCCTCCGGTTAGTATTACCCGGGCTATTTCCTGCAGCACCAGAGCATTTTCCGCATCCTTTGCAAAATAGCCGAAAGAGGTAAACAGCGATAGGGCGCCGTCAAATTTTGTTTTAACCGGAAGCGCGCGCATATCGGCGCGAATATACAATAAGTCCGAATGCTGCGGCGTATTCCGCTGTGCGTGACGCAGCAAGGGTGCAGAGAGATCGATACCGGTTACACGCAACCCATATCGGTTTAATATGCGGGCATGCCGCCCGTTGCCGCAGGCCACATCCAAAAACCGCTGTCCGGGAACGGGCTTAACCGTACGCAGAAACAATTGAATAAGCTCGGCTGCGTCGTTTTCGTCCCTGTGCCGGTACACCTGTAGATATTCCGTTCCAAACCACTGTCGGTACCAATGGGTGTCATAGCCATTTGTTTTGCACATACCATTCTACCGTTTCCCGGATGCCTTCTTCCAGGGTAAAGCGGGTTTTGAATCCGAAATCCCTTTCTGCCCGGCGGGGGCTGCACACCCAAAAATTCTGTTTCATTTCGGTAATTTTATTGCGGTTTACCACAGCCGGTTTATGCCTCAATCTGGATATGGCTTCGCTGAGCGTTGCCGCGCCTTTAAGCAGCATTTCGGGGATGTATATTCGGACGCCTCTTTTCCCCATTGTTTTGAGAATGGTTTTGGCCACTTCTTCCCAGGAATAAGGTCGGTTGTTGGCTAAAAAATAGGTGCGCCCAAGCGTTTTTTTCAAACCGGCGGCGCGGATCATACCGTCAACCAAATCCTGTACGTGGATCAGGCTGAGATATTTTTCCCTTAATCCAACCTGAGGGATCACACCCCAGCGTACGGTACGGAAGAATTGCAGAATATCGCTGTCGCGGGGGCCATATACCGAGGCCGGCCTGATGATGGTTACCGGAAATTCTTTCTTTATTTCATTCAAAAAATTTTCAGCGGCCAATTTGCTTTTACCGTAATCGGAAATAGGCTGCGGCGGATGGTTTTCGTCGATCGGTTCGATAGTCGGACTGGGGCCGGCGGCCGATTGAGAGCTTACATATACAAACCGTTTGAGATGGCTTCCCGATTTTATCAACGTGTCAACCAGATTGCGCGTACCCCGGTAATTGACTTCGTAAAAATCCTTTCCGTTATACGCTTTGGTGATGCCGCCCAGATGATAGACATATTCCGCTTCCCGAAGAACATTTTTAAGAGGTTCGGTATTGCGTAAATCGCCAAAAACACACTTCACATCCAAATCTGCAATCCACTGCAAGGGGTCCTTACTCATAACCAGAGCCTGAACCTTGTGTCCTTGTTCAACAAGCTTCTGCGTTAAAAAACTACCAATAAAGCCGGACGCCCCGGTAACAAAAACATTCATTCTAATTCTTTCATTTTTAAAGAGTTAGAGTTTGTTTTAGCATAAATTTAAGTAGCATATTTTAAAAAAGTTTAGTATATTTCGCAAACCTTTTTAAATACCGGTTTAACTTTTATGCCCTTTGGGCAGGCACGATCTTCTTTTTTAGGAAAAAGACCAGCTTTTTCTTAAGCTTGCATTCGTTGCCACAATGACCTGACTCAACGTTGCAAAAGCCGGTACCTGTTTAATCCGGATGTGATAACCGTTTGGAGGCCTGTTGGATATTTTTGATAAATGCTTCAACTTTACCCGCGCACGTGAAACCAGAGAAGCGGGCATTTACCCTTATTTTACACCCTTAAGTGGCAATGACGGCCCCCGGGTTCGTATTGACGGCCGCGAAATCATTATGATCGGTTCCAATAATTATCTGGGGCTCACCCACGATCCCCGCGTTGTGGAAGCCGCCATCGAGGCCACAAAACGTTACGGCACCAGCTGCTCCGGCTCACGGTTTTTGAACGGTACGCTCGATCTGCACGTAGAACTGGAAAAACGGATAGCCCAATTTATGCAGCGTGAAGCGGCCCTGGTTTTCAGCACCGGTTATATGACCAATTTGGGAGCCCTGTCCACTCTGGCCGGCAGTAACGATATCATTATTATGGATAAGGCCGACCACGCTTCGATTTATGCCGGCACCATCGCCGCATTACGTGCTACCATAAAACGTTACAACCACAACGATATGGACAGCCTGGAATCACTGCTCCGTTCCCTTCCCGAAGACAAAGGAAAAATCATCGTCAGCGACGGCGTTTTCAGTATGGAAGGCGATATCGTCAAGCTGGACAGGCTGGTCGAACTGGCGCAAAAGTACCGGGCGCGTATTTACATCGACGAAGCGCACGGCGTCGGCGTTTTGGGAAAAAACGGAAGAGGCAGCTGCGAACTTTTGGGACTGGAAGACAAAGTTGATTTGATCATGAGCACCTTCAGCAAATCTTTGGCCTCCCTGGGCGGATTTATCGCCGGCCCGGAAGCGGTAATCGATTACATAAAACACAAAGCCAGTCCGCTCATTTTCAGTGCCGCTCCCACCCCGGCAGCCACTGCAGCAGCTACAAAATCATTGGAAATTATTCAGGAAGAACCGGAGCGCATTACGCGCCTGCAATACATTGCCGATTATATGCTTAAAGAATTCAAAGCCCTGGGTTTTGATACAGGCGTTAGCAACGGCACGCCGATCATTCCGCTTTACGTGCGTAATGATGAACGCACCTTTATTTTCTGGCACCGTTTGTTTGACGAAGGCATATATGCCAATGCGGTGATCAGCCCCGCGGTACCCAGCGACGAAGCCCTGATCCGCACCAGTTTTATGTCCACTCACACGGACGATGATCTGAACCGGGTGCTGGATATTATGCACAAAGTGGCTAAAGAAGTGGGGATTATTTAATTACGAATGTAACGCAAGATTTATCTTGCGGGAAGTACATAGTACATAGTACATAGTATTTAGTATTTAGTACAAAGTAGGAAGTGACGGGTAAACGGGTAATTAGAAAATAGAAATTGGAAATTGGGAACTGGGAATTAATTACGAATCATTTAATTACGAATTACGAATTAAAAGCTAACAGCCAATAGCCAACAGCTAAAAGCCCAATAACTTAATAACTCAATAACTTAGTAACTAAAAACTGATAACTGACAACTAAAAAACTATAAAATAATTCGAGGCACAGCCATGTCCGTTCAAATTAAAACCGTCCGTTCATCCAGGGAGAAAAACCTGTTTATAGACCTGGAATGGCGTATGAATAAAAACACGCCGAACTGGGTGAGTCCCTTGCGTATGGAGCGCAAGAAAATACTGGACACGAAGAAAAATCCTTTTTACAAACACGCCGAAATCGAACTGTTCATTGCTTATAAAGACGGTGTGCCCGCCGGACGGATCGCGGCCATTACCAATGAGAACCATAATGCATTTCATAATGATAAAGCCGGATTTTGGGGATTTTTCGAGTGCATTGACGATCAGGAAACGGCCAATGCCCTGTTTGAAGCGGCGGCAGACTGGCTTAGAGCGAAAGACCGGGATCATATGCTTGGCCCGATGAATCCTTCTACCAATGACGAATGCGGTTTGTTGATCGACGGATACGATACCCCGCCCTTCATTATGATGACCCACAACCCGACCTATTATCCCACTCTGGTGGAAGGATTTGGAAACACCAAAGCCAAAGATTTATTTGCCTGGTACAGCCCCACCAAGGATGCGGTGGAACAGATTACCGAGAAGATGCGACGCGTAGCCGGAAAGATTCTAAAGAAATACAACATCACGGTACGCAATATCAATATTAAAAAACTGGATGAAGAGATCAAATTGATCAAAGAGGTCTATAACGACGCCTGGAGCAATAATTACGCCTTTGTTCCCTTTACCGAGGAAGAGATCGACGCCGTGGCTGCCGACCTGAAACCATTGGCCGACGAAAACCTGATTTATATTGCCGAACGGGAAGGCAGACCTGTAGCCTTTAGCGTAACTATCCCCAACATCAACGAAATCCTGGCCAAAATTCCCAATGGCCGGCTCTTTCCTACCGGTATTTTTAAGCTGTTAACGGGCATGAAAAAAATAAAAACCGTGCGGGTTATCATTTTGGGGGTTATTAAAGAACTGCAATTCAGCGGGCTCGGCTCTGTTTTCTATGTACGAACTATCGAAAATGCCTATAAAGCCGGCTACATCGGCGGCGAGATGTCCTGGATACTGGAAGACAACCACACTATGAACCGGGCTATTGCATCGTTCGGGTCAAAAAAGTATAAGACATACCGTTTGTATAGTTACCCCTTATAACCGCATAACCACAGTTAAGTTATACATCTAAAAATCGCCGGAAAGAATAAAGAGTTTGATGTTCTCTTTTCCGGCGTTAAATTTTTAATTACGAGTCCTTTTTCTTTTGTCTTTCTTGACGATTTCACGACATAAATGTCGTGTTACTTCTCATTGCGTTGTTTATACCACTGCACCGTGCGTTTTACGGCCTCCTCTAAGGGGATACGCGGCTCGTAGCCCAATATCCTGCGGGCTTTTTCGATGGAGAAATAATAATCCCGCCCGCCGTTCATAATGCGGTAGCGGGTGAGCAAAGGCGGGGTTTGGATAAGGAATAATTTGTAGAACATTTCCATCAGCCAGGCCAGAGCATAAACCAATCCGTAAGGCACGGAAAGCTTGGGGCGTTTTAGCCCCATTGCATCGGCCAGAGCGTCGGTAAACTGTTTCCAGGTAATATCCAGCCCGTCGGTGATGATGAACGGTTCATTCTTGGCCCGCTCATGAAAGCAAGCCAGCAGAATGCCCTCCACCAGATTTTCGATATAGACCGGGCAGGTTTTGTGCCGGCCGCCGTCGATGTAGGCAATTTTACCCTGTTCCAGCGCTTCCAGATATTTATCGATAAAGGTGTGATCGCGCGGACCGTACACATTGCCCGGACGTACGGCGGTGACTTCCATTGCGGTTTGTTCGGCAAATTCAAACAGCCATTTTTCGGCTTCTTTTTTGCTTTCGTTATAAGGAAAGATCGTATCGGCCATAGGGAAATCTTCATCCACAGCTTGCTTGTGGCCGAAGCCGTGCAATGCCACGGTGCTGATATGCACAAATCGTCTAACGCCTACCTCAGCGGCGGCGCGGGCAATATTCTGTGTGCCTTGCACATTGATGCGCCGGAAGCGTTCATACGGCCCCCAGTCCGAGGCCAGCCCGGCCACATGAACAACGATATCCACCCCTTCTAACGGCTGCCGCAAGGTCTCCGGGGCGGTGATATCGCCGTAAAACAGTTGGATATCAAGTCCTTCAATCAACGACAGATCGGATGTTTTGCGCACCAGTCCGCGCACTTTGTGGCCTTCTTTTCGCAGCCGTTCGGCTACATGGCTGCCGATAAAACCGTTAACGCCGGTAATTAGAATAGTTTTCATAAAATTACCTCAACATCACAAACACATCCGTTAATACCCCGATGGCGGCATGCAGGATAAACACATACCATATCGAACGGGTGCGCAAAGCAATGGCGCCAAACAGGATGCCGATGACGATAGAACCTAAAATTTCGCCGTCCGGTTTGCCCAAATGAATCAGGCAGGACGAGATGGTCTGGATTAATACGGCTGGCATGGCGCCCCAGTATTTTTTTATGCCAAAGAGCAGAAAACCGCGGAAGAAAAATTCCCAGGCGATGTAATAAAAAACCACATAGGCCAATTCATACCAGAGTACCCATTCCCGGTGTTGATACAACGCTTTGGATAAAGGATATTCCGCCCGAATGTCCGGCATTCCCGCGGCGATATAAATCAGCGGGGCAACGATGAGCGGCACGGCAATTAACACAAACAGGAAACCGTAACGTTTGTCCCCCATTTGCAAACCATATTCCGCCGGGCTTTCTCTGCGGATAAATTTTATATATACCAGCGGCAAAAGAAAAGTGAGTAAAAAGAAGGAAGCAAACTGCATGATATGCGCATAAATATCTCCGGCCGCGTTATTTTGAAAAGCGGGCACAATTTTTAATAGAAAGCGGGCATTGCCGTAATACCAATACAATGTGAGCAGCAGCGGTGCGCTAATTAATAAAACATATAGATGCATATCCCGTTTCTTATATTCGAGAGCGTCCAATAAAGATTTCATGTTTACCTCGTCCAAAAATGGAAATCGAATCTTTCATGGTATTTTTCGTACAGGCGGTTGCCAAATATCCAGCTCAGTAAAGCCAGTAAAGCGCCTGCCAGCACATCAATTACATAATGATAACGTAAATAGACCAGCGATATGAGAATCCCAATCGCTACCGGTATAAAAATGAGATACATTTTTCGATGGTACTTGCGGGCAATGAGCATGGTTAGCAGTAAAATGGCCGTATGAAGGCTGGGAAAAGCATCCAGCTTGTTGGGTTCCAGGAAATTAATGGTGTTCCGGATGGGTTCCGCGAGTAAATATCCGTTTAGAGGAATGGATTGAAGATCGGCCATATAAAAACGCGGTCCCTGCGCAGGCACCAAAAAATAAATAATATATGCGCTATAATAACAAAGCATCAACACAAAAATAGCTTGTTCCACTTCTCTGTACTTCTGTTTTTTTAACATCCACCCTATAACAATAAGCGGCATGGGAAAATAGAAGGCATATAAAACATATAAAACTTCCGTAAGCAAGGGATGAATCCAGCGTTCAAACCAAACTGTCGGATGAACGCCTAATAAATCATAATCGATACTACTCAATAAAGCGTCGTAACGAGCGGAGCTAAAAAAAGGAATGAGCATAAAAAAAGATTCAAACATAATGAGCAAAAAAAGCACCAGTATAACCAACATAGTGATACGCTGCCAGGGCTCGTGGTTAAATCGATTGCGTAAATAAACCGAAAGCCATACCAATGACGCCAAAGCCAGATAGACCGCCAATAATTCTATACGGTATGGCGTGCGGTAGAATGCAGCGGTATACAATAGGACGACAATACCGAGAAACAGCAGATTCGTAAAATCGAGTATGCTTAGTCTTTTTATGTAGTTTGGCATCCGTTTACCGTGTTTCGTTATCGCATGGTTAATTTTTGAAAATTCGGACGAATTTAGCATAAATGTAAAATCAGAGCAAACTTCTCTGCCCGCTTCGGGAGCATGATTTGCGATTCGACGAATTTAAATAACCATTTTATACCGGTTGGAGGCTATCTTGATAAAAACATGGAAGAGGAATTTAGTGATAAAAGGTCAGTTCATGATTTATGCCGTACACTTACAATAAAAAAATTCCATAGATTTACATCTATGGAATTTTCTCTAAATATTTCCCTGTCTTAAACAGGCAATCAATGAAAACCTGTATTAGAATGAATATTAGTACTCATCCTCATTGTAATAATCTTCGTTCGTTGTAAATGCGGTAGAGTTATATTTCTTTTCCTTTTTGCAGAAATCGAAAAACTCACAATCCTGGCATTCGAAATCATCACAGGTAACCATATCCTCGCAAGTGCCGTTTAAATCGAGGGTAATGGATTCCCTATAGCATAGGGTATCGTGGTTATAATGACAATCTTCACAGCCGCATGTAAGGTTTTCAAAGTAACTCATATAAAGGCCTCCCTCGAAAAACCTATTGATTTAATTTAAATTTTCATCGTCATGTTCACGCAAATAGCGCGAACCTTCTTCCAGCATTTGCTTCTCTTCTTCGGTTAAATTCAAATAACCTACTTTATTAATTTTGTCCAGCAAATCATCCACAACTTTGCGGTAATACTCGGTTTTCTTATCCCCACCTTTAGTATAATGCATGTGGGAGCCGCTTTTAGTACTTGTAAATAATCCGGACAGCTGGCTTTTAATTTTATAACTCAAATGTCCATATTTCAGATATACATAACCAACCACCGCTCCACCCAGGTGAGCTACGTGCGAAATGGTACTGGCCGTAGACCCTACAAACATCAGGAACTGAAAACCAACCAGGAAGATCATAAAATATTTGATCTTTACCGGAAATAAAAAATAGATATAAATCATACGATCCGGATAGCGCAGAGCGTAGGCTACCATTACTCCGTAAATAGCGCCCGAAGCGCCGATGGTTGGGTATGGGGAAAGAAGCGCAATAAAAAGTCCGGCTCCGATGCCCGAAATAAAATAAAACTTAAGAAATTCCCGCGTTCCCCACTCATATTCCAGTTCCGTACCGAACATCCACAGTATAAACATATTGAACAGAATATGCATAAAACCGCCGTGGACAAACAAATAGGTTACCAGCTGCCATATTTTGAAGCTGGAAAACACCTGAGCCGGTACCAAAGCGAAGTTCTGGCGAATAAAGAAATCCAGCCCCGGGTTAAGGAGCTGCATTAAAAACACGACCCCGTTAATAAACAGTAAGTTTTTTATGGCCGGCGGTATTGCCCCGCCCGGTCCGAAGCCGTATGATCGATTCTGATACATTAGTCGCTTCTTATATTAATTTGTTTGAGTTTTTAAATTTCAGACAGAACATAATAATGTTCATTTTTAATTTCAGGCCATTTAGGTTCTTTTGAGCAAATTATATTGAAAATATATGCACGACATAAATGTCGTGATACATCTTTAGTACGCTTTGGCAAAAACCACTCTTCCCTGAGATTCTTTCCCGCAAACAATGCACTTACCGCTTTCTTTCTTGCGCTCAAAAGGAATGTTGCGGATAGTCGCTTTCGTTTCCTCTTTCACCCGTGTTTCACAAGCGGCGTCGCCGCACCAGTGGCTCTCAATAAATCCACCCTCACCTTCCACAATCTTCCTGAATTCCGCGTAGTCGTCCACCTGAAATGTGTTTTCTTCACGGAATTTGAGTGCGCGCTGCAGCATATCTTTCTGCATGTGCTGTAACTCATCGGTTACGGTTTGCAGGATGCCTTTACGTGCCACAAACTGCTTTTCCATGGTATCGCGCCGCACCAGAACCAGCGCATCTTTTTCCACATCGCGCGGGCCTATTTCCAAACGAATGGGAATACCCTGCAATTCCCAATCGGCAAATTTAAAACCGGGTTTGTATTGTTCCCTATCGTCTAAAATAACTCGGTATTGTCCCTTTAGTTCCTCAAAAACGCTTTCGGCATATTTTAGAACAGCCGTTTTTTCTTCGGCGCTGCGCCAGATAGGCACAATAACCACCGGCCGTTGAGCCAGACGAGGCGGCAAAACCAAACCGCGGTCATCACTGTGGGCCATAATAAGCGCGCCGATCAGACGGGTACTGACGCCCCAGGAGGTGGCGTACACATATTGCAGGTTGCCGTCCTGATCCTGAAATTGTACGTCAAAAGCTTTGGCAAAATTTTGCCCCAGATTATGCGACGTACCGGCCTGAAGCGCTTTACGGTCCTGCATCATGGCCTCAATGGAATAGGTGTGTTCGGCGCCGGCAAATTTTTCCGCATCTGTTTTGCGGCCCACAATCACCGGTAAGGCCAGGTATTCCTCGGCCATCTTTTTATAAATATCCAGTATTTTCAGTGTTTCTTCTTCGGCTTCTTCATAGGTGGCATGAGCGGTGTGCCCCTCCTGCCACAGGAATTCCGAGGTGCGCAGGAACAGGCGGGTGCGCATTTCCCAGCGCAGTACGTTGGCCCACTGATTAATAAGAATGGGCAGATCCCGATAACTCATAATCCATTTCTTGTACATAGCCCAGATAATCGTCTCGGAAGTGGGCCGGATGTAAAGCGGTTCCTCCAGTTTCTGTCCGCCGCCGATGGTAACGATAGCGCATTCGGGCGAAAACCCCTCCACGTGCTCGGCTTCTTTTTGCATAAAACTTTCCGGTATAAGCAACGGAAAATAGGCATTCACATGGCCGCTTTCCTTAAACATACGATCCAGATTCTCGCGGATCATTTCCCAAATGGCATAACCGTTGGGCCGGATTACCATCGCACCTTTAACCGGAGAATAATCGGCCAGTTTGGCCTGTAAAACAATATCTGTGTACCAGCGGGAGTAGTCGACATGCCGGGGAGTGATCTTTTCAGCCATTTCAACCTCAATTTGTCTCAGTAAGCGGTGTAGCGTCCTTCATAAATTAAAAAGCCGCATCATTCATCGATTTTAGCGGCTCAATTGTTTGTAACCAAGAGAAAAACCCAATATTCAAATCCCAAATAACAAATAAATATCAATTTTGAAATGACCAATTCACTTAACTTATATTCTGGATTTCGATATTATTTGGAATTTGTTGTATTGTTATTTGTTATTTCCCCATTGGTACGCCTGGAGGGAATCGAACCCCCAACCTTTGGAACCGGAATCCAACGCTCTATCCAATTGAGCTACAGGCGCAGTTTAAACCCAATTAAAACGGACGCAAATATATGCTTTACACAACATAATGTCAAGTGATTTCGGTTGATAAACGGTAATTCTGTGAAAAAATCATTTTGCACAATGAAAAATTTTTTTGTAATTTTAAATTTTGATCACCCATATCTGAGTTAATACCTATTCATACTCCAATAAATGTCAAAAGGAGGTCTTATGAGAAAAAGTTACCTTCCTGTGTGGCTGGGCGTTTTATTGCTTGCCATTTCCGCACCGGCAGGCACCCCTGTAATCGATGGTTCCTTTGACGGAGAGAGTGTATGGGGTACACCGGTAGCTACGGCCGATGGCGTGGCCGGATGGAGCAGCGTGAATGTGGACAAAATCTATGTAACCTATAACGAAACCTATGCCTATTTTGCCGCGGTATTCGTTACGGACGGTTATCCGGCTGGCTGGATGCGGGTCGCTTTTGCCATAAACGTACGTGCCGACGGCGGGTGGAACGACCCCTGGGGGCAGGCCGTGAGTTATGTTTACACACCCGACGATCAAAAGCCGGATTTTGTTCCCATTGGGCGGCTGCAGGATAACTGGGCTGAACTCAGAGAGTGGAACGGTAGTGAATGGCTGGGCGCCGGCACCAATATATTTGACACGGAAATGGAATGGGCAACAGATTACAGTTATGTGGAATGCCGTGTTTCCCGGGCCACTCTGGGCAACCCGCAAACCTGCGATGTTCAGTTTTATGTAAGCGGAGATAATGATACCGAACACGGCGTATTCGATGCCTGTCCGGATGATCAGGTGATGCAAAGCTGGAACGACCCAACAGAACTGGATAATTACGCTCTGGATGTTCAGATAGGTTCTGTGTCTGCAATAGATAACAACGAGCCTGTTCCGGAAAAACCTTTTTTGGCTCAGAACTATCCCAACCCGTTTAATCCTACGACAACAATCAGCTACAAGTTAACTACCGCAAGCCGCGTTAAACTAATCATGTACGATATTTTGGGGCGTACGGTAAAAACCCTTGTGGACAAGCCCCAAGCGGCCGGCCTATATAAGGTAAAGGTTGACGCCGCCGACCTGCCCAGTGGTGTGTATTTTTACCATTTGCAAGCGGGGGCTTTTTCGTCCATGCGAAAAATGGTATTAACGCGCTAAGGCCTGAACGCTTCGAAAGTAATTATGATTTGTAAAATGCGCAAAGCAACCGTCTTTTTTAGTATTGTTCTGTTTTTGATCAGCGCCGCATTTGCCAATCCGTGGAACGGCAAAGTGGTTTTGCAAGGATTTTGGTGGGATTACTGGAACGATAATTATCCCAATAACTGGGCAACATATTTAGCCATGCTGGCGCCCCGTTTGCGTGATATGGGTATCGACGCCGTTTGGATACCACCCGCCGTCAAAAACCACACTACCGATTCCAACGGATACGCTCCTTTTGACCATTACGATCTGGGCGATAAATATCAAAAATTTAACCTGCGTACCCGCGTAGGTGATAAAGATGAGTATCTTCGTTTGGTTGCGGTTTTGCATGCCAACGGAATTGAGGTTATTCAGGATGTGGTTTGGAATCATCTGGCCAATGCCGGCACATCCAACGGTGAAGGCGGTGAAGATCCGGAGGCCTGGTCAAACAAATTCAAGAATTTCCGTTATGTGTGCTATAAGACCCCGGCCTATTCTTCCAGTGCGGAAAACTACCTGGCCCGAGAGGGTCGTTTTCCAAAAAACTGGCAGAATTTTCATCCGAATCCAGATCATAATACAGAAAGCGACGACTGGACCAGGGGCGACTGGGGGCCGGACATCTGCTATTATCAAAACGCTTACGGGCAAAGCAGCAACGCCACATACAATCCCACGCAGTCAGCCGACTATATGCGCAACGGGATGCGTACCTGGAATATCTGGATGAGAAAGCAGACCGGCATAGACGGTTACCGCATTGATGCGGCTAAGCATTTTCCGTACTGGGCTACCAAAGATTTCTTATGGAATTTGGCTTACGATGCCGGTTGGGCTTCGGGCGGTGAAACGATGTTTGCCGCCGGTGAATATGTGGGCAGTAAAGAAGAAATGGATCAGTGGGTAGATGACGTAAACAACAGCGACGGATTTACCGATGTTGTTGGCACATTCGACTTCAGTCTTCGCCAGGCTATTCACGATATGGTGTACGGTTTTGACGCTTATGATTTGGGAAGCATTCCGGGCGCTCAGCAAAATCGCCGTAACCGTACGGTGCCCTTTGTAAACAGCCACGATACCTTCCGCCCCATTCTGGACGCCGATGGAAATTACAGCGATTGGGACACCGGCAATGAGATCGGCGGGCACGTGGACCCGCGCGAGCCCCGGATTGAAGCGGCTTACGCCATTGCTTTTGCCGTGGATGGTTCGCCGTCCGTCTTTTTTGAGGATCTGTTCGACATCGGCACAAACGGCAACCGCTGGAACCATAATCCGGAAGATGAAACCGAACTACCGGCGCGTGATTTTTTGGTTAATCTGATCTGGTGTCATCAAAAACTCAACTTTAAAGACGGCGCCTATTTGGTGCGCTGGCAGGCACAGGACTTGCTGGTCATCGAACGCAGCGGCAAAGCGCTCATCGGGATCAACGATAACTGGTCGACAGCGCAAACCGCCACTGTCCAAACCGATTTTGGGCCCAATGTACGGCTAACGGATTATTCCGGAGCCAACAGCGACGATATCTGGACGGACTCCCAGGGACGGGCAACCATTTGGGTTCCGCCCTGCGACGGCAGCAATATTCGGCGCGGCTATGCTGTTTGGGGACCTGCCGGTATCAGCGGCGGATTTAATCCGGCCAAACGCACAACCACGCAGGAATGGGAAATGGCCGACGATTTGGGCGACCGGCATCCGAATTCACTAAAGCAGGGCGGGCAGCTTCCTGCCAACAGTACCGACCTGCGTACGGTATGTAAAATCTGGGGCGCTCCGTTTGAACCCATACGGATCGAGACCTATCCGGAAAAAGAGAATGAAGCGTACACGGTAGAGTTATATTCAAACGATGGGACATTTCTGGTGGATCACACAGTCAGCGGCGCATCCAGCCTTGAGTTTACGCCCAACAATCAAAACTGGCTGGTCATCAAAGTACGCAATACGGATACCACTGCCAGCGGTCAAAAGCTATGGGTTAAAGTTACCTATACCGGCCCGCAAACGCTGGTACTGGATGACCCGCCGCTTGGTTTGGGAAGGAATAGTCAAAATTTTAGGCCGGAATCTTTTCGCTTGTATGGGAATTTTCCCAACCCGTTCAATCCGGCAACAACCATCTATTTTAATCTGCCCGGCGCGGGTAAAGTCCGCCTTAAAATTTTTACCATTAACGGGCAAAAGGTTTTTGAAGATCAAAAATATTTTCATTCCGGCGGAAAAAAATCCTGGCCGATCCGTTTGCAAGGGGCTGCCTTGTCAGCGGCCAGCGGGATGTACATCTACCGTATAGAACAAACCCCTGGGGGAAAATCGGTGTCCGGCAAGATGGTCTATATTCGATAAATTCCGGTGCATGCCGTAAAAGCGATAAACAGAGTCTGAATTACTAAAACCTGTGCTGAGCGATTGTTTTCGTTTGTCTATTGGGGAAGCGACCTCACAGCAGATCGCCATACCTCCGGTACCATTCGCAATGACGTTAAAAAAATCGCTCCGGTTAGGTAAAAGGAATAACCAAAATAAAGGAGGATGTATGCGTAAAGCCGTTACCATTCTGTTCTTGAGTCTGTTTTGTTCAACAGCCCTGCTACAGGCGCAGATTACAGTCGATGGAGATTTAAGCGAGTCCGCGTATAAGACTATCGGGACGAAACAAAACAGCAACGCCGGATTCGGTTCTTCCATTGACGTAAGCCGTATTGTTTACTACGCGGATAACACGAATAACGCGCTGTACATCGGCGTTGTCGGCAAACTGAATACAGCTAATGACGACGGGATCGGAATCTGGTTGAATATTACCAGTCAAACAGGAGCGGCAGCCGGAACCGTTTTGGGAATCGCGGGCGGCGGTCACTATATTGACGGTGACAACGGAACCAATCTGAACTATAAGGCTGATTTCGAAGTGGATTATCAGTTTGCCTTCAATCCCGGCTCTACATCGAACACGGTATATTTTGATGCCGCTGAGAATATCGGCACTCCTTCCACCCAGTATTTCGGGCAGACCGATCAGAGCGGCACCAGCGCCACAGTTCCTTCGGCCGACGGCATCTTTACCGCCAATTCCATTACCTGGGCTTTTAATAACGGCGGGGGCACAAACACGGGTGTGGAAATCCGTATTCCCTATTCCGAGCTGGGAGCCAGCAGTTCCGATTTTATTGAGGTTTTCGCCTTTGTGGTTAGCAACACCGCCTGGTTCTCCGACGTCACCGTTCCGGGAAATATTACAACCGGCAACCCCGGACAAAACGTTGATTTTGGAGCTTTGAGCGGAGGCCCCTATCACACCACGCTGGCCGATGGTTCGCTTCCGGTTGAACTGGTTTCTTTTTCGGCAGAAGCCGGCAACGAAAAGGTTACGCTTACCTGGCAAACGGCTTCGGAATTGAACAACCAGGGATTTGTACTTTTACGGTCCACCCAAAAGGAAGGCCCCTTTGAAGAAATTGATTCTTACGAATACAATGCTCAACTTCGCGGCGCGGGGACCACATCGAACACTACCGACTACGCGTACACGGATCGATATCTGGTTAACGGTACTACCTACTGGTATAAATTGGTGGATGTTGATGTGAATGGCCGTCGAACCGGCAGCGGGATGGTTTCGGCCACACCGCAGGCGGACAATCTGGAAATTATTACCGACCGGTTCCCGGCCCGTTTTCGTCTGGAACAGAACTACCCCAATCCTTTTAATCCATCCACGCGCATCGGATTTGATATTGCCGGAAAGAGCGGAGACGCCATTGCCGTGAACCTGTCGGTTTACAATACGCAAGGCGTTAAAATTAAAACTTTATACAATGGTCTGCTCGCTCCCGGTGAATATACTTTGGAATGGGATGGCATAAATGAAAGCGGGCAAATTATGTCTTCCGGCGTATATTTTTACAGGTTAAGCACGCCCCGCTTTACCACTTCCAAAAAAATGATTTTAATGCGATAGTACCAAATGACCTAAACTTACGCTAAACAATAAAAGGCTCCTCTTTTTTACACAAGGGAGCCTTTTTTCATTATCATTGAAAATTGTTATTCCAGTTTGCTTATCTTTTTCAAATCTTCCTCACTCCCGATAACCAGCAGCACATCCCCTTCTTTGAGAACCGTATCCGCAGAAGGATTGCTGTTTACCGCTGTATCGCCTTCCACATTACCGGAATAAATAGCGATCAGGTTCAAACCGTATTTGGCCCGCAAGGCAATTTCCTGCAACGATTTGCCCACAAATGGTTTAGGCACCGCCAACCGGGCTGTGGCGATATCTTTACCGATAAAGGTTATATCCATTAACCCCTTATGTACCAGTTTAAAAGCCAGCCTTTTTGCCGCTTCAATTTCCGGCTCAATGATCATATCCACCTTCATGGCCTGTAAAATACGGCGCTGCGTATGATTGGACGCGCGGGCAATAACTTTTTTTACGCCCAACTGGATCAAATTTACCGCAGCCAGCAAATTGGACTGGAAATCTTCACCGATGCAAACGGCCGCCAAATCTATATCTTCCAGCCCCAGGCTCGATAAGGCGTGTTCATCGGTGGCGTCCAGCCGTACGGCATAATCCACTTTATCCTGAATGGCTTCCACCAGTTCCATATCGTCATCAATGGCAATGACTTCGGCGCCGCGGTGGGCCAAGTCCTCCGCCAGTTCGCGTCCGAATACGCCAAGACCGACAACCATACATTTTTTCATTACGACTCCTTATCCTACCATTATGTTTTTAACTTCAGGGTATTCCACCCTCAGCTTCTTTTTGGGCGCCGTAACCGCCAGAGCCACGGTAAGTGGGCCCAAACGACCGATAAACATGGAAACGATAATAATTATTTTGCCCCACGCACTCAATGTTGGCGTCAACCCTCTGCTCAAACCCACCGTGGCAAAAGCGGACACCTCTTCAAAAAGAATATCCGTCAAAGGCGCCGATTCCGTAATGCTTAATAAGATCGTTGCCACGGCAATTACCGAAACGGAAAAAGCAAAGATCACAAGTGCGCGATTCAAAATAGTATAAGAGATGCTTTTATGATATAGTTCGATACGGGTACGCCCTTTTATAATGGAAACCAGACTGGCAAAAAGTACGCCCAGCGTGGTGGTTTTAATACCGCCTCCGGTGGAACCGGGCGAGGCGCCTATAAACATGAGCAAAATGACCAATAAGGTAACAGGCAGGCTCAGCGCGGCCATATCCACCGTATTGAACCCCGCTGTTCTGGCCGTAACGGATGTAAAGAAGGCTTGCAAAGCATGCCCGGAATAATTTCCCTGCGCGGGTTCGATAAAAAAAATGAATACCGTGCCCCCTGCCAGCAATATGGCAGAGATGCCGAGCACCAGACGGGTGTGCACCGTCCATTGTCTGTTAAAATTTTCTTCCTTCTTGCGGTATAAAATTTTTGCGCCGCCCAATTCCATAAGTACGATAAAACCCAAACCGCCCATAATGATCAGTGCGGTTACCGTGAGCAGCGCAGCCGGGTTATTCTGCCAACCGATAAGGGAATCGGAAAACAGCGAAAAACCGGCATTGCAAAAGGCCGAGATGGAATGAAAGACGGCCTGATAGATCGTTTCTTCCAAAGGCCGGGCCGGTTTATACAGGAACACAAACAACAAAGCCGCGCCGACAATTTCCATCAGAAAAGTAATGGTTACCACACTTTTAAGCGTTTTCTTGATCATACCCAACTGATCCACGTTCATCATTTCCAGCATCAACACCCGCTCTTTTATGCCGAGGCCGCGCCCGAAAAAGAGCGCCAGAAAGCTGGCCAGGGTCATAATACCCAAGCCGCCAATTTGTATAAGCGCCAAAATAATCAGTTGCCCCAACTGAGAGAAGTATGTGCCCGTGTCCACAACGATAAGTCCGGTAACGCAGGTGGCGCTGGTAGCCGTGAACAGGGCGTCCAGAGGAGACAGAACATTGCCGGGTTTTATCGCTTTGGGCAAAAGCAGTAACATAGTGCCTATAATGATTACAAACAGGAAACTCAAAATAAGCGTTTGGGCCGGATGGAATTTAAGCAGGGCAATCCGCCGGTTCAGGCGTACCGCTTTGCTGATGATGGAAAGAACAATGAGGACTTGCGCTCCCACAATGGAGAGTTTGGTTAACGCGCCTACCTGGTTAACGGAAAAAACCTGCCGCAATACGGATAGGCCAGAAGAATGGATGAGTCCGACCAGATGGGAGAGAATAATGACCACGAGCGCCGTTTCGAACCAATGTTTCTTAATGTAGTCTTTCCGGTTATCCAGCAAAGCTGTCTTAAGAATAAACTGCACCGCATAGTAGAGGATAATCGCAACGTCAGCGTGTTCAAGGACGGTTTCCCATTGGGGATCAATATAAAAACCGTATTGAGCCACCAGACTGGCTAAAGCAAGTACGCTGGCAAAGAGAAAGGAGTAATCGATCCAGCGCAGTATTTTCTGTTTGAGTGTCATCAATCTATTACTATCCTTACGGTCTTCATTCCTTTGTCGGATTCTCAAAACCTGTTGATAATTCCGAAATGGATTTTCCCCTGACTGAAGGTATCGTTTTTACCCAGTCCGTAATCGACACCCAGCACGCCCAAAGGCGTATCGAATCGAACGCCGGCGCCGTAGCCCATCAATATTTCGCCGGTGTTTTCGGTATTGGCCGGGTTACGATAAAATCCCCAGTCGTTAAACAAAAATATACGGGAATTGCGGGATAAAACAAACCGATATTCCAGGCTGGCCCAGGCCGTGATATCCCCTGAAAACTGCTTTTCCCTGTAGCCCCGAACGCTACGTGCGCCGCCCAGCCAAAAATAATCGGTTATCTGTAAATTGTTTCCTTTTATCTGCCGTCCGTTTAAACGAAGAGCAAATACCTGGTTAGACCAAACATTGTAGTACCATTCGAACCAGAGTTTCAATGTTTGTATGTTTTCCTTCTTCTCTATTTTATCTTCCGTTAAAATATACGAAGGGCCGTAATTGGTTTTTAAACCGAAACTGTAGGTGTTTTTAAAATACAATCCCCCAAGCGGGTTCAGGCTGTTTTCCCGCGTATCATATTCGATACCCAATTCTCCGTTTATCACGCGGTTGCGTAACAAACGTTGTTCCCGGCTGGCAACGGAATCGGGGAAAGAATTGACCTGATTCATACTAAAGAGAAAATTAAGTTCGTCAAAAATATGCAGACTGGCGCCCAGGCGATATTCCCACTGGATGTAAGTTGTGTCGCGTACAATTCGTTCCAACCGCAGCCCCAAATCCATTGGGATGCGGAACACCCAGGGTTCCCGGTATTCCAGGCGGAATTCTTCCGAAAGACGGTCGAGTTTTTCCCAGTTTACATAAAACCCCCGCCCGGTTCCGAACAGATTATTAAAAGACAGATGGAGCAAACCGGTAAAATAGCCTTCGGGATCGCCGGCCCTGCCTCCACCTGGAATATATCCGATTACGCCGTCAAAATTGGTGGAGTTGCCTTCTTCCACCTCAATCTGTACCAGAACGCTGTCTTCTCCGGCCGATAGGATCAGGGGTTCCTTCACCTCTTTAAAAATATTGAGGCGGTACAATTTTTTCCGGGCTGCGTTCAGGGCGCTTTGCCGGAACGGCTGGCCCGGCCGTACATCCAGTTCCCTTAAAATAACGTATGGTTTTGTATATGTGTTACCCCTGAGTACAATATTTTTAATATACACCGGGGGCCCTTGCTCCATCCGGATGTACACATCGGCTACGGTTTGGTCTTCCGCTTTACGAAAGCGAACGTCGGTTACCTCCGCCCGGGCAAAGGGATGGCCGCGCTCGGCCGCCGCACGCAATAGTTGATGGATACCCTCCTCAATGCGTCTATCCGAATACGGCTGATCTTTCAGCATTTGTAAATTGGACGCATAATCCGGGCTCTGCAACGAATCGCCGTTAATATACAGTTCACCTGTTTTAACCGGTTGTCCGCTATGCCCGTAAACATTTAACGTAACCGAAGCGTGCAAGCTGTCTGTATAAATCACAACGGAGTCGATGCGGGCAAACAGAAAACCGTGGGCGTTTAACTGACGTTGTAACCGAACCAATGCGGCAGAGACGGAATCATCGATAAATACCGTACCCGGCTGCAAACGCATGCTTCGGCTCAGTTCTTTATCGGATAGACCGAAATCTCCATGAAATTCAATATTTTGAACAACCGGACGGGAATTTTGTCCCCAGCTAAAGATAACGGAAGAGAAAATACTGAGCAGAATTACCAGTAATATGGGATATGGGAAATAGCGCACCGGAAAACTCGGCCTTTCCTGTCTGAAATACATATCATTTAGTTTGCCTGAAAGTAGAATTTAAAAAAAATCGCCACAGGAAACACATTTTGTTTTCGGTGCAGGCTAAATGAGGTATTTATCTATACTTGAGGTACCTTATCGAACCATTTTTTGATAACTTGCTGAATTTCCGATCCCTGGATCGGTTTGCTGATATAATCATCCATTCCGGAAGCCAGAAATTTTTCGCGGTCGCCCTGGATGGCGTTGGCTGTTAAAGCGATAATTCGCGGCCGTTCGGCTTCATCATAAAGACGATTGATCTCTTTTGTCGCCTCCACACCATCCATTTCCGGCATTTGTATATCCATAAAGATAAGATCGTATGTCTGCCTTTCCAGGGCCTGCAGCACTTCCAGGCCGTTGGCTGCGATATCTGCCTGATAACCTAACTTGGAAAGCAATCTGAGCATTAATTTTTGATTAATGTTATTGTCTTCCGCTACCAGAATACGCAACGGATATTTTTGTGCCAGCGCGTTATCTAAAATCTTGTCGTTTTTTTGTTGGGGTTTTTGCACTTCTCTTAAAACATCACGCAAAGTATTGAACAACAGACTTTGTTTGACCGGTTTATTCAGATAGTGATTAAAAAGATGGTTTTTGCTTTGAACTTGAACTTCCAACCCAATCGAACTTAACAGAATGAGCGGCAGCTTTTTATAGCCTTCCATTTGACGGATTTGCCTGGCCAGCTGCATGCCATCCATTTCGGGCATTTGCATATCCAGAATTGCTACGTCAAATTTCATTTGTTTTTCCAGCCATTGTATCGCCTCCCTGCCGGAGGCAACAGCATAAGGATTCATTCCCCAGCGGGAACATTGCTCGGTGAGTATGCGGCGATTGGTGGCGTTGTCGTCAACAACCAATACCGTAATGCCGCGCAAATCGGCCAGATTGGACGGTGTAGCGCTGCCTTCCTTTAAATGACCGGCACGCGTCGTTATGGTAAAATGAAATTCCGAACCTTTTCCGGGTTCACTTTCAACCCAAATATCGCCGCCCATTAGTCCCACAAGTCGTTTACAAATTGCCAACCCCAATCCGGTTCCTCCATAACGCCGGTTGCTGGACGAATCCACTTGAGAAAAGGCCGAGAACAAATTTTTCAGATGTTTTTTAGGAATCCCGATGCCTGTATCACGAACAGAAAAATGCAGTGTCAGTTCTCCATTCACTTCCTTTTGAACTTTTACTCTGGTGACTATTTCGCCTTTTTCGGTAAATTTAACGGCATTTCCGTTCAGGTTAACAAGAATCTGTCTTAAACGAGTCACATCGCCTACAATGATAGAAGGGACCTCCGGTTCAATCTGATAAAGAATATCCACATCCTTCTTTTTCAGTCCGATAGAAACCAGTTCCAGAACTTCTTCAATACACTGCCTCAACCGGAAGGGCTGTTCCTCCAATTCCATCTTTCCCGATTCGATTTTGGAAAAATCCAGGATATCGTTTATAATGGTTAAAAGGGACTCGCTGCTCATGCGGATTGTCTCTACATATTCGCGCTGTTCTTCCGTTAAGTCGGTACTCAAAAGCAATCCGGTCATTCCGATTACACCGTTCATCGGTGTACGGATTTCGTGACTCATTGAAGCTAAAAACTCCGATTTGGCCCGGTTGGCGCTTTTCGCTTCTTCCATGGCTGCTTTATAGGCTTGTTCGGTTTTCTTACGCTCACTGATGTCGCGTAAATGCAGTAGTAGGGCTTGTTTATCCATGTAGTGAATGCGGCGCATTACCACTTCTACAGGTATAACCATATTATCAGAGGTTAGGATATCTCCCTGGCAATATCCTTCATCCTGAACACGAAACCCCAAACGCTCTTTGGCCTTCTCCTTATATTCATGGGGAACAAATTCGATGGTGTTTTTACCTATTATTTCCTTAGGGCTGCGTTTATACAATTTACAAGCGGCGGGATTCACATCTATTATAGTACCATGCAAGTCCTCTACAACAACAGCATCGGGTGAATTATCAAACAGCGCTTTAAAACGTTGCTCGCTTTTTTGTAACGCGGCTTTATCTTTCCTCAGTTCATCGCTTTTTAGTTCCAGTTTTTTTTGAGCCCGGCGCAATTCCTGTGTCCGCTCATCCACCTTGGCTTCCATCCGGGAAAATATTTCATAATACTCTTTGGATAGTGACTCATACTCCTGCCGGGTTAGATTTAGTTCATTCGTAAGATGTTTTATCTTTGTTTCCAGCACTTCAATATGTTCACGTAAATCTTTTGTTTTAAACGTATTCTGACTCATCCACCTGTTCCGGATATTTCTATTATGTTAGTATTGTTCACCTTTTTCAAACGGGTTTTATAATAACCCCATACCTTCTAATTTCTTAATCTCTTCCATTACTTCCTCCCGAATTGCGTTAAGCGCATGATCTTTGACTCTCAAATGATCCACGCACTGTCGATAAAGTGTCTCGTCCCACTGCGGTGAATCGCAGTAGCCGATTTCGTTATTCTGGATTACCGTATCGGCGACATAGAGGCTGAAAACCGCTTTCTGGTGTTCCGCGGGCGCATTCAGTGGATGGTGATGAAAAGCGATTACAGTTTGCAAATCTTCAGGAAGATTCCAGTGCCGGCTGATTTGATTCCCCAAATAAGCATGATCAAATCCCAAGAGCTGCGTTTCTACTTCGTCCAGACTTTTGGCAAATTCCTGTACCTGCTGCTGAACACGGACAAAATCCGAATGAATTATCTGGTTTTCTGCTATTATTCCGATATCATGCAATAAACCGGCGGTATAAATATTTTCCCCTCTCAAGCCAAATTCACGACGGTAGAGATATTTTGCGAATAAAGCCACAGCCACGCTATGCTTCCATAAGTCTTTCCCGCTAAATCCGGGTGTTTCATTGGCCTGATCAAACACCTGACTGGCCTTTTGGCTGAGAGCAATTTCGCGTAAAACCTCAAAGCCTAACCAGACAATAGCCTTGTCGATTTCTTCGATAGGTTGTTTCGGGGCATAGTAAGCGGAATTGGTAAACCGTAGAATTTTTGCCGTTAGCGGCGGGTCCAGCTCTATGATCTCTCTTAAGTCCTTCGCCGTGGATCTTGGATCGTTAATTACCCGCATGATACCCGAAATAACGCTGCCGATAGAGGCAATGTCCGAATCATCGATTGCCTTTAAGATTCGTTCAGGACTGGGCTTGGTTATTATAACTTCATCCATAAATTACTTTTTCTCCGGATTGCATAAACGCAATTAACGTGTCTGATCCATGATCTTTTCGATTAAACAGAGGAATCGGAAATCGAGAAACGGGAAAATCCATCCGCTCTGCTGTGTTCAATCCCGCTGGAGATATTTTTTCAGGATTTCAGCCGGATTTATCTTTTTACCTGTATTAATTAAGAATTCGACTTGTTTTTGTTTCTCTTTAGAGGGGTTTCTTTGATGGAAAGAATAAGTGCGAGAATTAGTGTGTCAGGTAGTAAAAAGCCGGATTTATAATATTTTCTTTATAAACCCGGCCTGTTCAACAGAGTAGTCCCGAATTAGAGATTAGCCAAGGCTTTCTTTGCTCTGGCAGCAAAGGGCGTTTTGGCAAAATTGGAAACAATAAACTGATAGTCCTCTTTTGCTTTGGAAGTTTCGCCCATTTTCTGAAAGACCTGGGCGCGTTTGAAACGAGCCGGGAAAAAATCTTTGTTCTTTTCCAGCGCCATATCGTACATCTTTACGGCCTCCTCGTTCTGACCAACAGCCGCCAGATAATCGCCTTTGGAAGCATAAGCGGCGGGATTATCCGGCTGCAATTCCATAAAGCGCTCAAAAAGCTTACCGGCTTTTTCTGTATTGTTGCTTTCCAAAAAATACATGCCGGCTTTCTGCTGAATCTCCGGATCATCTTTACCGACTTCTGCAGCTTGCTCAAAAGCACGGCCGGCTTCATCAATCTTATTGAGTTTGCTGTAATAAATGGCTTCCGCCAGATGCCCGCGCGCGGTATTGAGATTTTTAATCTCATCTACCAATTGTTTGGCTTTGGTTTCATCCCCGCCTGCTACAGAGGGAGCAAATAAATACAGGATGTACAAACCTTCTCTGGCAATAAGAGAATCTCCATTAAGCGCCAGAGCTTTCTCGAATGTCTTTTTCACTTTTGGCAGAAGCATTGCACCCTTCACGGCTCCGGATTGCCGGGCCTTAAACCCAAGGGCCTGCCCTAATACCTCGTAGGCACGGGCATCCGTTTCGTTTACTTTTACGGCTTTGTTTAAATAATCAATCGCCTCATCATATTCGTCGCGTTTAAAATGAATGTAGCCCAGATAATATAGCGCCTCGTAGTTCTTCTTGTTATCGTCCAAAATAGCACGGAATTTTTGTTCCGCTTCTGTCAGTAATCCTTTTTCAAATAGCTCAACCGCATCATCGAATAGAGCTTTATCCATCCTGCCTCCTGAATTTGGTTAATTGAATTATTTTTATTCGAATTCATCTATGGTCTCATCATACTGCTCCTGATTTATATAACCGTATTTGAGCAGTTTATGCAAAATCCAGCGGGCTTTCCAGCGTAACCAGCGGCTGTTGCCGTTGGCCCGAACTTTAAGCGGTTTGGGAATCACGGCCGCAATACGCACCATTTCACCGAGCGTCAAATCTTCCACATTTTTACCAAAATAATACCGTGAGGCTGCCTGCACGCCAAAAACACCCGGCCCCAATTCAATAATATTCAGGTACAAATGGAAGATACGATACTTGGATAAGGTTGCTTCCAATCTTTTGGCAATAAAATATTCTTTTATTTTTCGCAGATAACTGCGTTCGGTACTTAAATACAGATTTTTTGCCAGTTGTTGGGTAATGGTGCTGCCTCCGCGGGTAATTTCACCTTTTTCCCAGTTTTTTTTAAATGATTCTTTTAACTCGGTATAATCAACGCCTTCATGGAGGTAAAATGAAGCGTCCTCGCTGACGCGTACAGCCTGCCGTAACAGCTTCGGGATTCTTTTAAACCGTACCCAGCGCTGGTTAATGCGCAGTTTTTTGCCCTGTTGTTTCGCTTCTTGTATTCGCTGCTGAATGAGCGCCGTTGTTTTCGGATTTTTCTTTACCAGTGCGCTTACATCCGGCAAAGATATGTAAATCATCAGCAACCACAGCAGAAACAGCAAAAAAAGAACAAGAAGAGAACCGGGCAGCAGATACCGAATTTTCAGATACGGACGCAGTCGATCCAAATCCATTTTAAAGCCGCCGGTTAATTATACGATATGATCAAAATAGTTAATTGTGATAAAGAAAACAGATTATTAAAATATTCCGACAAATTGATGGTAACATTCCCGATGCATCATTCCGCAACATACAGATCATTAAAAGATACCCCTATCCCCTTCCAATAACATATCTGCATGGGGGAACAAACCGAACACACCGCCGGTGTGAATAAAAAGGATGTCTTTACCCGGAAGCTGTTTTTCCTCCGCCAAATGGATTAAGCCGCGCAGGGCTTTGGCACCATAGACGGGGTCGATCAGCAATCCTTCCTCGCGGGCAAAGTCACGGATCAGGTTTTGTTCTTCCCGGCCTATTTTACCGTATCCGGCGCCGGTAAATCCATCAACAATGCGGATATCTTTCGGTTTCAGGTTCAGTTTGTATTTGTACTTATTTGTAAAAGAACTAAATATATCCTTTATTTTGTTTTCAAAAAAAGGAGCATCATCACAAACGTTTACGGAGAGCACCTGCGGGCCGCCGCCGCTGAGCAGCCTGCCCAACAGTAACCCGGCATGGGTACCGCCGCTGCCGGTGGCTGTTACAACGGTATCGTAATTTTGTCCGGATTGACGGCTTTGTGCCAGAATTTCCTCATAGCATTTAACATAGCCCCACACGCCGGTTTCATTGGAACCGCCTTCGGGGATGGTGTAACAAGGTTCCGATGCCTGCTCTGCTATATGTTCCATGATGGTTTCGGCGTTTTTGTATTCTTCTTCATTTACAAAACGGATATCCGCACCGGCCAGACGATTTAAAAAATAATTGCCGGTTGGCGCTTCTTCCGCATTGCCCCGAAGCACAAGGCTTATTTTTAATCCGAGCTGTGCTGCCATAAAAACGGCAGTCCGGCAATGATTGGATTGGACACCGCCGCAGGTAATAATACGTCCGGCTCCTCTATCCAACGCCTCCTGTAACAGGAATTCCAGTTTGCGTACTTTATTTCCGCTCAGCTCAAGGCCGCTCAGATCGTCTCTTTTGATCCAGAAATTATAATCGGAATATTTATTGAAAAAGCGGCGAGCCGGTACAATGGGGGTGGGCAGACGGCTCATTTGCAGATGTGCAGGATATTTCATTTCAATTCATCCAGAATTTTCTTGACATGGAAAAAGAATATTACCAATTTTAGTTTATATTTACAAATCTGCGCCGATATAACGATTTACCCCCTAAACGGATTTTCTAACAACCATTCAGGATGACTTGTAAATAAATAACCCGGGCACATGCAGGGCTTGCAGCGGGAGAGGAACCATGAGCAAATCAACAGAACCGAATCCGCATATTCCGTCCAAATTCTATCTGAAACATTTTAAAACCCTACGGGTTCAATCGGCTGTTTCCGTACGCGTTCGCCTGGGTGAAGTTATCTCGTCTGCCGGATGGCAGCGTCTGTTCCGGCTTTTTAAGGCCTGGTATATTTCTGATCTTTTTCTGGAAGATCCACCGGAGCAACTGCCCGGCCTGGTCAAATGGCAGGAGAAACAAGAGCAGCGGCAGGAAGAACCCGATGCTCTTCATTTTCGATTCACTTTTAATCCCTTCGAATTTCTGAATAATTATCACGAAGAACCGGAAAGAGCTCTACAGCAACTCTTATTTTGTAACCGTTCTTTTTCCCGTCGCCAAACCGGCTGGGAAACCGATGTTTTCAATTTTTACCGGAACAATCCGGAAATTATTACAGATACCTTAAAAAAGAAGACTAAACGTTTGCATATAAACGATCCGCAAACGGTTCTGGCTGTTTATCTGCTTAACACCGATGAAGAACCGGATGCAGCCGGAGAAACGCTGCAGGATATTACGGAGTTGTTAAACGAAAATACCGGCTGGCTGCGCATTACCGGAAAACCGGGAACAATTTTTAAGGTTATCATCCTGCGGCGCGCTTTTTTGCATCAAAAAGAAAACATACAAATATTTCCCGATCTTTTTAATGAAGAGATATTAAAAAAGCTAATAAAATCCAATACAAAAGCGATCAAAACATTTTCCGGATTGAATCCGGCTCTGTATTTCGATTTTAACCGGATAATGCCGGTTACCGATGATGAATGGTCTTTTTATTTGTCCGGCGCGCTGTTGGATAAGCTTCCTCAGAAACAAAAGGATAGTTTTATACGTCGCCTGGCCGCTGCCTGGCTTCTGGAACCACAAAAGCGTAAAAAGGCAATTCAATCTCTGCGCATACTTTTGGGCTACCTTTTCAGTAATACTCTGGACGTAATTGAGAAAAATAGCCCCGGTCCTGTTTTCTTTTTTGTCGATCCGGCCAGTCCCTTCCTCCCTTTGCCGGTATCCGGCGGCCGATTCATCTATGAGTTGAAGGCGGCCCGCATGCTGCCCCATTCACCTTATTTTACGGATAGTATGATCAAGATTAAATGCGCGCTTTCTTCCCGCCGTGAAAACGAGCCGATTTGGGTATCCTTGTTCGATCTGTTTAACACACAATTCAATTTTACAGACAAAAAGTTAATAATCGACTGGATGTTCGTTTCGGGTGTGAATGGTTTCCAGTTTGAACTGAAAGGCCATGATTTTAAGCACCTGGCCGGATACTTAGATGAAGATTCGATCGACGATGCAACAGAACAGAGTTATGCCCATTGGTTTGCTTATATCCACGAATTGGGACATTTTTTAAATAAAGGAAAGAATCGGTCGGAAGTTTTGGTAATGTATCCGTTGTACGATATAAATACGGACACATTGTCGGATGCATATCAGCAGCTCATTCTTAGCGGGGTAAATTTCGATCTGATTTCTCCGCCTAATTTCTCGGATAATAACAATTGTACGGTAAACGACGGATATATCCATTTTAACCACGGTCGGTATAAGATTCTTGTTTTACCGGGGATTACCCATATCTCATTGGCTGCTCTCAAAAAAATTGAAACCTTTTACCAACAGGGTGGTATCGTCATTGCCACGGACAGCTTACCGCAAACAAGCATCAATCCGAAAAACAATAACCGGCTCCTGGCCCTGAGGAGAAAACTTTGGGTGGAAGAACTTCCGTTAAGCAGTCCTATGTTTACACAGAATGATGCCGGCGGAGTGAGCTACTATTTACCGACAGCGGGCCACCTTCCGGCTGCCATGCAGGACCTGAAAGATTATTTGGCGGTGCAGTTTCTGACAGACAACGAGCAGCATGGAATTACATATACGTTGCGTGAAGAGGGCGATATGGTTTACCTGTTTTTCCTGAACACAAATTCCCGGAAAGAAGCGAAGTGTACGGTTAAAACCCGGTTTGCCGGCAGGCCGTATCGCTGGGATTCCGACATCAGTGAATCCAGACCGTATGCCGATTGGAGTGTTCTGAACAATAATCTGTATTTAAAATTAAACTTGAACCCCGCCGAAAGCGTTTTGTTCGTTATCGATCGCAAGAAAAATGTACGCATCTGGCAGCTTTTGGAATCGGATCTGGACGGCTGCCGGATTGAGAAACAGGACCGCGACCGTATTGAACTTACCGGCTGGAAACGCGAAGAGGGTAAATCCCGCATACTGGTAGGCAAAGGAAAGCTGCAGGAATATTTGGACTATGAAGTGAAAACCAAACTGCCTGTTCTTGCCGTAAGCTCGCAGGCCTGGCATTTTGAAAGCGCCGAATATACGGGTAAAATAAATTTAGGCAACCTGAGTAATCGGTTTCCTTCTCTGGTGCAATCGGTTACATACAGTAAAATAATCATTCTTAAAAAGCCGTATAGCAGCGGGCATAAACTTATTTTGCATCTGGGGCAGGTATATCACTGGTGTACGCTTTTTGTAAACGATCACTTTGTAGCCCAAAAGCTTACCCCGCCCTGGCAATTCGATATCACGGAGTTTCTACGGGAAGGTGAAAATAAAATCAGCATTCAGGTGATGAACAATTTTTCCAACGCCCTTGCTCAACAGGCCTCGGATCATGATTTTCGTTATCCCTTGCAAAAATTCGGTCTGTTCGGACCGGTAAAACTGATTCCCTACACATTGTTCCGTTTCAGCATCTGAATTATCATTCCGGTGCGCCTTCCTTTATCCATTGTTTAATGCCGTTCAACTGGTTATCGTTGAGCGGCGTACGGCCCAAAGGAGGCATGCGGTCATCCGAAGTGGGGTATCCTTCCAGTAAAATCAGATATAAGGGCGCCAGCTCGGGATTTTGTTGATGCAGCGCCAAATCCACCAGCACTTCACCCGTTGGCAGGCGGTGATTGATCACCCCGATACGAGAAACCAGTTCGGAGTAGGAAAAACGGATTTCGGTGTTCCCCGGCGAATGACAGCCCGATTCCACCCCGCATTTGGCCTCGAACATGGGTTGAACATGTTCGATGAAGCTGATGTTTTTATCCGGGAAAACAAAATCCAGCTCATCCGGAGGCGTTCCGGAATCGGAGCAGGCAGCAGCCATCAACCCCAAAAGAGCAAGAATTATTATACCTGTGATCTTGTTCATTCTGTTTCCTCTTATTTTTAAATCACTTATGTATTTAACTCTTTTGTCGAAAATAACCGGAAAAATAAGATTCCGTAAGTTAATCTGGGAATGAGTTTTGTATTAAATATAATTTCTGCCTATTTTTATTTATCCGATTGAGAATCAACGTTCCGGATTAATGTAGGCTAAGTTACCATTTTAAACCGGTTAAGGCAATATGCAACGAAAGCAGAAAATTCTGATTGTTGAAGATCACAAGGATATGCTCAATATCATCACCCGGTATTTAGCGGAACAGGGATTTGAAGCCATTGGAACGGAAACAGCAGAAGTCGGTCTGCAACGTTTTGAAGAAGAAAAGCCCGATATGGTCTTAATGGATATCATGCTGCCCGGAATGTCCGGTTTGGAAGCTATGAGCCGCCTTAAAGAGCAATTTACTGCGGATAATTACGTACCCATCATTCTCATCACAGCAAAAAACACCATTAGCGACATCGTTTTGGGCCTGGAAAGCGGCGCGGATGACTACATCGTAAAGCCCTTTAATTTTGAGGAACTTCTGGCCCGCGTCCGTACGGCTCTTCGGCTGAAGGAACTCAATGAAACCCTGGTACGGCAAACCAAAGAGCTGGCCGAAGCCAACGACAAAATAAACCAGCTCAACCGAAGTTTGATGAGTAAAAACAAAGAATTACGGCGTAATATTTTTAACTTGCGTAACCTGTTCGAGGTTTCACTGGAACTGAATTCCATACTCGATCTCAAACGGCTCATTAATTCGGTATTGTTAACGTTGGTTGGACAATTTTCCTGTAAGAATGCTTTGTTTTTTTACACTCAACGCCAGAATAAAGGCCGGATGGAAGTCCTTAATTCCAAAGGATTTTATCAGGATGAAATTGAAAATCTACAGCTTACCAAAAGCGATCCCTTATTCGATTATTTAACCGAACACACCCGGCCAGACCGGTTGGAAACCATCTACGAACAGGTACGTAAATCCGAAGCGCTTAGCCGCCTGTTGGCCCTTAAAATGGATATTCTCTCTCCCATCGTCATAAAAAAGAAGGTGGAAGGTCTTATCTGCCTTGGCCCAAGAGTTAAAAAAGGCAGCCACAGTGAACGCGACCTGGAACATATTTCCATCCTTACAAATATCATTGCCATTGCCGTGCACAACGCCTATCTGTATGAACAGGTAGAGGAGTTGTCCTACACCGATGGAATGACGGCGCTGCATAACTACCGCTACTTTGAGCTGCGTCTGAAAGAGGAGATTCTGCGTCATAAACGTACCCAAAGCGGTTTGAGTCTGCTTATTCTGGATGTGGATTATTTCAAAAATTACAACGATCAAATGGGACATCCGGCCGGCGATCGGGTGCTGCGCAAAATTGCTGCCGTTCTAAAAGAGACCGTGCGGGAAAACGATATCGTAGCCCGTTACGGCGGCGAGGAATTCGCTGTGATTATGCCCGGCGAAGACAAAAAGGGCGCCTTTGTACTGGCCGATCGTATTCGTGACGCTGTGGAAAAAACGTACTTTGAACACGAAGAAGTGCAACCAAACGGTAAAATTACCGTAAGTATCGGCTGCGCGGCGCTGCCGGAGGATGCAGACGATGCCAACGACCTGATCCACAAAGCCGATACAGCTTTATATGCGGCTAAAAAGGCCGGGAGAAATCAGGTAAAAATTTTCACACCCGAAATGGTACAATAAAACTATGCGCATAGGAATAACCTGCTATCCCACTTACGGCGGAAGCGGGGTTGTGGCTACGGAACTGGGGAAAAAATTGGCCGCCCTGGGGCATAAGGTGCATTTTGTATCGTACGCCCTGCCTTACCGCCTGAACAGTTTTAATCCCAATCTCTTCTTTCACGAAGTGGATGTGGTTAAATATCCTTTGTTCGAATATCCCCCTTACTCTCTTTCGCTGGCATCCAAAATGGTGGAGGTCATCGAATACGAAAAGCTGGATATTATGCATGTGCATTACGCCATTCCCCATGCCACCAGCGCGTACCTGGCCAGGGAAATCAGTCACCAAAAAAACCTGAAAGTGATCACAACCCTTCACGGCACCGATATTACCCTGATCGGACAGCACCCGTCCTTCCGCAGTGTCGTGCGCTTTTCCATCGAGCAGAGCGACGGTATAACGGCTGTTTCCGAATTTCTACGCGAAGAAACCTGCCGGACTTTTGATATACAAAAAGAAATCAAAGTCATCCCTAATTTCGTGCCGGATGATTTTCTGGGACCCCATCACACGGAGCAGGTAAAATCCTGCTTTAAGATCGAAGACGAATTCATCATCACCCATATTTCCAATTTCAGGCCGCTCAAACGGACGCAGGACATCATTGAAATGATGCGCCATCTGGTTAAAAAACACACCGTTAAACTGTTGATGGTGGGCGACGGACCGGATCGCTCGGTAGTGGAAGCCCGCTGCCACGAGCTGGGATTATGCGGGCAGATTCTGTTCCTGGGCAAGCAGGATAATGTGGCGGATATTCTGTGTGCCAGCGACGTGTTTTTATTACCCAGTGAGCATGAAAGTTTTGGCCTGGCCGCCCTCGAAGCCATGGCCTGCGGAGTGCCCTGCGTAACCAGCAATGCCGGCGGTCTAACCGATTTGAATAAACACGGGAAAACCGGCTTTGTAGCGCCGGTTGGCGATATAGCCGCCTTTGTTAAAGCCATAGAACGCTTGATAGAAGACGGTGATTTGCGTAAAAGCATGGGAGAAAACGCCCGGCGTTATGCGTTAAACAATTTCAGCGCCGACGCCATTGTGCAGCAGTTTTTGAATTTTTACGAAGAAGTATTAGCCCGCTAAAAACCGGCCGGAAGCGAATGTAAGAATCACCTTATCAAATAAGATTCGTAAAGCAAACATTATCAGCAATAAATTTTATTTACGTAATCTGGAATCAAAATAAAATTTCTTTTGGCTTAGAATTTTCACTCTCTTAAAATCTTTATGTTTACAATTAAGAATAATATTATTTGCCGTATGTATAATACTACTTGGCACCTTTAGTGCGAGCGTTTTGCCTTCATCTATCCACATTTGTCCTATTTCAGATAAAATAGTCGGGGCCGGATATTGGTACCAGTTCGGCGGTAAGTCTTCCGGTGTGAGTACAGTTATGGGGCCATTGGGAATATCAATGGTCAAAATATCCAACTCCGGCGACATCATTGGCGGAATGTGAACGATATATTCGAGAAGGGCTATCTCTTTACTTTCTCCAGTATATAAAACTGGGGTTCCCTTTTTATTCCATCTTCCGGGAAAAATAGACGCACCGTATCCACTAATGTCTGAAGCTCTTTTCCTTTTGGCTATCCTGAATACAATCATAAACGATTAGCTATAAACACCATATTCTATTCTTCCTAACAAGTCTTTTACTTTAGATATCCCCCCTGGCATTTCTAACAATTCTTTTGGCTTTAGCCCCCCGAGAGCGGTATTAGGTAACTCAATCCATTTGAAGAAATTTTCCTTGTTTTCAAAGACCTCATAACCATAAAGAAACAAGTCCGCTAATTCAAAAAGTTGTATCGAGTAATTTCTTGCTAACTTTTTATTTACACGTATCCATCGGTAAATGGTCGGTTCGGAAATATTTAATAATTCGGCGGTAAACTTACGAGGAATATTAAAATACTTTCTAAAATTAATAATAGCTTCAGCATTTATTCCTCTATTAGCAATCGTTATAAAATCATAGGGGCTTTCGATTGATGACTTAATATATTTTTTTCCAAAAATGCGCATAAGCCTTTCATAATGTTCTGTTGTTGTTTTCATTTTTTCTTTTATCATCCGGCAGACCTTTCTATCATTTAATAAATAATATTGTCATTTAAAAGTAAATAAATTTTTTTGCATATACAAATTAATTTTTACCAGTACGTGTGTAACAAGGGTTTTTTGAGAATAAATAAATGTACATATCTGAAAAACGGGAGGTTGAGAATGAATTTTTTCTCTATAAAATATATCCACACTAAAAATGAAAAATGGTTGCAGAACTTATTACATTCCACCCCGGCAGGATTGAAATCCCGGCTTTGGTTGCTTGGATGTTGAAACGAGCCTGTCTCGGCGTCAGGCCATGGTTCAACATAACAGGTCACGTCATTCCGAACTTGATTCGGAATCCCGTCTTAACTTAATTCGGAATTCCGGCCTCGGTTGTTTGGATATTGAAACAAGCCTGTCCTGGCGTCTGGCCAGGGTTCAACACGACTGGTTACGTCATTCCGAACTTGATTCGGAATCCCTTCCCATAGAACAAGGGATGCTGAAACAAGTTCAGCACGACGGGTAAGAGAAGATAGAACCGTGCTGTTGGTAACCCGGCGGACAACCCACCCCAACTCGTAAAAACCACACAGCCGTCACACTACGCCCTCCCTTCGCTGAAGGGAGAGGTTGGGGGTGGGTTGTGACCAGAGTTCAGGGTTTCATTTAATTCACCGGACCCGTTTTAATTGGACTCAAAAATATAACAAGTCTGAGAATACTTCCAATTTGGTTTATCAGTTCTGTAAAATACCTTTTTAAGCGTTTTACAGATTTTCGGAGGTCTTCTCGAACACAGTGTAGGATTTTTCATCCCATAAACAAAAATGGACTTCTTTTACAGACTGAGCTTGCTCAAGGAACTCCTTTGCGGTGTTAAGCATGACTTTGGCGCAGCGATCGATGGGGTAGCCGAAAATACCTGTGCTGATTGCCGGAAAGGCGATACTGTGCAGTCCGTGTTCCTCGGCCAGTTTTAAGCTGTTGCGGGTGGCATTGGTAAGCTTTTCGTCTTCGTTGCCTTCGCCCATGCGCGGACCCACGGCATGAATTACATATCTGGCCGGTAAATTACCCGCTCCGGTAATTACCGCGCCGCCTACGTAAGTACCGCCAATTTTATGGCATTCTTCCTGTATTGTCGGGCCGCCTTTACGTCGGATAGCACCGGCCACACCGCCGCCCAATATAAGCTGCGCGTTGGCTGCATTGACGATGGCGTCCACTTTCATTTCGGTAATATCACCCTGCAAAATATGAATGACGCCGTTTCCGGTTTTAAGTGTTTTCTGTGGCATGAGAATATGCTCCGAAATGTGTAATATATGTTCAGATAAATTGGAGTGATGGAGTACCGGAGTTATGAGAATTGCCGAAGTACTAAAATACAGTTCAATACTCCACTACTCCATCACTCCATTATCCCACTATTACAACTATTGTTAAGCAATATTTCAACAATCATTCCGTTTATAAACGACTTTGCCTTTTTTTATCGTCGTCAAAACGTGATTTACGCCGTAATGATAAGGCAGGTAATTCAGATTGGGGATATCCAGTACAATCAAATCGGCCTGTTTGCCTTCTTCAACGGTCCCGATCTGTTCATCCAGATTCAATGATTTGGCAGCGGTAATGGTGGTTGCCCATAACAATTCGCCGGGCATCATTTTGAGCTTAAGCGCCCCGATAGTCCACATCAACTGCATATTTTGGGTGGTGGAACTGCCGGGATTGAAATCGGTGGAAACGGCCACCTCGCACCCGGCTTCGATCATTTCGCGCGCCCGGGCATAGTCGTTTTTACCCAAAAAGAAGGTGGTGCCCGGCAACAGAACGGGGATTACGCCCGCTTCGGCCATGGCGGCAATACCCCGATCCGATGTCTGTACCAGATGATCCGCCGTAACCGCGCCGATTTCCGCGGCCATCTCGGCTCCCCCAAAAGGATGCAACTCGTCGGCGTGCACCCGCGCCCCCAGCCCGGCCTGCTGACCGGCCTGCAGGATTTCCCGGCTCTCTTCCACAGTAAACACGCCTTTTTCACAGAATACATCGCAGTAGCGGGCTAAACGATCTTCCGCCACCAGCGGTATCATTTCTTCCTTTAGCAGACGAATATAGGCCGCCCGATCCGACTGATATTCGTCCGGTACTTCGTGCGCGCCCAAAAAGGTGGGGATCAAATCCAGATCGAGTTCGCGGTTCAGCTCGTTAATAATTTCCAGCGATTTGATCTCGTCCTCTGTGGACAGACCATAACCGCTTTTGGCTTCTATGGTGGTGGTACCGTACTCAAAAAAACGTTTCAGACGGCGGCGTGTTACTTCTTTGATTTCCTCTTTGCCGGCCTGACGAAACCGCCGGACGCTGTTGCGAATGCCGCCGCCCGCCGCGGCAATTTCCTCGTAACTTTTGCCCTGCACACGCATAATGAATTCATCTTCGCGGGTCAGCCAAAAGACGGGATGGGTGTGGGCGTCCACAAAGCCGGGTAAAACAGTCTGCCCCCCAGCATCGATTATTTCTTCGGCAGTTGCAGATTTTTCGCCGGCCGGGATGATGCGGATTATCTTTCCGTCTTCAACAAGCAAACTGACATTTCTCCATTCTTTCACACTACCGTAAGATTTTTCCGTATCCGGAGAATAAATACGACCGATATTCGAGATTAAAAGGGACATACGTTTTTCCTCTTCGTGCGGCAAGGAATGCCTTATAACGGATTCATCTTTAATTACTTATCTTTTTCTTCTCCATATAAACGTTTAAATTCGCCCTGCAGTTTTTTCCAGGTGGCGGCCAGGCTCTCGGAAACGATTTTCGTACCCGTAAGCACGGGCATAAAATTCGTGTCCCCGTCCCAGCGGGGCACAATATGATAGTGCAAATGCGTGTCTATCCCGGCGCCGGCGCTGCGTCCCAAATTCATCCCGATATTCATGGCATGGGGATGCAGCACGTTGCGCAGCACCTGAACGCTTTTGCGAATGGTACGCTGCAAATCCATCAGCACTTCATCGCTTAGCTCCAGCACATCGCCCGTATGCTGATAAGGCACCACCAACAGATGTCCGTTATTGTATGGGAATTTATTGAGAATTACGAAAGAATGTTCCGCCCGGTAGGCAATCAGATATTTTTCATCGTTGTTTTCCTGCGGGAACCGGCAAAAAATACAACCATCCGTTTTATCCAGTTCATTCAGAATGTATTCCATGCGCCAGGGCGCCCATAGATGCTTCATAGTTTTCCTTCCTGCAAAAAAATGCCCAACACCGGTTTAACGGCATTGGGCGGTTTTATGAATATATTATTTTGGGGACATGGGCTTATCCGTCCTGTTCCTCTGTTCGGTTATGGATTATTCGTCCTCTTCCTTTTTAGCCTGTTCGATGATCTTCTGCATCTGATCGGACGGTACTTCTTCGTAGTGCGAGAACGAACGCTTATGAATGCCGCGGCCCTGGGTAATGGAACGTAGCGTGGTTGAATAGCGGTACAGTTCGGCCAGGGGCACCTGGGCGTTGATCACCTGAAAACGGCCGTCGCTGTCCATACCCATAATTTTACCCCGGCGGCTGCTGATATCGCCCATTACGTCGCCCATGTACTCATCGGGTACGCGCACTTCGATATTGTAGATGGGTTCCAGCATAACCGGATTGGCCTGTTCAAAGGCTTTTTTGAAGGCCATGGATGCGGCCACTTTAAAAGCCATTTCGGATGAATCCACACTGTGGTAACTGCCGTCGAAGACGGTTACTTTCACATCCACGACCGGATACCCGGCCAGTACGCCTTTTTCCATGGTTTCGATAACGCCTTTTTCCACAGCCGGGATAAACTTGCCGGGAATGACGCCGCCCACGATGGCGTCCACAAATTCGAATTTTTCACCGCGCGGCATGGGTTCCAGCCGCAAATGACAATCACCGTACTGGCCGCGTCCGCCGGATTGCTTTTTGAATTTTCCCTGTGCTTCGGCTTTTTTTCTGATCGTTTCGCGATAGGGGATGCGCGGTTCTTCTTCTTCCACTTCCACACCAAAACGTTGTTTTAAGCGCTGCAGAATAATGGCCAGATGCAACTCGCCCTGTCCCGATACGATGGTTTGACGCAGCTCGGAATCCTGTTTGTACACAAAGGTGGGGTCTTCTTCGTGCAGGGTATGCAAGCCGTTACTGATTTTGTCTTCGTCGCCTTTGGCTTTGGGTTTGATGGCCGTGCGGATAAGCGGTTCGGGGAAGTCAATCTTTGGATACACAATCGGATCGTTTTTAGCGCAAAGGGTGTCGCCCGTGTGCGTGCTTTTCAGTTTAACCACCGTACCAATATCCCCGGCCGTAAGATGATCCACATTTTTCTTGTTTTTTCCATTGAGGATAAACATCTGGCCGATACGTTCCGTGCTTCCGGTAGTGGCGTTAACCACATCTTCGCCGGTTTTCATAACCCCCGATATGACTTTAAAATAGGACAGTTCGCCCATGTGCATTTCCGACAATGTTTTAAAAACAAAGGCCGAAAGCGGCTGCGAGGCATCCACTTTGCGTGTTTTACCGTCTTCGCCCTTCACTTCGCCGTGATCTGCCGGAGAGGGACAGAAGTTTACGATAACATCCAACAGACGTTTAACGCCCACGTTGGTGGTGGCGGAAGCGCAAAAGACGGGAAAAATGGCGTCTTCGGCCACGGCTTTTCTGAATCCGCCGCGGAATTCCTCTTCGCTCAGTTCGCCGGCGTCAAAATATTTTTCCATTAACGAATCATCGCTCTCGGCAACGGCCTCGATCAATTTGAGATGAAGCTCGTCGGCTTTGTCTTTCAGGTCGGCGGGGATATCTTCTTCCGTAAAATTTCCGCTGCCGTCTTTGGCAAACTTCAACAGTTTCATACGGAACAAATCGATAATGGCGTCAAAGTTGGGGCCGGTTTCCACAGGAAACTGAGCCAGAACAACCTGATGCCCAAAACTTTCGACCAGCCCCTCGTAAACCTGGTCAAACTCAATATTTTCCCGATCAAGTTTATTTACCACAAAAAAGCGGGGCACCTGCAGCTTCTGAGCTTCATTCCATACCTGTTCGGTACCCACTTCCACGCCGGAAGCGGCGGAGACAACAATGAATTCGGTATCGACCACCCGCATACTGCCGACCACTTCGCCAAAGAAGTCGGAATAGCCGGGAGTATCGATAATGTTTATTTTATGATCCCGCCACACGCCGTGCATCAGCGCAGTGTTCAGGGATATTTGCCGGTTGATTTCATCTTCATTATAGTCGGATGTGGTGGTACCCTGTTCGATGGCGCCGATACGGGAAATTTCCTTCAAATTAAAAAGCAGCGCTTCCGAAAGCATGGTTTTTCCTGAACTACCGTGTCCACCCAGGCCAATATTGCGAATTTGTGCCGTCTGGAAATCCTTCACATTCGCCTCCTTTTAAATAGCTAAGATATATATTTTATTGGATTAATATGCCAAACTGAACCATTCAGAGCTTTTACATTTAAGTTGGAAAATTTACTAAAACCATATTTTGTTTGCAAGAAAATCGGGGAGTCATAAACGGGTCAAAATAAAAAACCCCGATCACAATGACCGGGGTTAGACAGAAGGGTATTAAAGTCAGATTCTTTTCACTTTGTTGGCCTGCAAGCCTTTGGGGCCTTCCGCTACTTCAAATTCGACGCGATCGCCTTCTTCCAGCGTTCTGTAGCCTTCGCCCTCAATGGAACGGTAATGGACGAAAACGTCGTCGCCTTGTTCTCTGGAAATAAATCCATAGCCTTTGGAATTGTTAAACCACTTGACAGTTCCTGTTTCCATAATAAACATCCTTACATAAAAACGTGGGTGTTACGTACCGCGTGTTCTCCGCCTGCTGTAAACAAAAAAACGCTTTGAACAGCCATTTTTTGCACCATTCTCAGCGAGTTTCTTAAATCTACAGCTAATTGTTTTTAAAGCCTTCTACTTAAAAAACTCAAGGCAAGAAAAACAGGTACAACTATTTGACAGACATATATTACATCTTTTCTTTTACGAAAGCAAGCAGAATTTTATTTTTTAGATAGTCGGTGACGAAGAGGCACAAAGTACCGCAAGATTCATCTTGCGCCCTGACGACAAAGGTAAACAGGGGCAAAGGCACACAGGCACGGAAAATGAATTAAGAATTAAGAATGAAAAATTAAGAATAATAAACCTCTGTGTCCTCTGGGTGCTCTGTGGTTCAACAAAAAAAGCGGTCTCAAGGCCGCCTTGTTAATCCTGTTTTTTTCTCTGTCTCAGCGCTTCAAACAACACAATAGCGGTGGCCACGGAAGCATTAAGTGAATTGACCCGGCCAAATTGCGGGATGGCAATTCTACCGCTGCATTGCCTTTCTACATTCTTACGCAGTCCCCTACCCTCACTGCCGATCACCAGCGCCACGCCCTGCTTCAGCGGCGCATCATACATAAGCGTTTCCGCGCCCGGGGCCAGAGCCAGGGTTTGTATGCCGCGCTCATTGAGTTTATCCAGTATGGAAAGGATATGCGAGGCCTGATAAAATTTCTGATAAAAAACCGCGCCGGCCGATGTTTTTACCACCGTGGCGTTCAGTTTGGCGGTGCCTTTTTCGGCAAATGCAATCAGATCCGTACCGCTGATTTCCGCCGTGCGGATAATGGCACCCAGATTATGCGGGTCCTGTATTTGATCCAGCACAAGAATAAGGGGATTCTTTTTTGCATTCAGGATCGCATCCACTTCAGCGTCAGCCAAAAACTGCGGCGGAGGTACGGAGGCGGCCACACCCTGATGCACAACGGCGCCCACAAATTTTTGCAGTTGATTTTTATGCACCGTCTGAACGCGGATGCCCCGCCCTTCGGCCAGTTTTTTAATCGGCCCCACGCCCGAACCGGAAAGGCCCGCCGCCATCCACAGCTTGTACACGGGATGCCCGGAACGCAGCGCCTCGATAACCGGCTGCCGGCCATAAATATACAGGGGTTCTGATTGTTCTTTCATAAAAATACGCTTTGGGTTGATGGACAGCGGAATGATGGAGTGTTGGAGTATTGGAGTAATGGAATATATCTTTGCGCATTATCATTATGCCGGTATTCCAACACCGCACCACGCCATCAATCCATTAATTCATCAATTCAATATTCCCTTTCTGCTTCACTTTCGATAGCGCAGGATTTCCACCTGTTCCAGTGTCATCAATACACCCGCATCCGTTTCATCAAAAATAGCTTCAAAGGCTTCTATGGCTTCCCGGATACGCTGCTCATTATCGGCAATTTCTATCAAGACAGGCATATCTTCGGAAAGACGCAGGATAGAAGCTTTATGAATCATGCGTGATGCGATGCCAAACCCCTCTACACCGCGAATAACCGTACACCCGGCCAGCCCCATTTCTTTGGCCTTTTTAACAATTACATGGTGTAAAGCCTCCCCGTGGTAGCGGTCCTGTTCGCCGATGTAAATACGCAGCAGCTTTCCGATGCCTTCAATTTTCATGATGTATCCTTGTAAAATTGGATGCGATGACGGGATTCCTATTTATTTTTAAAAATTTCATATTTTTTGAAATCAAATCGATTTCGCCGCGATCATGCCTCCCCAGACCGCCAGCAACCCCAATCCAAAATTAAGCGCCACATTTAATACGGCCTGACGAAACAGGCTTTCCTGCAACAAGGCCAGTGTTTCGTATGAAAAAGTGGAAAATGTGGTAAAGGCGCCCAGTATGCCGATCGCCGCCAATTGACGGTATTGCGGAGCAATCATCAGGCGGTATTCCCCCAGATACAGGAACAACCCAAGTATAAAACTGCCCAATACATTCACCGCCAGCGTCCCGTAGGGAAACTGCTCGCCGAACAGCTGATGCGCCCAACCGGAGACAAGATAACGCAGCACCGCGCCGATAAATCCGCCTATTCCGATGAGTAGTAGTTTCATTCCAAACCCGAATTAAAAATAATAACGCATACCGATTGCGCCAGCCAGGGTAAATTTGGTAGCCGGAATCAATTCCAGACCGGGTACAATTTCAAAAAAAGCATCCAGCGGGGCTTTTGGAAATTCGTACGTAATACCCAGGGGGATGCGACCGCCCACCTGGCTTTGTGCCGCAAATTTGACCTTTATTCCGATACCGTAATAGAACAGCACGCCCTCGTGGGAAAGATTGTCCAATGAGCTGGTATGCAGAAGATAATCGGCATGCAGTCGCAAAGCCGCGTCGCCCACAAACGACCAGGCCGCAGCGCCGTCAATTGCGCTGTCCATAGTTAACCATTTTTTAAAGCTGATGCCCGTGGGTTCGCCTAAGATGATGCCCAACCCGAATGACGATGAAGAACTGGCGGCCGAAACCAGCATAGGAATCATCAATAGTACAATCAGTAGTTTTTTAATCATTGCTCTCCCCTGTAGCTTCCATTCTGTAAAAATAATTGATTCGATAGCGGAATATATACTTTTATTCATTTTTTTGCCAATCATTATTTTCGTAAATTGACGGCAAATAAGATAATACAAAGGAGCGCCTATGCAAATCGGAATTGTCGGACTGCCGTATGCGGGCAAGTCCACGATATTTTCTACTCTGTTAAAACACAAAAGCGCCGATTCGGCAGGCGGGCGGCAAACCGCTGAACGGGGTATTGTAAAAGTTCCGGATGAACGGCTGGATAAACTCACCGCCCTGTTTAATCCCAAAAAAACGGTACACGCCACCATCGAGTATGTAAAAGTGGCCGGACTGGAAGGCGAAAGCGCCGCACAGGGGCTGCCCGCCCAATTCTTAACCAATTTAAAAAACACCGACGCCCTTATGGTGGTCGTCCGCAATTTTGAAAACGAATTCTATCCCCATCCGCTCGACCGTATCGATCCGGCGGCGGATATCGCCTTTATTAACGGCGAATTTTTATTGAGCGATTTAATGATTGTGGAAAAGCGGGTCGAGAAGCTGGAAAAATTGGTTATGAAAACCAAAGACGAAAAAGAAAAACGCGAGCTGGACTTGCTCAAACGATTTAAAGATCAATTGGAAGCGGAAAAAGCCCTCCGCGAACTGGATTTAAGCGACAACGAGGCGGCGCTTATCAAAGGATACCAGTTCATCACCCTCAAACCCATATTGTTTGTTATCAATATCGGTGAAGACCGGATTGCCGAGGCCGCCGGGATTGAAAAAAGCCTTGAGGAGGCCGTTCCGCCCGGCTGCGCCATTACCTCCCTCAGCGCGGAAATCGAAAAGGAAATTTCCGAATTGGGCGAAGAGGACGCCCGTATTTTTATGGACGATCTGGGCATCAAAGAACCGGCTCTGCACAAACTGATCCGCTCTTCTTATGAACTGCTGGGTTTGATTTCCTTTTTCACCGTGGGCGAAGACGAGTGCCGTTCGTGGACAATCCGCCGCGGCACCAACGCTCAAAAAGCGGCCGGCGTAATTCACTCGGATATGGAAAAAGGCTTTATCCGCGCCGAAACCGTACACTATGACGACCTGATGGCCGTAGGAAGCTGGAATGCCTGCAAGGAAAAAGGTCTGCTGCGTCTGGAGGGCAAGGAATATATTGTAAAGGACGGGGATATACTGAGTATTCGGTTTAATGTGTAGGGTAACTTATATTACAAGCATCCCCATTACTGTCCAAAATAATTTATCTTGATAAAAATAGGCATTGTTTTATAAGGAGTTACAACAATAATTATTTTCATTTTCAAATCTGCCCATCCGCCAACTCTCCCCCTTGGTCCCCCTCTCTTTTCGAAAGAGAGGGGGAATTAAAGGGGGTGAGTTGGCATTTTCGGCAAGCAGGATAGTGTTTTAATTTCTATTTTGGACAAGTATGAAGTATCCCAACTCCTCAATGATGGAATCGCACTAACGGTTAACATCAAGTTTTCATCATTTATCTCGATAAATAAGATCAAACAACCGAGAATCTCAATGGAAAAAATACTCAAACAAAAAGACAATCGTCATGTGTACGTGCTGGACACCAACGTCCTTTTGCATGATCCCTCTTCCATTTTCCGTTTTGAAGAACATATTGTGCTGATTCCCTTTTTGGTGATGGATGAAGTCGATAATATTAAAAAAGACCCTCAGATCGGCGTAAACGCCCGGGAAATTTCCCATAAGCTGGAGCAGCTCATCCTGCGCACGGAGGATATGTCTCAGGGGATTCTTATCCCCAACGGCAAAGACGGGCTGCTGTTTTTCTGTAAGGGTTACATTTCTTCCCATTTTCCTCCGGAACTTTCCATGAGCTACAAAGATAACGCCATACTGGCTCAGATTATGGGCTTGCAGGAGGCCTTCCCGCACCGCCGCTTTATTATGGTCAGCAAGGACCGCAATATGCGCATTAAAAGCAGCGCTCTGTATATTGAAAACCAGGACTATCTGCACGATAAAATTTCCGAAGAATATCTGGCCAGTTTTTTTCAGCCGCTAAAAGAGATCGCTCTGGAAGAAGAGGAAATCAACCAGCTTTTCGTATCGAAAAATTCGGTAAACTGGGAAGTGCCCTATCGTAAAAAATGGCGGCTGGGCGAAAACGAAGGCGTGGTTTTGCTCGATTCCGGCGGGAAGTTTTTCGGGTTGGGTATGCGAAAAGGCGATCGGCTGAAATACTTTGATTACTATTCGACCAAAATTCTGGACATGCCGCCCAAAGTATTGGACGAAACCCAATACACATACAATTTCGAACAGGCGGTTTGTATGCAGCAGGCTCTGGATGACGATATTAAAATCCAGATCATTATCGGCAAGGCCGGCACGGGGAAAACGCACATCGCCATGGCTGCCGCCCTGGAAAAAGTATTTAAAGAACGCAAATACGATTCCATAAAACTGATCAAACCGCTCATCACCAAAAGCCGTCTTGGCGAAGATATCGGCTTTTTGCCCGGCTCTCTCAAACGGAAACTTATACCCAAAATGCGTCCCTTCGTGGACAAACTGCGCCAGTTCACCACCGGTCTGGATTCGGAAGAGGGCTATAAAAAACTGTTGGATTCCGGAGTAATCGAACTGCTCAACCTGGCCGATATTCGCGGTACGGATATGGCCAATTCCTTTGTCATCTTCGATGAAGCGCAAAACGCCAACCCGTTCCAAATGCGCACGCTGGGCACCCGCCTGGGCGAGGATTCCAAACTGATTGTGCTGGGCGACCCCACGCAAATCGATTCCATCTATCTGGACAAGTACAGCAACGCCCTGATTAATTTGTACGAAAACGCCATGCAGAACCCCACGCCGTTTACCGCGCAGATTTGCCTGGTGCAAATGGTCCGTTCCCACATGTCCGAGTGGTTTGAAAACACTATTCAAACGCGGTAGCATCCCTCAAGATGAAGCGGTTTCTCCTACAAACTGCAAAAAGACGGAACGGTGGCGCGGGCTGTTATCGAAATCTATTAATATGATCTGCTGCCAGGTGCCGAGCACCAAACGGCCTTCGGCCACCGGTACGGTGAAGGATGGACCGATAAGCGTGGAACGCAAGTGGGCGTATCCGTTACCGTCGTGCCAGGTGTCGTCATGGCGGTAACGCTGGTGCATTGGCGCTATTTTTTCCAGCATGGCCGGTAGGTCCTGCAGCAATCCCGGTTCATACTCGATGGTACTGATCGCTGCGGTAGAACCGTTTATAAACACCAAAAGCTGACCGTTCACCAGTTTTTCTTTTTCTACAAATTCCCGGACAAAGATAGTGATATCAATGATATCATTAAACCCTTTGCTTTGTACCGGGATCGTACCGTTGACTACTTTTACTGCCATTGTTCATACTCCGGGTGTTTCGGCAATAAAAAAAGGGAGACGCGTCTCCCTTAAATAAATCCATTTTAATAATGCCTGGTTAATCAAAAAGCAGAGAGGCAAGGATAATCCCCAAAACCAACCATAAAGGTATGGAAATCAGCAATGCCCAAATGATGCCGTTGGCCGTTTTTAGCGAGCTGGTCAAGCCTTTCTTTTCCAAAGCCCTATTGATCTTTAAGCGGACTTCTTCAATATGAAACGGTTTGGTAAGATAATCGTAAGCGCCTTTTTTAATAGCTTCCACTGCGGTTTCGATCGTTGGATGGGCAGTAATCATTAAAAAGACGACCTTATTGTCCTGAGACTTCACCTTTTTCAATAATTCGATTCCGTCCATTTCCGGCATATATAAATCCGAAAGAACCACATCGATGGGCTGCTCTTTCAGTATTTCCAGAGCCTCGGCCCCGCTGGAAGCGGTATACGGGATGTAGTCCAGGCTTTTTAACACATTCCTTAGTGTTTCGCGTACTTCTTCCTCATCATCTACAACTAGAATATGTCTGGCGTTGCTCATACGGTCTCCTTAAATTGACTACGCTTCATCATCGGTAAGATAGCACCAAATGTTTAGTAAAATATTTGGAATGTTTTGAAACAAATATAGGGGAGTTTTGTTACATTTTCACCATTTTTTTATATTTTGTTAAAGAAATTCCTTTTCTTTTTTTGAAGGAGCGGCTAAAGCTGGATAATTCGCTGTATCCTAGCATCTGAGATATTTGGTGAGCGGGTATATTTGCTTTTTTTAATATTAAATCTTCGTAATAAGCCAATACTTTTTGCATAAATGAACGGAACGGCTGTCCGGTTTCGCGTTTGAATTCCTGGCTAAAATACCCGGGACTGATGTTCAAATAATCGGCAATTCCTGTTATATTACATTTACCGATATCCGCCGTTTCCACAAATTTCAGCGCCTTCTGTATGCGCGGTGAAAGCTGTTCAAAACGGATTCCAAACTGATCGAAAGGAATTGTCCGCCAATAGTTTTTTTTCAGTTTTTCAACGGTTTCTTTTAATGTTTTTTGCCGGTTCTCGCCAACTACGAAATAAACGGATGATAAATAATTTAATTGATTTAAATTGGAAAGATTCAAAGAATGGTTGTAAAGAATGGTCGTGACATCCGGCATTGTTTTTTCCATTGAAGCAAGCAGAGTGAAGTTTTCCTGATCAATTTGAGTTAAGATAATGAAAAGTAAATTTTGCGCATTCTCATTTAAATGAAATGAGCCTAACGCATTATAAGTATTAATCCGGATATCCCCGACCGCATCGATTATTTCACGACATTCTTTTAAAATGGTTGTATCTTCACTAATGATAATTCCCTGGTACATTGACGCTCACAATCCA
>DRQG01000025.1 GCA_011369465.1 Caldithrix abyssi
CACAAACACCCACGATATCAGACATAGAACCTAAATATATTGTATCTTAAACTGGCCTACGCCAAAATAAACAAGTTCACCCTGCAGTTTGCAAATGATTTTTGCGACGACGGAGTAATCAATTGGCAAAAACTGGTCGCTTTTAACTCCTCCAAATAAAAAGGAAATGATTTTGTGTAAACCGTAGGGAAGGCTTTTCGAAATCTATTTTGTTCGCCCTTGATGGGGTTGCCATAAAAGTTCGAAATAAAAAACCGGTTCCGGCATAACCACAGGAACCGGTTTACAGTGAATAGGCTTGTTACTAAACAGTTAACCCGGACATAAAATCCCGGGCCGAAACCGTTTCGCAATTAAAAATTAAATCCTTTACTTCTGCCTGACGTTCCGCACTTAGCGCCTCTTCCGCCAAACCGCTGAATTTGTTTTCCAGGTCTTCCATGGTCATCGGTTCGCGGGGGTCACCCTTGGGAAACTCCATATACTCTTCATAGGTTTTTCCGTCATTGGTGGTAACCACTACCTTTGAAGGCTGTTTGGCCGGGAACATCTTCTCGAATTCCAGCGACGGTTCGCCTTTTATTTTGTCGATAACTTCATAAATGGCCGGGTCTTTCAGTTTTTCTTCGGAAAAGGATTGTGTGGTAATTTTCTGATCCACCATAGCCACGGCCAGGCAGTAAGGCAAAGAATGGTCGGCGGTTTCGCGGGACTCGGGACGATACTTGGCCGGATCAAACAGGATATCGTACGCCTGAGCAAAGGCGGTTACCTTCACTTCTTTTATATCCTTATAATGAAGATTATTGTTGCGCATTACATTTAACATACAGGAAATATGCGTGTGTGTCAGCGCTTCGGTGGGGAAGGCTTTCATACCGCATTCCAGAATCTTGTAATTTTTACCCAAATTGCCCACCAGCGCGTCCACATCCCACGACCAGGATGAAACGCCGTCCCGTCCTTCCATTTCGGTCGGTTTGGGCTTTTCTTCTTTTGCGTCCCAGCCGATAAAGGCGTCCATAAAACCCTCTTTGCCTTCAAACACTTTTTCCGTGCCGGTGTAACCTTTCTGTGCCAACAAGGCGGCAAAAACCCCCGATTGCACCGCCATAGGATCGACGGTATTTTTCATCATAGTCAGTTTACCGGCCGTGGGACAGCCGATGGTGTGGTTGTGCGAGCCGTTGATGCCGATGGCGTTCACCATTTGATCCACGGTTAAACCCAAAATTTTGCCGGCCACGATGGGCGAGACGAACTGAGTGAGGGTGGCATGGTGCCATTTGCGTTCGCGCACACCGGGCTTGGCAAACAGACACATGCGCTGCTCAAATTCGTAAGCCAAAACAATGGCTACAATGACGTCCTTCATGGAAGCATTCACTTTTTCCGCTACGGACAGAGCCGCCGGAATGAGATCGCTGGGATGGCTGGGGTCGTCTTTCCAATAGATATCATTGAAGTCCAGCGCGCGGATCATCAGCGAGTTAATCAGAGCGGTACTGACCGCGGGCAGCCGGTCGCCAAAACCGATTACGGTGGATTCCGCGGTGCCGCCCATTTCGTTGTACAATTCACGCATAGCGTTCACATCGTGGGTTTTCATGCTGCCATAGGCGCAGCCAATGGAATCGTAGAGAAAACGTTTTACGGCAAAAACCACGTCTTCCGGTAAATCTTCATATTTTAAACCGACGGCAAATTCTGCTATCTGTCGGGAAATGGATTTTTCGAACATATAATTACCTCATAGTATAACGTTTAGTGTAACTGGGAATTGGGAACTGGGAACTGAGCAATTCGCAAAAATATTTACAAAATCCTTCAGTGATAATTCCGAGTTCCCAGTTCCTAATTGCTCATTCTAACTTGAAATCTGCAAACGGATAACCCCTTATAATTTCGCAATAATCGCATCGGTCATCTGTTGTGTGGAAGCGGCGCCTTTTTCGATCACGTCGGGCCGGCCGGACATTTTGGCCATATCATACGTGCGCACCTTGCCCTCGGCAACAACTTCGGCTATGGCCTTGCGGATGCGTTTGGCCGTGTCGTGTTCTTCAATAAAGTCCAGCATCATGCAAGCCGATTCGATCATAGCGATGGGATTTACGATGGATACTTTGTAATCGGCGTATTTGGGCGCGCTGCCGTGGGTCGGTTCGAAAACGCCGATGCCCGTATCGGGGTTGTATTGAGCGCTGCAGGCAAAACCCAGTCCGCCGATGAGCCCGGCAAAAGCGTCGGAAACGATATCGCCGAACATATTGCCGGCCACAATGACGCCGTAGTCTTCGGGATTCTTGGTCAGCCACATCATCTGCGCGTCGATATTGGTGTTCCACAATTCGATATCGCTGTAGTCGGCCTGTTGGATTTGCCGGGCCATTTTGTACATCATGCCCGAGGTTTCGCGGATGACGTTGGGTTTTTCGCAAACCGTAACCGATTTGTAACCGTATTTGCGGGCATGATCGAAAGCTGCGCGCAGGATGCGTTCCGTGGCGCGCTTGGTAAAAATACGGGTCGATATGGAAATGTCTTCTTTGGGTACGCTACCGAAATTCTTCTTAAATTTAGGATGGGTCAAGAAGGCGTCGTACACCTGCTGCGGGGGATCGCTCCATTCCACGCCGCCGTATAAGCCTTCGGTATTCTGACGAAAAATGGCCACATCCACCTGCGGCTCTTCCACGTCGCCGTTGGGTCCGCGACGGATAAAGTTTAGCGGATTGCCTTTGTAAGTACGGCAGGGGCGCAGACAAATATCCAGATTAAAGTGCTGGCGCAGACAGACGATGGGACTGGAATAAACCAACCCCTTCTCTTTAAGCTCGGGAGCCAGTTCCTCGAAAGCTTCGTCTTTGGGTTTGGATGTGATAGCGCCGAACAGGGCAATTTTATGTTTCTCCAAAAGGTCGATGGTGCGCTGCGGCAAAGGATTGCCTTCCCTGCGCCAGAATTCCCAGCCGATATCTCCTTCCACATAATCGGCCTCAAATCCGGCCGCATCCAACACACGGATGGCTTCATCCAAAACCGTTCTACCAATGCCGTCACCGGGCAATGCAACTATTGTTCGTTTTGACATTTTATTCTCCCTTTATATGATTAATTAATTCGTAGTTTATTAGGAACTGGGAACTGGGAATTGGGAACTTATGATTTTGTCGACATTAACTTTGTTTATAAGAATTTATCAAGGCATTTAATCTAGGACCAATTGCTTCAAGTTTGGCGATTAAATCCTTGCTTTGATCTTTTGTAAACAGATTTCGTTTTATGGCCTTCCGTAACCAACTTTTCGTTTCTTCATATGAGCCGCGAGCATAATAACCGAATTTACTCTTGTCTCTATAATGAAATCGGCCATGGCTTTCGGCAATATTTGCAGAGATAGAATCTGCTGCTCTAACGAGCTGTTTCCCAACGGTATCTTTGCTAAACGTATCCCATTTTATCACAAGCTGCCAAATATCGTTAGAAAAACTTTCAGCGATTGTATAAACCTCAATTTCACTAAGCTCTTTAAACATAACTAAATTCCCAAATTGAAAATGTCTTTAGTTCCCAGTTCCCAATTCCCAGTTCCGAATTTTTTCGGTGCTATTCAGTGATTTCGGTGGCCGTCTTATTTAACCAATTCAAAATCAATAAAATCCACGTGATGAAAAATAATGGACTCGGGCGAGCGTTTTTCGCCGGCGCCTTCTTTGGAATGGGTGGCGATAATATGCATCACTTCCGAAGGCAAACCGTGTTTAAAGGCCAGCCCCACACCGCTGAAAGGATGACGGATATGTTTGCCGTAATCGCTTTTAAAGATCGTACCGTCTTCTTTTTTCTCGTATTCCAGCAGTTTACCCACATCGGCCAGCAGCGAACCGGCGATCAGATAATCGCGGTTAATGGGCGTTTTGCGTTCGCCATAAGCCTCGGTAAGCACTTTGTCGCAGGCAATCCCCATCCGGCAGCAGGTACGCACGTGTTCGATGAATTTAATCTGCACGTTTTCCGCCAGCAGGGTAAAAGGGATGGACTGCAACTCTTCGTTAGTCCAGTTGCGGTAGGCAATGGCCTCTTCCCAGCAGGCGATCACCTTTTCCTTCAGTTCGGCGTCCTGAATTTCATTTATCTCAGGAAGCAGTTCGAGAACCTGTTCACGCATAGACATTCCTTTCAATTTTTATATCTAAAGTTTTATTTCAAATTGGGAATTAGGAACTGGGAACTGTAAAAACAAATCTCCAAGTTCCCAGTTCCGAGTACAACAAAAAACTTATTGTTTATTCAAAACTTCTATTCTCCGGCCCGTCATACTCCACATCCGTCGGGTGAATTTTACGCATAGGTTTGTAGCGGGTCTTTTCCTCGTAAATATGCGCCACCAAACCCGGCACGCGGGCGATCATAAAAAAGGCGTTGGCCAAAACGGGATCGAAATCCATTTCGCACAACAGTGCGGCGATGGCGCCATCCACGTTGAGCGGCAAATTTTTACCTGTGGTTTCCTTGAGCATGGCTACAAAAGTGTTGGCCAGTTTAACGTAATCGCCGGCAACGCCCAGTTCATCAGCCAGGGCAAACAGGCGATGGGTGCGCGGGTCGTTGGTGTGCACGCGATGGCCGAATCCGGACAGCCGTTTTTTGATGGAGCGGTAGTCGTTGATAACCTGTTTTGCCGCTTCTTCCATCGATTTGTTTTCGCCGCGCACGATTTCCATACCCTGGTGCAAAATGCGCATACAGTCTTCGATAGCGCCGCCGTGAAATTTGGATATGGACAGGATGCCTGCCGCTACCGCTGCATTGAGCGGCGCTCCGGTGGAAGCCACCGTGATGGCGCTGAGCACCGAGGGCGGCGTGGTGCCGTGATCCACGGACGAAACCAGAATGGCTTCAATCATCTTGCCGATATTCTCGGAGGGCATTTCGCCTTTAAATAGCAGATAAACCATCTGGGCGTAACTCACTTTGCCCATCAGCTTATCCAGTTCGTAACCGCGTATTGTCAGTTTGTTGGGTTCCACTTTGGTTACAGCGGTTTTCCAGTGTAGGTCGGACATGTTGTTCTCCGATAGTTTTGTTTAACTTTGTAGAAGTTATTGAGTTGTTAAGTTATTGAGTTATTAGGCACTCAGCCTTTCAGAGTTTTGTCATCTATCTGTTAATCATCTTTATTTCTCAATTTTTTTAAATAAGATATATAGCCGTTTAGCAGCTTGAGAATCTCGTCATATTGTTTTTTTAATTCTGTGAACTTTTCTTCAGAAATATATCCTTCATCGCGCGCGCAAATGAGATGGTCAAGAGTTTCAAATAGTGAACCGCGGGCCATTCGACAAAATTGAATATTTTCTTTATGATGGAATCTACCAAACCCTTCGGCAATATTGGATGTGATCGACCGTGCGGAACGAATTATCTGGCTGGATAAGGCATATTTTTCTTGAGCAGGAAATGACTTGCTAAGCATCGTAATCTGGATTCTGAAATTTCTTGCCTCTTTCCAGACTTGCAATTCTTCGAAACTTTTAAATCCCATAAATACTCCACATAACATTACTTTTATTCAAATAAGCCAGTAAATACCAAATAACTCAATAACTCAACAACTTAATAACTTAACAACTTAATAACTCAATAACTTAATAACTCTATAACTTAGTAACTCAACCACTTTCACACTACATTAAATATATCCTCCGCCTCTTCCCCAAACTTCTCCGCAAAGCGGATGGTGTAGATATCGTGTATGACATAATCTTTGGCCAGCAGCACCAGGCCCTTGTTGGTTGTCCAGGCAGCGTTGCTGGAGCCGTCTTCCAGAAAATGGCCGAGAATGACCTTCTGATCATCGGCAATCAAAGCGATGCGCCGGCCGCCCCGCTGCACACGGATTTGATGCTCACGGCCGTGCCGGTATTCCGCGCCAAGGTTCAGTAGTTTTTTACCGAAATGGACAATATGTATATCCACCCCCCGCTTATGAGCCTGACGCAATGCCGGGGCGATTTCATCCACCTCTTCGTCCCATACGGAAAGCCACAGGCTTTTTTGCGCATAAGCGATAAAGTCCAGCACCTTGCGAATGATTAGATCCCGGCCGGAAAGGTTAAAAATATGATTATTTGCGGCGGTTTCCTGAACATATAGATTCTCCAGCTTTTCCTGCAGGGTTTCCACGGTTTGCAGAAAATCGCCTTTCATACGCGAAAGAATCTCCTGCGGCGGCTGGGGAATGTATTTTTTGGGCTCGGAATCGATCACCTGCACCAGCTCTTTGGAAATCAATTTATTCAGGATGGCATATATTTTGGATGCGGGC
>DRQG01000026.1 GCA_011369465.1 Caldithrix abyssi
AACAAAGAACAAGACGGTCAAATGTTTGTAAGAGGGGATAGTATTAACGTTCGTTTTTTTCGGCTAAATTAAAATACGATTCTAAAATAGCCGGGGTTTAACATGTATGTCAAAAGAACCTTAGAGCAATTTATTGTTCACGCCACGGAACATTTTCCGGTGTTGTTGCTTACCGGAGCCAGACAGGTGGGTAAAACCACTCTGTTACAGAAGATGAAGGAAAGCGGACGAGCCTATGTGAATTTGGATGATCCTATCGTACAAAGTCTGGCCCGCGAGGCCCCCGCTCTTTTTAGGCCGCGTTTTCTTCCGGCGATCGTCTTCTTCCTCTTACGGCAGCAAACTCAGCTATTCCGGCCTGGATGATTTAAGCAGGGTAGCCCGCACATCAACGGCCACCAAAGCCTGCTCAGCCGGCGACCAGATGAGCGGATTTAAATCCATTTCGGCAATTTCCGGATGTTCCGCGAAAAGCAGGCTGAAACGCTGAATGGCGTAAGCAAAAGCGTCGCGATCCACCTCCGGGTTGCCGCGAAAACCATTAAGCAGCGCCTGCGAGCGCAGTTCACCGATCATCTCCCGCGCCTCGTAGGCGTTTACCGGAGCAATCCGAAAGGCCACATCTTTAAGAACTTCAATAAAAATACCGCCGATACCCACCATGATTACCGGTCCGAACAGGACATCCCGTTTTCCGCCCAACACCAGCTCAATACCGCGGGCAAGCTGCTTTTGGGCCAGAAATTTCGGAGCTATACCATCGGGCAATAAACGCGCCGCTTTAGTATGAATATCCGTAAATGCTTCCCGAACGGCGCTGTCGCTTTCCAGATTCAGATTTACCAACCCCGCTTCCGTTTTATGAATAATCTGCTCATTAGCGATTTTGAGGACAATTTTATCGTGTTGATCTTTAAAGCGAAGTATTTCTTCCAATGAATCGGTTATGATCGAAGGCACCGTTTTGATATCATATTGATGCAATAAATCTTCCAGGTTTTCCAGGGGCGCCTGTTTGTTTTCCTCACCGCTTCCGGTTTCCAGCAGATCGTCGCTGCGCGGCGTAACCACAACGGCTTCCGATTTACGAAAACGCTGTTGAATTTGCTGATATTGCCACATGGTGGCCAGAGCCTTAACCGCCGCTTCCGGGTAGGAATACACCGGTAAATGCAGCTCTTTGAATTTTTTCAGGCCGGCGTTCTCATCTCTTTGCGCCATCAGCACCGGGATGATGGTTTTGCTGCAATTGTGTACAATGGAGTCCAGGCTTTCAATGATCTGCTTTGGCGTTGTATTTACGGGCGGTTTTACTATGATCAGAACAACGCTGTCCACATTGGGGTCGGCCAAAACAATTTCCAGAACGTCGCGATAGGTCTCGTGGTTGGCGCTGGCAATCATATCCACCGGATTGGCCGCCGAGGCTTCTTCCGGTAAAACGGATTGCAGTTTTTTAACGGTGGCCTCGCTTATTTCGGCCAACTGCAAACCGAAACGATCCACAGCGTCGCTGGCTAAGATGCCCGGGCCGCCGGCATTGGTAACAATGGCAACCCGCGGGCCTTCCGGTAAAGGCTGGGCGGCCAGAGCGCGTGCCGCGTCAAACAATTCCTCCAGATTATCTTTACGGATGATACCGCATTGCTTCAGGTATCCGTCGATGATATACTCCGGATTGGCCAGAGCGCCGGTATGAGAGGAAGCCGCCCGAAAACCGCTTTCCGTGCGACCCGCCTTTAAAGCAAGGATCGGTTTGATGGCGGCAATTTTTGAACTGATTTTACGAAATTGATCCGGCTTGCTGATGTTCTCCAGATACATGGTGATTACGCTGGTGTTACTGTCTTCGTATAAAAATTCCAATGTATCGCTGTCGCTGATATCGGCTTTGTTGCCGGTGCTCACGAACACCGAAAAGCCCAAATCGGTTTTGGCGGCCAGCTCCAGTATAGCCACCCCCAGCGCTCCGCTCTGCGAAACATAGGCTACGTGACCAGGATTGGGCAGAGTGGGCGAGAAGGTGCCGTTAAATGATACGGCCGGATCGGTATTGAACACGCCCATACAGTTCGGGCCGAGTAGATTCATTCCATATTTTTTCGCTAATTCTACCAATTGTTGTTCGCGGACAATACCCTCACCGCCAATTTCCTTGAACCCGGCGCTGATAACAATCACATCGCGGATGCCTGCTTCACCCGCTTCCTTTAGACTTTCCGGAACATAATTGTAAGAAAGTAAAATCACGGCTAAATCGGGTTTAGCGGGCAGGCTTTGTAAATCCGGGTAGGTTTTCAGGCCCATAATTTCATCCGCTTTCGGATTAATGGGATAAATCTTTCCTTTAAAATTCATATTTAAAACAGCCTGTAAAAACATGCTGCCCAGTGAGCCTTCTTTACGGGAGGCTCCGATTACGGCAATGGAACGCGGTCTGAGAATATTATCCATGCGGTTCATTTTTTACTCCCATACGAAAAAGTTTATTTTTAAATATCGATACCATAAAGCCTTGAATTTGACACCGCAAAAGCTCTTAAAATGATAAAAAATAATCATTCTGTTTTAAAACGAATATGAGTAAATACAAATAAAAATGAAATTAAGCATTTGTTTTGTTGGAAACAACAATGAAGAGGGATTATTCGATGGATAAATGGAAAGGATCAGGAAAAAAGTTTCTTTACTTCGTTAAAAACATGGGTAATATCGATCGGTTTGGCCAATACCTCGCGCACGTTTAATTTTTTCAGGTCATCAACCGCATATTTATGAAGATATCCGCTGATGATTAAAACGGGAAAATCCGGACGTTCTTCCAAAATGTGTTGGGTTAATTGCACACCGTTCATTACCGGCATTTCCAGGTCAATAATTGCGGCATCCGGTTTGTACTTGCGAAATTTTTCCAAACCGATTTGCCCGTTCTCTGCCTCCAGTACCTCAAAACCGCCTAACTTGAGCACATCCTTGAGCAGTTCCCTGATATCGTTTTCATCATCTACAATTAAAATTTTTTTCATATTTAACTATTAGTTGGGCCACTTCCATATTTTGCAAACGTTCTGAATCGGCATCCGTATCTTTCGGAATTTCATTTATTTCATCTACTTACATACATCGGTTTATTTTTAAATTTATTAAGTAGATTATTTAATGTTAAGTAATCCCAACGATATAAATTAATTTGCTAAAACAGCGCGTCCTGTTGTAGATTTTGAAGTCTGTTCATAGCACGGGAAGAAAACATGCCAACAGGTTTTAAAATAGGTCATTATACCGATACGGAAGGTATTACGGGATGCACGGTAATACTACCGCCGCAGAGTAACATTACCTCAGCTTCCGTTCGGGGCGGCGCTCCGGGAACGAGAGAACTGGCTTTGCTCTCACCGGAGAAAAAAATTACCGGCGTAACGGCGGTACTGCTCACCGGAGGCAGCGCCTTCGGATTGGGCGCCGCGCAGGGTGTGGTTGAAGCGCTGGCTGAACAGGGCGTCGGGTATCTCACCAACTATGGTGTGGTCCCGATAGTTCCCGCAGCGGTAATTTTTGACAAAAATATTGGCGACCCCAACGTGTATCCCAAAGCGGAAAACGCCCGTGCGGCAATCCGGGCGGCTAAAGAAAACAACACGGCCAATGGCAATGTGGGCGCAGGTACGGGCGCTACGGTAGGCAAATGGAGCGGGATTGAACAGGCCATGAAAGGCGGCCTCGGACTGGCCCGCTTAGAACAGGGCGATTTATGGTTGGAAGCGCTGACTGTGGTAAATGCTGTCGGCGACGTACTGGATGTGGATGGGACCATCCTTGCCGGCGCCCGGGATACTCAGGGCGGTTTTCCGGGCCAAAACAGACCTCTGGTGTACCGGGATAAACCGCAGGTTGGCCTGGCCGACAATACGGTGCTGACGGTATTGATGACCAATGCCCGCATCAATAAACTTCAAGCGTATATACTGGCCGATAAAGCTCATTTCGGTATTGCCCGGCGAATAGAACCCTCGCATACCAGTTACGATGGAGATACCGCATTTGCCATTGCACACCCGCAGGTAGAATGCGATATCGATATGCTTACCGCAATGGGAATCAAAGCCGTTGAGGCCAGTATTATCGATGCGGTTAAGGCCGCACGATCGTTGGGTGGTGTAACAGGATGGTCAGAAATTGACCAGGCTGGCGACTGAACGGAAAGGTAGAAATGCTTGATTTCATTTACGCCCATGTAACCTTAATCCATATACAGGTTTTCTTATTTAGTATTCTGGCGGTAATGACCGGATATGTATTTGCCCCTACCGTTCAATACAAACAGATACGATTCCTGATGATTTACCCGCTTTGGATTGAATCCAAACTGGAAAAATGGTCGCCGGAACAGTGGAATTCTCTTATGCTTTTCCTGTTTTTATTTTGTCTAAATCTTTTTTCGCTGTTCATTGATCTGCTTTCCGGGTTGGTTCCTTTTCTTCCCCTCGTTTTTGCAGTATGGTCGGGTATCAATATCGGACTAATTACTTACCGGAAGCTGGATGGCCAGTTTTATTATCTGTCATTGATTAATCCGGTGTCCGTTTTCGAACTGCCTGCAGTATTCATTACGTTCACAGCCGCCATTCAGTACAATCTAAGAACGTTGGGTATTCATCTGACCGATTTACCCCAGGCGGATGCCCGCGCATATCTGGAATTATTTCTAATTATTGTTCTGCCGCTTACCCTGATAGCCGGCGTGGTGGAAACAGGTCTTATTAAACTGATTAAGCGTATGGAAAATGAAAACGAAAAAGAGGATGATGAGTGAGAAGCCGCTATTTATCCGCCTATGCGGACAGCCATTAGCGCAGCAGGAGCATTTTTCGCTGTTGTAAAATTTTACCGGCTTTAAGACGATAGATATAAACGCCTGCCGGCAAACCTGCGGCGTCAAAACGAACCGAATAATCCCCCGCTTGTTGCTGCCGATCCACCAATGTTGCTATTTTCTGCCCCAGAATATTATAAACCGTCAGTTCTACAGCACTAAACGCGGGCAAGCGGTAACGGATAACCGTTTGCGGGTTAAAAGGATTGGGATAATTATTTAACAGCAGAACATCCTTTAATATCGTCGGCCCGCTTTTTTGCGGTAGAGCGGAAACCAGAGGCGGCTGGGCATCAAGAAAAGGATCGCCTAAAAGCATTTCGTTGATTTGCTCTTTTAAGTTGACTTCGTTTTGGGCGTTTTCGTAAAGATAACGCATCCGTCGCCAGTGGGCCCGGCCAAGATATTCCCCGTCGTTTTTCATAACGTCGATAATTTGTTCGAAATGCCCGGCATGTCCGCGGTAAAACGGGGCGCCCAGCGCCGCAAGAAAATGAGACGTTCCGTACAGATAGCTGAGCAAGATGTTATCTTCGGGATAGGTAGCGGTTTCCACGTTGGATGGCGAACCCGGCTGCCGGAATCCCGCCGTGGAACAGCCCAAACCGATCATAATCATACCGCCGTTATGCAGGGTGTCGGCCTCGGCCGAACTGATTAGCGCCTCCTGCTCCCAGCTGTGTACATTGACTAACACGAATTCGTAATTACCGGACAGCATGTGCGCCGTATAAATGGAATCCTTCTGCCAGCCTTCGCCCATCCAGTAGCGTGAGTTATATTCTTCCATAAAAGCTTCGTGCGAAGGGTAATTTTCCAGTTGAGCACGCTGATAGCACTCCTCGGCGGTACGTCCGCTTTCGATACAGGTTGTATCGGTGCTGGGATTCATGGCGTAAAAATCGACGTTGTGTACATCGCCGTATAATTGCCAAAAATTGTAGTCGCCTCCGTACAAATCGTTGGATACCATATACATTTTGTTTTCCGGCATGTATATACCGTTGTAAAAGGACAGCAGTTTTTCAAAATAGGGCTGTAATTGCGCGGCAAAATCCAGGTATGTGCTCTCTTCGCTTTTTCCAACAGGCATATAACAGGTCCAGATGTCCGGAGTGGTGGGGAAATAATTAATGAGGTCAAAATCGTGTTCCGGCACAGCATATCCGTCTTCATAAAGCACCTGGCAAAATCCGTCGTCGCCATTCACACAGTAGGGGTCAACCGCGCCGCTCTGGTAATAACGGGATAGATTCAAATCGAAATCTTCGTAATAGGCTGGATACAATCGCACGTGTAAAATGTCGCCGCGCACCTTGTAAAAAGAAGGCAGCTTAATATTGCCGATGGCCAGCACGCCTTCCAGTTGCGTAAAACGGCTGCGAAAATCCAAAATGCGCCGGCGAATTTGATCGTAAGTGAAATCGTCCAGATTTTCAGTATTATCCAGAAATATGCCGAAACCGCGCCGCTGGGCAGCCAACTGCGCATATTGATCGATATCATCTTTAAGCAGAGCATACAAACGCTGATCTACCATAATAACGGCCAGCGTATCGCTTTGGGCCAAAGCAGACTGAAAGCAGAAGAAAAAAGCGAAGAAAAGAAAAAGAGCGCTTCGAACAGAGGTTGTTACCATAAAACCGCTCCCGCATCTGATGTTTTAGCTTACGGAAAAAGATACGCAATTTTGCAGGCTTTTGCATCATGGAAAAGAAAATATTATTTAAAATGTGGTAAAGTGCACAAGAAGGGCGCCGGTTTATTTGCGCCCTTATGTGCAGTGAGAAGAGGGTTTTCGGAAATTTTAATGCAAGCGAAAACGAAAAGGAACGGCCATTTTTACCTTAACCGCTTTACCGTCTTTCATCGCCGGTTTAAAGGTACATTTTTCTGCCGCTGCAATGGCTGCCGGTTCCAGCTCGGGAAGGCGGTCCACCGCTCTCATTTCCACAATCCTTCCTTTGTCATCTCTCACGGGGACTTCTTCCAGAGGAACAGCTTTTATTACCTGTCCGTTTTCATCAATCGTTACAACCAAAAGGACGAGACCTTCTATCCCTTTCCGGCGGGCTTCGTCCGGATATTCCGGTTGAATTTTTTCTTTTATTGCCGGTTTCTTATCCACGGCGAAAAAAGCATAAACACCATTTTCATCCACCATAGCCGGTTTCTCGACCGGAACCGGTTCCAATGAAGTTGCTCTTTCCGGTGACTGATCGGTTTTGCTGCACTGCCAGGAAAGGGGAATTACGGACAGCAGCAGCACAACCAATACCGCTGAACGAAATAGCGGAGAGTGCTTCATGAGACAATCCTCCTTCTGATTGATTTGATATGAAATTCTTCTTTTAAGAAGTTTGAAGGCGCGGGAAAGTGAATGGCTTCGGGAAATCCAATAGGGCAAAGCTAAAGCCTCCGCCGACTGTACAATCAGGCGGTTGTATTCCTCACGGTTTAAAGCGCATTTTTCTATGGCGCTGTCGTCGCAGGCCATCTCCGAATACATTTCAAAATAATGGAGCAAAACCCAATGCAAAGGGTTGATGAAATGTATTATCGTACTCAGCAGCTTAATCCCGTTAAACCATAAATCCCCGTTTTTTATATGGCATAATTCGTGAATCAAAATAGAATGCTGCATGCGTTTATCAAAAGATTCCCAATTCAACGGCAGTACAATTTTGGGTGAAACGCAGCCGTACACCAACGGACTTTTTATTTTAGAATTTTTGTACACTTTTATCCGCGCAGGAAGGGACATTTTAGTCGGATAAAAGCGTTCCGCCTTTCGGTTATCCGCCCGCAATTTTATGGAAGAATACACAAACAGTGACAGGATCAGCAGCGCACCGGACAGCCATATCAAAAAGAAAAATCCGGATATTTGCAAGCCGTTCTCCGCAGCGATTCCGCCTCCGATAACATCGATCAGAAAATCCGCTTTTATAAGAGGGATGGTATCCAACCGAACGACAGTGCCAATAAAAGGCAGACTGATTACCGGCGGGATGAGCGTTTTGATCAGTGCGATGAGGGTGATTTGCTTTTTAAAAAGTGCCCGCGTATTTCCAAATACATACAGAATGGCCAGAACAAGCAGAATAAACAGAGTGTTTTGTATCTGAAAGGTCAGAAAAAATGGCAGCCAGACATCGCCTGAGCTGTTAAGGAAATTGATCATTTTAATTTCCTTTCTTGTTTTTTTCCAGTATGTTTTTTAATTGATCCAGCTCATCCGGACTTAATTTTCCGGAACTCAGTAAAAAGTTGGCCAGACTAAAAAAAGATCCGTTGAAAACCTTATCCACAAAACGGTCGGTTTCTCTTTTTTGGGCCGTACCGGCGGAAAGTATGGGTTTATACACATTTACCGGCCCTATTTTTTCTCTGGCTAACAGCCCCTTCTCTGTCAGATTGTTCATAATGGTCTGAACCGTCGTATAGGCCTTTTCACCGTCGGGATAGGCTCTTTCCAGCACCTGTCGTACCGTAACAGGAAAGCGGTCAGACTGCCAAATTACGTTCATAATTTCCCATTCCAGGGCGGTTAAATGTTTTGGTTTTTTCATAGCCAATCGCCTATTGATGTAGTTGAACTACTATAAATATAGTAATAAAATTCTAAAAGTCAAGCATTTTAAAAAATAATAGCGCTATATGGAAGTGAAAAGGATTTGGGTAATCATAGAAATTTAGCAATATGGTGAGCGCTTTTAGCTAGCTTTCGTTACGGATAGTCGAAGCCGGTTAAGCTATGCCGCACTGTGACGCTTAAGACAAGGTATAAAATGTTAATTATTCTTCGGAAGATCATAAACATAGAGCTTAGCCGTCTTATCGCTTACGATATACATCCTGTTTAAATCGGGATCGTAAGCCACGCCTTCGGCTTTTTCAAAAGGCAAATCGTAGCTTACGAACATTCCCTGTACCGGGTCCCACAAAAACAGAAGCTGCGACTGGTCGCTGACAATCCAAAACATATTCCTATTCGCGTCATAGGTTATACCGGACAGATCATCCACATCATCAATGGATTTTTGCAGGGAAGTGGAGAAATCATTGTTTAGTTTTGCCCACAAACGCGGATTTTTTTCATTTAAAAGATAAAAACTATGCAGGTCATCCATACAAATGCCTTCCAGCCCACTGTTCCCGCTGCCGGGTAGATTAATGGAATAGCGAATAAGCTCTTTACCATTCAGATCGACCTGAACCACTTCGCGCAGCTGCTCTTCGGCCAGCCACAGGCAGTTCCGTAAGGAATCAAAAACAATGCCTTCCAGATCGTTTCCCTCGTAGCGTAATTCATCGATAAGCTCGCCTTCCAGGCTGACGCTGTATATGCGGTTTGTATTATCGCTCACCGTCCAAAGCGCCGACCGATCGGCGTTTAGGGATAATCCGGAAGGCTCGGGGATACTGAGGTCGTATGTATTCAATAATTTTAAATCGGAACTCTGCGGCTGTTCCACAGAGTCCGATAGGTTACAGCTTTGCAGTGGTAAAAAGAAAGCTGCAAAGAAAATCCGTAAAGCGATTATCCTAAACATTACTGGTTACTGGCTCCCGGGGTTGGCGTATTGAAGAACTGCCAGGTGTCGCTGCCGTCCGGGTAGCGTCCTTCCGATACATCCGTAGTTTGTGCGTCAAAAGTATAGGAGTCGATCTCCGTTGTACCGTTGGGAGCGGTTAAAACGATGTCTTCGCCTCCGCTGCTTAATTTGATCTTCACATGTAAAACACCCTGTTCCGGCTGTTTGTCCGCCCAGAGTACCAAAAAGCCTCCGGCGGGGATTGTGGTGGTATCGGGAGCCGTAGTGGGGATTTGCCAGGCCGTTACATCCGTCAGATCGTCGCTGATATACATACCGCCGATATCCACAGCATCGGGCCCGGGGTTGTAAATTTCGATCCAGTCGTCATACTCGCCGTGTTCATCGGTACAGCAGCTATCGTTGCTGGCCAGGAATTCGTTAATATAAAGAACAGGAGGTATATAGCCCACTTCAAAAGAAAGGGTATCGGATTTGGTGACATGGTTTTCCTGGTCATCAGCGGTAATATAGAAGAATACGCGTGTCCCGTCATCAAATGGGCCGACGATCGCGGAGTAGATATCGCCATTGGCTGTCATAGCCATATCCGTGGCGGAAGAATCCTGGATAAAATAAGTCAGCGTCACGCTTTTCAAATCGCCGTCCTGATCGGTAACTTCGGCTGTTATCGTAACATTGTCGCCGGCATTGATCGTATCGGGTTCAATGGTGATACTGCTTATAGATGGCGGAAAAGTGCTGCTGCCGCCGCTGTTGGATGCGCCGGGCGTGGGCGTGGTGAAGCTTTTCCATGTATCGCTGCCGTCCGGCAAACGGCCTTCGGACACATCGGTGGTTTGCGGCCCGTAGGTCAGTTCGTCGATCACGGTTCTGCCGTCTTCTTCGACCAGAGAAATATCTTCTCCCCCGCTGGAAAGTTTGAAATTGGTATGCAGCGGTCCCTGTTCCGGCTGTCCGTCGCACCAGATTACGATAAACCTGCCCGGTTGAACGGTGGTTTTTGCCGCATCGGTTTTGGGAATCTGGTATTTCTGATAGTCATTTCTGCTGTCGGAAACATACATCCCGGCAATGTTTATGGCCACAGAGTCGTAGTTATAAATCTCGAACCAGTCGTCATATTCGCCGTTTTCATCCGTACAGCAGGCGTCGTTACTGGCCAGATATTCATTAATGATGAGTTTATAATCACTGCCGCCGCCCCCGCCGCCATTATCCGTAATGGATTCATCCAAGGAACAGCCGGTCATAATAATAAGACCTGTAACGATGAGGATGAAAAATTTTACAGCTTTCATCTTTTTGTCTCCTTTTTAAAATTAGAAAAAGAATTTTACCATAAATTGAATGTAGCTGAACGTATCTCCGCCGATAAATCCGTTGCCTGTGGCATTTTCGGAATTTACAACTTGTGTGAAATTGGTCTGGAAGACCATATTGGAATTGGGGTACCAGTTCAGAGCGGCGGTATAGTTATTGGCGGCGCCTCCTGTAATCTGTGCATCCGTGTCGGTTAGGAACAGATGACTGTAGCGCAGACCCACTTCCCAGGCGCCAAGTCCGGCTGAGGCGGGTAATAGTTGTGAGAATTCACCCTGTGTGGGATCCCAGGGGCGTTTTTCGCCGGTAAGCGTATATAAAGCGTAGATATAACCGCCTTTAAAATTGGCGGTAGGTAAATTATTGAAGCGATGTACCTGAACCATCTGATATTCTGCCTGAACATGCAGGTTTTTATAAACAACGGCGCCTTCCAGCCCGAACCGGTAGGTATGGCTGGTATTTTTAATCAAATCCGTATCCAGAATCTCGACGTCGCCAATTTTTGTTTCGGGTTCCGCGTTGTAATCCACAATCCAGGCGTTATCATCCGGTCTTTCCCAAACTGCGGCAATACCTGTATGAACGGTTAACGTATTGGACATAATGGGTACGGCTGCAAACCGGGCCGCAAATCCGCCGCCGGTTTCATCTTTGGTTTTATTTTTCTTGATATCCATCGTCTGGCCAAACAGATCGGCACGTACGTTCCAGCGCTCGCCCCATCGCGAATACTCCAATCCTACCCGGCGGCCCATTTTAAATGCCAACGCATTGTAGGCCCGTTCGGCAAAAGGGATATAACGCGAGCTTGTCAGAATTTCCAGGCCGAAAGGAACCTTAAAATGGCCGAATTTAATGTGCGAATTCTGTATACCCCGGTAGCTCAACCACATATCTTTGATTTCTACCACACCTTCGGCCACATCGATATCCCATTCCGTACGCCAATTTCTCCACAGCTGCATTTTGATGGCCAAACGCCCTTTGCGTAAGTGGGTTCCGTTGCTCAAAGGATTCAGGTTCTCAAAAAAATAGGCGCCGTTTATATAGGCGCGCACATCGAAGCGCCCGTAGAAATCGCCGTCTTTCGAACTCCAGAATAAAATACCATGAGACCATTCCGATTTACCCGGACGGATTTCCAGTTCTTCACCCGAACGGACTTGTTTAATGATTTCCGTTAGAGTGGTGTCCTGAGCCACGGCCGTGGCAACGATTAAAAAGAGCAGCGAGGCCGCAATAATGAACTGCTTCAAATACTGTCCCATCAGATTCTCCTTTAATTTGGTTAAGTAGAATTATTTTATGATTTTATAACGGTTTTATTCTTTTTTTTTCATTCCATTCTGAATCGAAAACAATTGAATGAGATATTTATATTTTTCTTTCAATGCTTTGTTGTATAATTTAAGGTCTGCGCCGCTTATTTTATAACGCCAGCTCTCGCTCAAATTTTGTAAATCCTTTTCAAATTGCCAGATATGCGAATATGTCCGGCCGCTTATTTTTAACAGAGCATCATACCGCTCCGCACCCAGCCACTGTGCCGTAATTTTTTCTCCTATAATATTGGGGTCTATATAAAGTTTTTCTATCAAAGCGGCCTGGATAACCAGTTTGCGTTGTTCCTCGTTAAGCGAAGTTTTCGTTTTTAAATCGTCATCCAACATGAAGGCATTGTGATATTCTTTGCCCATGACGAAGGAAAGTTGATCGACGGGAATTTGTTTTTCCGCCAGATATTGTTCCACATCGTCATTGATTAAAAAAGAAAGCGGTTTATACACTTCCTGATTGAACACATTTTGAAATACGAACAGCGAAATAAATGTTAACAGCGCACTGATAACCGGTGTGGTTATCCAGCCGCTGGCAATGCCTCCCATAACATTAAAACGGATATTTCTGCCGCCTTTTACAAGCCCGATGCCGATTACAGCACCTACAACAGCCTGTGAGCTGGAAACCGGCACCAACGGGATAGAAGGCAGGCCATGACTGATTAACCAGCTTTCTAACTGTTGAGACGAAAAGAGAAAAAGAACCAGCGATTCGGAAAGAACCACAATGAGCGCGGCGATGGGTGAAAGTTTGAGCAGGTTTTCGCCAACGGTTTCCATTACCCGGCGGGAATAGGTAAAAATTCCTACGGCAATGGCTACGCCGCCGATAAAAAACAACTGCTGGGCGCCGGTTAAGACAAAAAGTCCCATATCCAGATCCGTAAAGGGCGTAACCGGGACAAATACGCCCATCACATTGGCGATGTTGTTAGCGCCCAGACTGTATGCCCCAAAAGCCCCTACGAGTATAAGACCGAACCGGGTATATGAATCCGCTTCCAAAAGGTGAATATTGACCCGGTCCAGAATGAAACGAAAAATGTAAAAAAGCAAAATCGCAAAAACGGCAGAGAGCAATGGACAGATAACCCAGGTAGAGATGATTTTTGTCAGCGAGTCAAAATCGGTTGGTGAGCCGCTGAAAAAATTCCAGCCGATAATTGCCCCCACAATCGCCTGCGAAGTTGAAACGGGCAGCTTCAGTTTGGTCATCCAGAAGACGGTAAAGCCGGCCATAAGCGCAACAATAAAAGCGCCGGCCAATGCGTTGATGGAACCCAGTTTGCCCAGTGTGTGCGAGGCGCCCGCGCCGCCGACCACCGCTCCGATAATTACAAAAATACTGGCAATGATGGCCGCTGTTTTAAAACGCAGCATACGGGTGCCTACGGCCGTTCCGAATACATTAGCCGCGTCATTTGCCCCCAACGACCAGCCCAGGAAGATTCCGCTTGTTAAAAATATAAAAATCATAGTATTTCCTGTAATCCTTAAATGGTTCGCTTAATAGTATAAATGGAAAGGCGGTCCGCCACGCTCTCAGCCTTGTCGGCCAGGGTGTCGATATGGAGCGCAAAATAGCGCAGATGAAATTTCTGGCAGAGTTCCAGTTCTTCCGAGGCAAAAACTTTACGTTTAATCCGGTCGCTCAGCCTGTCGGCTTCTTTTTCGTAAAAATAAACTTTATGTAAATGGTCTTTTACAGCCTTGTAATCCTTAAAAAAGGCGCGGGAAGCCATAACAATATAATCAGCGGCATCCACAGCCATCTCGCTTAATTCGATGTACTGATCTTCAAATTCTTTTGGGATGTACGGGTTTTCCACGTCAAACTGATTCAGTGTTTCCTTTGCCGTATCAATTACGTCATCCATATTTTCCAGCAATCCCAAAACATCGCCGCGATGTTCGGGGATAAGCGAATGTTGATACAGATTATTTTCAACATGACGGCGCAGATTATCCGCTTTAGCTTCCAATTCGTCAATCCGTTGTATTCTGTCCTGAAAGCTTTCATGCTCATTTTTGATATAATTCTTCACACCTTCCTTAAAAACGAGCACACCCTGACTCACGGCGTCAAGGTATTCATCAATTTGCGCTTCCAGTTCGCGCGTACTTTTGAATAAAATGGCCATTGTGAAAATTCCTTGATTTTAGAATTAGTGAATTACTGAATTAGTGAAATTAGTGAATTACGGAATTAATGAGTTATGGAGTATTGGAGTGTTGGAGTGTTGTTTTTTTTGTGGTCGGTTAAAAAGTTTGATGAATACAAATCACCAACTTAACAACTTGACAACGAATAACCTAATAACCCCTTCCAATTTCCATTTGTTCGATAGTATTCCTCATCATTCCAATAATTCAAAAATTCATCAATTCAATATATTAACCCAACACTCCATTACTCCAACACACCATTACTCCAATACTCCATTATTCCATAACTTCTTTTCTTTTCTTCCAATAGGCGCTGATAATCGGCCAGAACAACGATAACGCGGCCAATATAAGCATAATCAGGCTGACCGGACGGGTAAAGAAAATATTCCAGTCGCCCATCAACAGGGCACGTCGAAAATTGGTTTCCGCCAGAAAACCCAGAATGAGCCCCAAAATAACCGGCGCCGTGGGGAAATCATACCGGCGCAGCAACCAGCCCAGCACGCCGAACCCCAGGCAAGACCAGACGTCGAACATGGAATTGCCCACCGAGTAGCTGCCGATGAAGGCGATAGCCAGGATGATGGGGTTCAAAACCGCTTTAGGCGCGGCGATAATTTTAATCCACAACTGATTGCCGGCCATACCCAGAAAAAACATCACAAAATAGGCTACAAACAGGCTGGCAAACAGGCTGTACACGATAATGGCTTTATCTTTAAATAACTCCGGCCCGGGGGTCAGCCCATGCATAATCAGGGCGCCGATGAGCACGGCCGTGGCCGCGCTGCCCGGGATGCCCAGCGTAAGCAGAGGCACCAAAGCCCCGCCTACCGAACCGCTGGTAGCCGCTCCGGAGGCGGCTACGCCTTCCAGGGCGCCTTTGCCAAACTGGTCCGGATTTTTACTGGATCTTTTGGCCTCATTGTAAGCGATGAAGGCGGCGATGGTGGCGCCGGCTCCCGGAACCACGCCGATAAGCGTTCCCAAAACAGAAGATTGCAAAACAGCCCGTTTAATTTTCCACATTTCGCTAAAACGCGGCATTTTACCGGAAACCTTTTTGAGCACCTCTTTAACCGTATCCGATCGTTCGATGCTGAGAAAAATTTCGCTGAGAGCAAATAAACCGATCAGCGCCGGGATAAAACTGAACCCGTCGGCCAGCTCCGGAATGCCGAAGGTGAAACGCAAGTAACCGGTAAATGGATCCATACCAACCGTATTGAGCAGCAACCCGATTAAAGTAGCGATAAAGGCTTTGATATAATTGCCTGTGGAAAGGGAAGAGATGATGGTTAAGCCAAAAACGGCCAGAGCAAAATATTCCGGCGGCCCAAAGCTGAGCGCTGCTTTGGCCAGGGGTACGGAAAAGAAAACCAAAACCACAGTCCCGAGAATGCCTCCAACGGTAGAAGCCATAACGGACGCGCCGAGCGCCCGGCCCGGCTGACCCTGTTTGGTGAGTGCGTAACCGTCAAAAGTGGATACAATGGCCGAAGGCGTACCCGGCGTATTGATGGCAATGGCGGTAATCGTGCCGCCGTAATTAGCCGCCGAATAGACCGCCGCCAGCAGGATGAGCGCATTTAAAGGCGACATACCGTAGCTGAAAGGCACCAGCAGGGCCACGCCCATCGCCGGCGACAAACCCGGCAGTACGCCAACCAGAATACCCATAATAACGCCTGCGGCGATAATAAAAAGCGACGTTAAATCAAAAATATTCCCGAACCCGTCTGCAAGATGTGTGAAAATTTCCATTGCTTCTTCTTCTTTCCTAAAACCAGATGCTTCCTGCCGGCAAAGGCACCATTAACACTTTTTGAAACGCATAATACGAAAACAGCACGAATCCCCCGGAAATGGCAAAAATAAGGATATGACGGCGATAAGCCATCCAGTACATTCCGGCCACCAAAAATAAAAATGTGCTCAGATAGTAGCCAAAATATCCCACTACAAACAGATAGATGGTAGTCAGTAAAACCAACCCGGCGGCCTTAACCAATTTGTTACCGTTGGATTCCTGCTGTTCCGATTCAGCGCGGTTCTGCCGGATCGTTTGAAGGATTAACCACAAATTGAAAACAAGCAGACCGTAAATCCACATACGCGGCATGGCAGCCGGCCCGGCTGTTTTGGATAATTTACCCTGCGGGAAATTGAATGTCTGGGTGTACAAAAACAGAGCGGCAGCTGTCAAAGCCAGCGCAATCACCACCTCGCCCCGCAGCCATTCCCGTTTAAATATGTAAAGCAAAAGCAAAACAATGAGCAGCAAGGCCGAAAGGATGAGTGCAGCCGATTGCTGGTCAATTATAGCCGTGGAATTGTTGTCGCTTAAAATTCCGGCCATTTTCAGGTATTTGAGCGATTCCAATTTATCTTTTTCCACCATCCCGGAAAATTCGTCGTGCATAAGAACCACAGGATGAGCGGCCGTTTTTTGAATAAATGAAATCCACTCGGAATCGCTGCCGACTTTGACAAACAAATCTTCCAAATAACGCAAGGCCTCTTCGGGTACGCCGTTTTTTAAAGCGTAACCACGCCACAGCACGTCATCGCTTAAATCGTAGCCCAATTCTTTAAAAGTGGGCGCATCGGGGAATTCAGGCAAACGCTGTTCGGCCGAAACGGCGGCAATCATCAGATCGGGCCGTCCTTTCACATCCACCGGATTGCCCACATACACCACGCCGTGCTGACCGAGCAGGGCGGCCAAAGCATCCGAACCGCCTTCAAAAGGAATCCATTCTCCGCGAATGCCCAGTTTATCCCATACTTTTACCGCCATCAGATGATCCACGCCGCCCACCAGCGGGCCCAGCCATTTTTGTTTACCCTGTTTGGCTTTGGCGTCACGGATGATATCCTGCAGCGTGCGCACCTCGGCATGGCGGTTGGTAATCAATACTTCGGGATCGATGACCAGGCAGGATAACAGATAAAAATCATCCAAATCGATACCGCTTTTGCTGAGCAGAATGGTGGATAGAAAAGATTTGGTCATGGCCAGGATGGTGTAACCGTCGGCCGGTCGATCCAGCACTTCGCGCATGGCGATGATACCCGAGCCTCCGGTTTTGTTTTCCACCACAAAGGTAGCCTCGCTATATTTGGCGGCAATCCGGGTGAACTGCCGGGTGGTGATATCGATACCGCTGCCCGGTTTGCTGTGTACGATAAAGGTGATGGGTTTTTCCGGATAAGCCGCCGCTATGGTAGATATAAACAGCAGCAGCAATATTAAAATGGTTTTCAGGTGCATTGCAGCGTTTATTTTCCCCATTTGCTGTACGGGTTCTTCATTAACATCGAATTATAATAACGGACGTCGCCGGTGACCTCTTCACCCAACCAATCCGGCTTTTCAAAAGCTTCATCTTCGGCAGCCAGCTCCACTTCAGCCAAAATCAATCCTTCGTTTTCGCCGTGAAATTCATCCACTTCGTACACATGTCGGCCCGCTTCCACCAAATGGCGCGTTTTGTCGATCACGCCCGGTTCGCATATTTTAATCAGATCGGCGGCGTCTTCTGTGGAAATTTCCGTTTCCCACTCAAAACGGCTGGCGCCGCTCTCGTTGCCGATACCTTTGACGGTGAGAAACCCCTTCTCGCCTTTGATGCGTACCCGTACCGTACGTTCCGGTACGGAAGAGAGATAACCCTGCACAATATGGGTTGACTTTTTTACAAAAGGTCTGAAATCACCCTTGACCAAAAATTTTTTTTCGATTTCCTGTGCCATAAAGACTCCGTAAGTTTGGTGAATTACCGAATTCAATGAATTTCTGAATTGGTGAATAAATGGATTGATGGAGTAATGGAGTGTTGGAGTGCTGCGATATATATCTATATATCCGTCATTAATCCTTCCGGCAAGAGGAAGGCGTACTCAGATAGTAATTCAGTACTCCATTGTTCCGCCACTCCATCACTCCGTCAATTTAAAGCGTTTCATCGGCCAGGGGTTTGTCGATCATGCCGATGACCCGTTTGATGGCCTGTAAATAATTAATGTTTTCGTATTTATCCAACCCGACGTCTTTCATAGTTTTTTTGATATCTTCAATTTCGGTGGATTCCGAATTGAGCGATACCACCCGGGCGCCGTTGATCAGCACTTCGGCTACTTCGCAAATGGTGTCGTTAACCATATATCCGAAACGCAGCTTCTTTACGCGAACCGCTTGCAAATCCGCATGCGCTTTGATTAACTGCAGAAACTCGTCGAACGAATAGCTGTCCTGTGTAAACTCGGGCATATCCACCTGAAAGGCCGGAAAGATTTCGTCTTTTAACATTTGGGCTGTAACCGGGAATTCGGTTTTGAGTAGCGGATTCCATTGTTCCAGGCCATCCACCTCCTGCACAAAGGTTTTAATATCCATTTTTCCGTCGCGTACCTTCGTGTTATTGATATCATTGGTTCGTGATAGAATGTAAATTTCTTCCGAACGGCGTTCCCATACTTTTTCCGGTACGGGGACCGAAAGCCGCGCCATACGCTGACGCTCGGTTACAAAAGATTGTCCGAATGTGCGAAATTCAAACCTCGGTTTGGATATCTCGCCGATGTTCAATTTGTCTTTTGCCATACTAAACTCTTTCCTGTTTTATTTATTATGCAATTTATGCTCTTTTTGTTAGAATAATATTAGCATTATCTCTGCAAGCTCAATGCCAAAAGAATATTTTTCTTAATTTTCCAATACAAAAGTTTTTGAAGAGATCATAATTAATAAGTCGTTTTTTAATACCTGTTAGTTGCAACCCACCCTTGTCTGCCGCAGGCACGGCCTAACCCCTCCGAGGAGGGGAATTAAGTTTTACCCTCTTGGGAGGGGGTTAAGCCTGTGCGCCGTGGCGTCTGACTTTAATTACATTAACAATAATTATTTTGAACAAGTGTGATCCGGTCTGAATTTGAGGTATCGATATTTCGCCAAAATGGCGAAATATCGTTAATTTATTGTTGAAATTTCGCCGTTCATTTGTTTAATTTGTACCGGGGATGTAAGGCATACATTTTGCGGTAGGTGATGCATATCCCATCTATTTTTGAAGGAAACAAAATGACGGTAAAAAGTAAATTTTTTTTAACGGCTTTGCCGCTGCTGTTCGTTCTTTTTTCGATTTTTCTGTACGAGCGTATGCTGGATATTAAATTTACCGATGTTCTCCCAAATATTTCGGGTCAGCCTCGGTCGGGGATCGGGGATAGTATTGTCTATAAAATCGGCGTAGTCTCCCGCTTCTCTCCTTCGTTGTTGTATCGCGGTTATCAACCTCTTATATCGTATCTAAACAGCCAAACACCATTCCACTTTGAGCTGCGTTTAAACAAAACTTACAGCGAAGCCGTACAGCAGCTGGCTTCCGGCGAACTTGAGGCCGCTTTTTTAGGCACGTATGTTTTCCTTAAATATATGGATGTCCAACCCATCCACGCTTTTCTGGCGCCGCTCAGTTCCGACGGCCAACCCCATTTTCGTATTGTGCTCATAACGCGGGAAGATTTTCCATACAAAAAACTAACCGATTTCAGCGGACAAAGGATAGGTGTACCGTCGCCGCTTTCTTTCTCGGGCAACTGGCTGCAAAAATATATTCTGCCAAAAGTGTGGCCGGCCGGGATGCCCAAACCGCAATTCGTTTCCTACGACTTCCATCATACGGTTGTACAGCACCTCATTCGCAATGATTTGGCTGGCGGGGTGGTGAAAGACCGGGTGGCCGAAGAATATGCCGGAAAGGGCATCCGTATTGTCCGCCGGTCGCGCTACATACCCGCCTCACCATTGGTTAGAGGCCCGGCCAGCGACCAAAGGGTGATCGAAGCCATTAGCGATGTTTTAACGCGCATACCGGACCGGAAAAGAATGGTTCTGAAAGAATGGGACGCCGAATTCCGCCACGGCTTTGTACGGGTGAAGGATCAATTATATAAGAAATTTAAACAGGAATTGGACGAAGGAGAAATGAGTGGGTTTATTTCATTCCATATTTCCCATTAAGGGTATTCGCGCCCGGCTGCTGGTTGCTTTTGGCGCGATGCTCGTTATTTTGTTTTGGATCATATCCTTTTTAATTCTGAACCAATGGCGCCGGATGATACTCACCAATGCAGAAGAACAGGTGGAATCGGTTACCAGAGCCTTTTCCATTTTCGTCATAGAAACATTCATTTTTGCCGAGAGCAATCAAATGAAGGTGGATGACGCGCTGGACTATTATATCCGGGATTATTTGGCCCGCGAACCTCGCCTGCGCTACATTGCCATCTATGATCCGCAGGGCACTATTTTGGTTCATAGCGATCCCCAACGCTTTATTTATACGCCTCACGACAGCCTGGCCCCGCTTATTTTGCAATCGGGTAAAGCCCTGAACCGGGCCTACCAGGATGCGGACTACGGTTGGGTTATCGAAAGCGCTTTCCCCTTACAGATTGCCAGCAAAAACTGGGGCGTTTTACGTATGGGGTTTGAAGCCGGTTCCGTGCGAAAAGAAATTCAGGGTTTGTTTTATTCGCTGCTGATGTTTGCCGCCATCATTACCGTATTTGCCCTGATACTGCTCTATATACTTTCCGGTTACCTTACCGCTTCTTTGCGCAAACTTACCACGGCCATTGATCGATTTGAAATCGATAAACCTTTAAATTTCGAGCAACCGCCTTATGAAGACGAAATTTCTCTTTTGTACCAGCATTTTACCCGCATGCAGAATCGACTTCAGGAATCCCAGTCCAAAGTTATGGAAATTCAGCGGCAAATATATCAGGCGGAAAAGCTGGCGTCCATCGGCCGCTTAGCCTCCGGAGTGGCGCACGAGATCAACAATCCGCTTAACGGCATTAAAAGCTGTTTATATGCCATCAACCGCGACCCGGATGATCACTGCCAAACGGCGGAGTACCTTAAATTGATAGACGAGGGTTTACAGCACATCGAAACCATAGTGACCAAATTACTGGGATTTGCCCGCCGGCCGTCTAAGTCGAGAGAGGCGGTCAACCTGAACGAAGCTTTGAAAAAAGTGCTGCAACTGCTTGAATTTCGTTTCAGCCAGAAACAAATCCGATTGAGTTTGAAACCGGACAACAATTTGCCGCCGATCCAGGCCGACAGCCAGCTTATGCAGGAAGTTTTTATGAATCTGCTGTTAAACAGTTATGACGCTGTTTCCGAAAAAGGTCATATTTCGGTGATGAGCGGTATCGAGGATAACGAACGCGTTTTTGTGCGTATCACGGATAACGGACCCGGCATCGATCCGGAAGATCAGAAAAAAATTTTTGATCCTTTTTTTACTACAAAAGAACCCGGCGAAGGCACCGGATTGGGGCTTTCGGTCAGTTTAAGCATTGTTCAGGCTCACGGAGGAACAATCGAAGTGCAAAGCCAACCCGGCCGCGGTTGTGAATTTAAAGTCATCTTGCCCATCGGAGAGGAAAAATGAAAATTCTTTTAATAGAAGACGAAAAAATCACCCGTATCACGCTCACAAATACTCTGCGAAAAGAAGGTTTTGAGGTAACAAGCTGTGCGACCGGCGCCGAAGGAATGGATAAACTTCAACGGGAAGCGTATGATCTGGTGATTACGGATCTGCGTCTGCCTAAAATGAACGGTATCGATATATTAAAAGCCGTAAAGAATCAAAATCCGCAAACTTTTGTTATCATCATAACCGCATACGCCTCTGTGGAAACGGCCGTGGAAGCATTAAAAATTGGCGCGTACGATTATCTGACCAAACCTTTTGCTCCCGAAAAACTGATTGCCATGCTCAAACATATCGAGCATTATCACAAGATTGTGGGCGAAAATAAAAAACTGAAGGAAAAGCTGCGTTACACAGAAAAAGACATCATCGTAGGCAGTTCGCTGATCACTCAAAAGTTGATAGAAACCGTGAAAGTGGTGGCCAAAAACGATTATACGGTGCTCATACAAGGTGAAAGCGGTACCGGCAAAGAAGTGGTGGCCCGCGCTCTGCACAGCTACAGCATGCGTCGAAACAAGCCTTTTGTGCCCATCAATTGCGCCGTTATCCCGGAAACCCTTATGGAAAGCGAATTGTTCGGTTATGAAAAAGGGGCCTTTACCGGGGCGCAGAAACGACACGCGGGATATTTTGAACGGGCCGAAGGGGGTACGCTTTTTCTGGATGATATTGATGATTTACCGCTGGCTATGCAGGTTAAACTGTTGCGCGTTTTGCAGGAAAAGGAAATCACCCCGGTCGGCGGCACAAGAGCTCGTAAAATAGATGTGCGCGTAGTGGGGGCCACCAAAGTGGATTTACAGGAGAAGGTGGCCAATAATGAATTCCGCGAAGACTTATTTTACCGTCTGAACATCATCCCCATTAAGCTTTCGCCATTGCGTGAACGCAAAGACGATATCCCGGCGCTGGTTGAGCATTTTCTGCATAAGCACGGAGCTGAAGACGGCAGACCGTACATTACCAGCGACTTAATGGAAAAGTTAATTAATTACGATTGGCCCGGTAACGTGCGGG
>DRQG01000027.1 GCA_011369465.1 Caldithrix abyssi
ACTCGGCACGGGCTTGTTTAACAAAAATAGAAACACTCTTACCAAAAATCACAACCCGCTTCCATTCGATGATGGCAAATTACTATAACCAAATTTTAGAAGCCGAAATCTTGCTGGCTAAGGGGCAGACGGATAGAGCCATTGAACGGGCCGGAACCATTCAACTGGAAAATCCCAGGAGAGAGCTTTCGCTTGACCTGGTCATTTTTTACAATTTGTCTGTTCACAGGGATATCCTGGCCCGCGTGTATACGGCCGACGGGCAATGGGATAACGCCATAAAGCAGTATGAACGGTTGATGAACAGAAGCGCTGCTACAACCGCTTGCCAACTGATTCATCCTGTTTATCACTACCGCCTAGCTCGATTGTACGAGCAAAAAGGCTGGCCCGGTAAAGCTATTGAACAATACAAAACATTTTTATCCTTTTATCGGAATGCGGACAAAGGGATCAAAGAGGTTGCAAAAGCAAAGCAACGCTTATCCCAACTACAATTGGCTGCAAAATAAAATTAAAGCCCTGCGGCGGCTTTGACGAACATAGAAATGCAGATATAAGTACCTACGGCAATACAAAGAAAAAATTGCATCTTTACTCACGGATTGTTAATCTTTAGTGACGAATTATGCGATGTTAGCAAACCCAGCCTGAACCGCCGGCCGGCGGACAGGTTTCCGGTGGTACCTTTGAATTCTTCCTTTTCAATAAACAAGCAGATGGATATTGACCATCCGGACGATCAACCCGGGAGACCGAATAATGATTATCGTGGAAAAAAGCCACAAAGATGTTGCCATTATTTCCTTAAAAGGCCGCCTGGTCGGCCCGCCAGAAACGGATGAACTGACCGAACGCATCAAATCGATTATCGAAAACAAAACGGCTAAAATTGTACTGGATTTACGACAGGTACACTGGATCAGCAGCGTGGGGATCGGCACCATTATGCGCGCCTTAACTATGGTGCGCAAGGCTGGCGGCGACCTGCGCTTAAGCGGGCTGGGCGATAAGGTTCAGGATATTTTTGCCATCACTAAAATTATCGGCGTCATTCAGGCCTATCGTACGGCTGCGGAAGCTGCGGAAAGTTTCAGAGAAACCAAAAAAGCCTGACATACAATATACAACTTCAAAATAATCTCAAATACCTATCTAAAAATATTTGAAATCACAGTTGTCCAAAATGGGATTTACATCTTTAGTCGAATGACACCATTTGGCAACTCATCCAACACCCCCCTTTACTTCCCCCCTTGCTAAGGGGGGAACGAGGGGGGTGGAAAACAGACCTGAATAAAAAAATATGATAGAATTTGCCATAGCACTAAAAATCAAGGTTTATTTTGGGCAGTAATAATTTGTCCCCGAATTATTTAAAATTACAGCAATGACAGTTTGAAATGTTAGAGATAAACTCCCGGAATTGGTTAAGAAGAATCTAATTTATTTTCCTTCGCTTTCTACTTTAATTGTTCGAGCATCTCGAACAAATGTGTTTTATCTTTGATGCCCGTAATGCCCAAAATGGTCCCGTTTTTCTTTATCACACCCACATAGCCTTTGTATGGGATTTTACGATAATACACTTCCGTTTTTGCAAACGTATCTTTTTTCCATTTAGAGGTGATCGTCGTCCATATCGATTGCATTTCTTCTTGTTCCAAACCGACAACGGCAAAGCACGTATATGACCCGTAATCCCCGGACTGATACTCTGCCGAGATACAACTGTTTAATTCGCTTAAACCGGAAAAATTTTCTTTGGTATAGCTATAGGAATAAGGTTGTCTGTTTTTTCCCGGCAATATAGTAAATTCCTGCGGATAGTTGTTTGTACCAGGCAGAATTTGCGCTACCTTTTGCATCAGAGCATAAGCCGCCTCAGTTTCCAGATTTCCCCGGGATACATTCACTTTAACATAATACTGCCCCTTAACCATCAACGCCTGGTACGGCGGGATGATGACCGCCTCTGCTCCGGCAGACCAGCGCCCGGCCTTCGAAGGACGTTCTGCGCTGTAAATACCGAAGGCGTTGAGCGGTTTACCCATATCATATATATCGAGTACAACAATTATGCTGTCTTGTTCAAGCTCCTGCGAAATGAGGTGTTCAAAACCATAGGACAGAAACAAATCCGCTGCGCCGTCGATATATTCCCATAAGGTTTGAGGATTATAGGATAACGGTTTATCCAAAGTCTTCCAGCCTTCAATTTTGGATAGATGGATTGAACTAAAGGCATATTCCCAAAAGATCAACAGTACAATGAATAAAAGTTTTACTTTCATAATATTTTTCCGTTATGTCAGGGTCAAAACCGAATGTGCCCGCAGCAAATTGGCCTGGGCATCGACGCCATACGGACAAACGGAGGTACATTGTCCGTCACAGGTCAGGCAGTTTTCGGCATTTTTATCACCTAAGCCGGCATATTTTTGCAAAGCTTCCTTTTCCCTGCCCTGCATCAGCGCATAATAGGTGTAACGCATGATCGAGCTGACCGGTATTTCGGCAGGACAAGCCGACTGACAGGTATTGCAAGCATGACGACAATAGCCGCTGTTAAACAACAGCCCGTAGCGCTTTAGGAAATCTTTATCCAGCGACGAGAGTCGTGTACCCGAAAGCGGGATAACCTGATCAATCAGGTCGAAACTGCGCAAAGAAACACAGATGGTTTGCATACGCTCATCGCCCAGTACCCAGCGAATGGTGGTTTTACGCAATTGATCCAAGGTCTTCACACCATATTTTTCATAAAAAGGCTTATATTTTTCTAATTCTTTCATGCGCTTTTCCGTGCTTTCCCTCAACCGCTTTACAGCCTTTTCTTCGCTTAAACCGCGATCCATCATGCGTTTCAATTGTTTTTGCTGCTCAGGCGCAGGATTTTTCGGGTCGAAGGGATCGACGCTTATAAAACCGGGGGATATCTTCATGGCTGTGGTGCCAACATTGTTCTTTTTGCAGGCTTGCAGAATTTTATCACCGGCTTCTTTATTCATGAAGCCATAGACAAGCAGCATCACATCAAAGCGCCCGTCTTCAGCAGCGGTGGTTAGCACATCTTCCATACTGTCCTGCGTTTTTTTGCTTGGGCCGTGGGAAGAAATTCCGGCAAAACGGAGCCGGCCTTCGGATTTCAATTGTTTTACCGCCTGATGAAAGCCCGGGTGGTTAATGCGTTTTACTTCCTTAACGCTATGCATATACAGGCAATCGATGTACTCGGTTTGCATACGTTCGAGCTGTTTCTCAAAACGACTTATGATGGACTGCGCCGTTTCTTCGCTGTCCAGTACCAGCTTGGTGGTAATAAAGATATTTTCTCTTTTCAGATATGGAATCGCCTCGCCAATCCGCCGTTCCGCATTGCCGTTACCGTACGATTCGGCCGTATCAAAATAATTAACACCTTTGTCGTAGGCATAGCGTACCAGATTCGGATCATCAAGACCGCCGGTTCCCATGGCAATATCGGATACTTTAAATCCGGTACGACCGAGTACGCGGTGGGCTTTGATTTTAGATGCTTCTCCTTTGTTTTCATCCGCCCGTGCCCATTTCCATGAGGTTATGGCGCTTCCGATGGTAAGCGCCCCGCTGGCCTGCAAAAACGACCTTCGGGAGTAATTTTTTGGGCTCATAGGTTGTCCTCTTTTATGAAATCATTGTGTGGAAACATCCTGCAAATGTAGAGAAATTTTATAGCAAATTTATATTCAAAACTGTCTTATTAAAAGAAAAACATATTTTTCTTTCGTATTGTCTCAAACAACAGAGACTTTGAAGCTATTCATTTTTCTTTGAAAATCCGAGCCTTGTATTGTATCTTATTTTAAAGAGTATTATCATATTTTCCCGACAGGAAGAGGTCTGTTATGAAACGACGCAAATTCCTGAAAGCCGCGGCTATCGGCAGTGCGGGAGTCACTTTGCTGCCCCGGATCATTTCCAAATATCCGTCTCTTTATGCTCAAAACAATCCACCGCAGGCGGTCTGGGTGGAAAACGGCGAACCGCTTGACCTGCTCAACACAGCTCTTGAAGAATTGGGCGGATTGGAAAATTTTGTATCCAAAGGCGATGTGGTTGTAGTGAAGCCCAACATCGGCTGGGATCGCCGGCCGGAGCTAGCCGCCAATACCAACCCCCAATTGGTTGGCGAGCTGGTCAGGAAATGCTATGAAGCGGGTGCTAAAACCGTAAAAGTATTTGACCGTACCTGTAATAATTCCCGCCGCTGTTACCGCAACAGCAAAATTGAAGAAGCCGCCAAAAAAGCCGGAGCGGAAGTATCGCAAATCCGAAAAAATAAATTTAAGGAACTGCCCATAAACGGCAAGGTTATCAAAGAATGGCCTATTTATGAGGATTATCTGGAAGCGGATAAGGTGATTAATGTACCCATAGCCAAACATCACTCCATGGCTACGGTTACTCTGGGCCTGAAGAATCTGATGGGCGTTATGGGCGGTAACCGGGGTTCGCTGCATAATAATTTCGCCTTAAAAATTGTCGATATCGATCGTAAAATTTTACCCACGCTTACCATTATCGACGCGTACCGCATCCTGACGGCTAACGGTCCGCAGGGCGGTAACCCCGATCACGTAAAACTGACCAAAACACTCATTGCCAGTTCATGTACGGTTTCGGCAGATTATCTGGCCCTGCAATTATTTGGTCATAGCCTGGATGATGTGGAATATATAAAAGTTGCCGCCGATGAAGGTCTGGCAAAATACGATCTGAACAATCTAAATGTAAAACGGGTTCATCTTGGTTAAGGCAAGAAAAGTCTCACAGATTCTCTTTTTACTCTTTTTCGTTTTCCTTTTTTTGCAGGCGCGTTATCCGTATGAAGAAGTGGGAGTCAGTTCGGATATCGGTTTGCGTTTCAGTCCGCTGATTCCTCTGTTTGACTTTATCGATACCTGGGTGCTGTCCTGGCGTTTCTGGCCTGCTCTGGTCATTCTGCTGTTTACGCCCTTTTTCGGCCGTTTTTTTTGTGGCTGGATTTGTCCGCTGGGCACCACGCTGGATATAACCGATAAAATTGTCAAATCTCCTTCCAATAAAACCGCCGGTAAATGGCAAAAATGGCGTTATCTTAAATATGCCCTGTTAATAGCCTTTATTCTGCTGGCTTTGTTCGGAATAAACGCCTGGGGTTATTTTGATCCGCTGGCTTTGTTTAACCGCATGCTAACCATTATTTTTTACCCTTTGTTTACACTTATCGGCGAAAATACCCTGCTTCGTCTGTCGGAAATTTCTATTCTGGAAACACCGGCCTATTTTCTGTACGATTCTTTTAAAGAATGGATTATGCCGGAGAATCAGGCCTTTTATCAACAAGTCTTCTGGATTGGTCTTCTCGTTGTATTTGTATTGGGCATGGAAAAGGTAACGCGGCGTTTCTGGTGCCGCCACCTCTGCCCGGCCGGCGCCCTGCTGGGGTTTTTATCGCAATTCCGTTTTTACGAGCGCATCGTCGGACCGGCCTGTCCGGTCTGCAACCAGTGCCAGACCGAGTGCAAAATGAACGCCATTCCCGCGGACGATGTGGGTAAAACCGATAAAACGGAATGTATCGAATGTTTCAACTGTGCCGAAGTTTGCCCGGAAAAAATCAGCGCGATTACTTACCAATGGCGCTGGAAGCCCTACCACAGCGCAGTGGATTACAACCGCCGCCAGTTCCTTGCCACCTCTGCCGCCAGTTTGGCAGTCGTCGGTTTATTGAACATCGGCTTGCAGAACAAGGATAACAAAGACCGGGCCATCCGCCCGCCCGGCGCGTTACCGGAAGAGCAGTTTCAGGAACGCTGCATCCGCTGTATGGAATGCGTGCGCATCTGCGCGTCCAACGGCGGCTGTTTGCAGCCGGATCATATCCGTAATGACCTGCTGGATTTATGGCTGCCGGTGGCCGTGATGCGCGGCGGTTATTGTGAATACAACTGCAATTTGTGCGGGCAGGTTTGTCCTACCGAGGCTATTTTGCCTTTGCCGTTGGAGGAAAAGAAAAAGCTGCCCATGGGCCTGGCGCATTTTGATAAAAATATTTGTATTCCTTACGACCGCAACGAAGATTGTATCGTCTGCGAAGAACACTGCCCCCTTCCGGATAAGGCCATTAAATTCAATGTGAAAGACGTTCTTTTAGCCGACGGAACAACCCGCAAAGTCAAGTATCCTTATGTCATCAAAGAACTGTGCATTGGCTGCGGTATCTGCGAAGACAAGTGTCCTTTGGTCGGCAAACCGGGTATTTTTGTAAACACGAAAAACCAGCGGCGGATGCGGAAAAGCGACTTAGTATAAGATATGGCGCTTTAAGTTCTTGTTAATATGTTTGGATAAGACTGGCGTATTTTTGTAGATTTTTCGAATAGTGCCGGAAAATTAATCACGAAGTTTAAAGAGAAAATAAAATGTCATCTATCCCGCCCGAAAATAATGAGCGATTGACTGAAAAAGTTATGGCATCCCTCGATATATCAAAAAATTGTGCACAAACCTGTTTTGCGGTTCTTCAGGAAGAATTTGACCTGGATGGCGGTTCCATCCTCAAAGCATTGACTCCATTTCCGGGTATTGCTCTGCGGGGCGAAACATGTGGAGCCGTGATTGGCTGTTTGATGGCAATCGGGCTGGTTTACGGCAGGGATGATTTAGATGATTGGAAAGGCTATCTTAACTCACTGCCACCGTCACGGAAATTCTGCCGTTTATTTGAAGAAGAGCACGGAAGCACGGCCTGTGCTGAACTTCTCGAAGCAAAGTTAGGCCGTGGATATAATCTGGCCAATCGCATTGAGGCGATTAGGTACGTGGCCGCCGGAGGAAAGAAAGCTTGCGGTAAAATTATTGTCAGCGCCGTACAAATTACGGCAGAAATTATCGCTAAGAAACGATAAGAACCGACAACCTATTTAACCTGATATGAAATAATTGTGTATTCAAACAATAAATATGACTCTTCCATTTGAAAATAAGGGTTCAATGATAAATTCGGTTCTACTCCAAAAGCACAAAACCAAAAGTTACTAGGTGAGCTTTATTCTGTTCATGCGTAACAGTAATTCGTGGAAACTTATGGAAGAAGATTTTTTAAATCATTGTTTTATTGAGGTTAAAAATAAAGTTGAGGCTACGGATAAAAATTCGCCCTCTCAGAGAAATCTGTTCAAACAAGGATTCTCATTTTCCGGCCTGTCCCGCTCTGAGCAACTGATGATCTGGGACTATATCTGGAATAACTCATCGGAATTTTGGCTATCTATGCAGTCCTTCCTGTTTCTTGAAAAGAATATGAAGAATAAAGACTTTTTAACATTATCCTGGGATACGATAAAAAAATGGCAAAACAAAGTGGACCATTGGGGAAAATGTGACGGCCTGTCAAAAATCTATACAAAAGTTCTTGAAATAATCCCTGATCAGGTATTGCAACAACTAAAACAATGGAACAAATCCGATAATTTATGGGACAGGAGACAATCTCTGGTCAGTCTTTTGTATTTCAGTCGGACAAAAAAAATTATTTTGCCTTATGAAACAATAATACCCTTCGTGGCCGAATTGATTGATGATAAGGAATATTATGTCCAAAAAGGAATTGGTTGGACATTAAAAGAGTTATATGGTGTTTATCCGAATAAGACTTTAAAATATATTGAAAAAAACGCCAAAAGAATTTCTACGACAGCATTTTCGGCGGCCGCTGAAAAACTTGAAAAATCGGATAAAGAGAGATTGAAGAAAATGAGAAAACCCGCCCGTTAGCGGCAAATCTGTGCCTATCGTCGCTTTACAATTATCGACATAAAATTGAACGATAACGCAAAAAGGAAAAACCATAATGCGAATCATTTTAATGCTTCTTTTAACCTTGTCCTTTACATTGACTGCATCCTTTTCTCAAACGGCTTCCGGCAAAGCGGATTCCACTATGGACACTGCGCCGTTGCCTTCGCCGGCTAAGCAGCGTCTGCAAGCCTTCGAACAGCGGCAGAAATTGCAGCGTGAATCGCTGGTTGCCAATGTATCCTTTCGCTCGGTGGGCCCTACGGTGATGAGCGGCCGGGTGGTTGATATCGAAGCCAATCCTGATGACCCGACGGAATTTTATGTGGCTTATGCCTCGGGCGGCTTATGGCATACAACCAACAACGGCGTTTCCTTTGAACCGCTTTTTGACCGCCAGGCGGTGATGACCATCGGCGATATTGCCGTGGATTGGCGGCACGGCGGAACGGTTTGGGTCGGCACGGGTGAAAACAATTCCAGTCGTTCTTCCTATTCTGGCACCGGCCTGTATAAAAGCGAAGACGGCGGCAAAACCTGGCAATTTACCGGTCTGCCCGAAACCCAGCATATCGGGCGCATCCTTATCCATCCCGATGATGAAAATATTCTCTGGGTGGCGGCGCTGGGACATCTCTATTCGTCCAATCCCGAACGCGGGGTGTATAAAACCACAGACGGCGGTACAACCTGGAAACGGGTTCTCTTTGCAGATGATAACAGCGGCGCGGTGGATTTGGCCATCGACCCATCTAACCCGGACATTCTCTACGCCGCTTTGTGGGAACGCAGCCGCCGGGCCTGGAACTTCGTGGAAAGCGGCCCCCATTCGGGCATCTATAAAAGCACGGACGGCGGCGAAAGCTGGCAATTGCTGACCAACGAAAAAAGCGGCTTTCCCACCGGCGACGGCGTCGGTCGCATCGGTATAACCGTGGCACCTTCCGATCCCAATATCGTTTTCGCCCTGCTGGACAATCAATTTCGGAGGGAGAAAGAAGAGGAAGAATACGCGGTTACCAAAGACCTGCTGCGCTCCATTTCGGTAAAAGACTTCCTCAAACTGGATGCCGATGACCTGAACGACTTCCTCGACCGCAATAATTTTCCTATGGAATTCAACGCCGATACGTTGTTTCAACTGGTAAAAAAAGGAACCATTAAACCGGTCACTTTGGTGGAATATCTGGAAGACGCCAACGCTCAACTGTTCGATACGCCGGTGATCGGCGCCGAGTTGTACCGCTCCGAAGACGGCGGGAAAACCTGGCAGCGCACGCATAAAGATTATCTGGATAAAGTGGTTTATACCTTCGGTTATTATTTCGGACAGGTGCGGGTGGATTGGCAGAATCCCGATCGGGTCTATCTGTTAGGCGTACCCATTCTGAAATCCGAAGACGGCGGGAAAACTTTCGTGTCCATCAACGGCGATAATGTGCATGTGGATCATCACGCTCTGTGGCTCAGTCCCAAACGGTCAGGGCATATTATCTGCGGCAACGACGGCGGCGTCAATATCAGCTACGACGACGGCAAGCACTGGCTCAAGGCCAACACCCCGGCCGTGGGGCAGTTTTACACCGTGGCTGTGGATATGGACAAACCGTACAATGTGTACGGCGGTTTGCAGGATAACGGCGTGTGGGTCGGCCCCAGCACGTACAAATCCGGTACACGCTGGACGGCCAGCGGGCGCTATCCCTATAAATCCATCATGGGCGGCGACGGTATGCAAGTGGCCGTGGATACCCGGGACAATACGACCGTGTACACCGGTTTTCAGTTCGGCAATTATTTCCGCGTTAACCGGCAAGGCGGCAAACCGGAACGCATTACGCCGTGCCATAAATTAGGCGAACGCCCGCTGCGTTTCAACTGGCAGACGCCTATTCACCTATCCGTGCACAATCAGGATATACTCTATTTCGGCTCACAAAAGCTGCACCGTTCCTTGAATAAGGGCAAGGACTGGGAAACTATATCCGGCGACCTGACCAAAGGCGGTAAAAAAGGCGATGTACCCTACGGTACTTTGACAACCATCCATGAATCGCCGCTCAAATTCGGCCTTATTTACACCGGTAGCGACGACGGCTTAATTTATGTGACCAGAGACGGGGGGAATAGCTGGCAGCGCATTTCGGACAATTTGCCGCAAAATTTATGGGTCAGCCGCGTGCAGGCTTCGGCGCACGATACGGCCACGGTATATGCAACACTCAACGGCTACCGCTGGGATCATTTCGATGCTTATGTCTATAAATCAACCGATTACGGCCAAAACTGGCAGCGCATCGGTACCGACCTGCCGGCCGAGCCGGTTAATGTAATCCGTGAAGACCCGCACAATGCCCAAATTTTATATGTGGGTACGGATCACGGTTTGTACGTTACGCTGGACGGAGGCGCGCATTTTATGGGCCTGAGTAACGGTCTGCCCGACGCCCCGGTGCACGATCTGGTCATCCAGCCGCGCGAGCGTGATTTGGTGGTGGCCACCCACGGCCGTTCGCTATACATCGCTGACGTGGCTCAGTTGGAGCAGCTCACGCCGGAAATGCTGCAAAAACCGCTCTATGTCTTTCCTCTAAAGGAAATCACGTACAGCGCAAGCTGGGGCAACCGCAACTATGCCTGGAATTTTAACAAAGCCCCCGAAATACAAATCGTTTTCTACAGCGCGCAAAAAGGAAAGGCCGTAATTAAAATTTACGGCAAGGATGATTACCTGTTACACGATGTGGTGGATCAGGCTGAACGAGGTCTCAATTACGTTCCCTACGACCTGAGCGTAAGCATAGACACCTTTAAAGATTACTGGGACAGTATCGACAAGGTGCAAAAAGAGATTGACAAAATAAAAACGGCCGATGACGGCCGCTGCTATCTGCGCCCCGGCGAATATAAAATAGAAATTACCACCGCAGGCAAAAAACAAAGCCGCACATTTACCATCAAAGAAGCGAAAAAGAAACAACGAAAAAAGAAAAAGAAAACACCGTAAGCCTAAACATTAATAAAAGTTCAGAGCTAATTCGCAATGGGAACCTATCTGCTTCAGGATATTGTCGTCATTTTCGTCATTTCTATTGGCGTACTTTTTCTGTTTCATAAAATGCACCTTCCGGCTATTCTGGGATTCTTTCTGACCGGGTTTCTAACAGGGCCATACGGACTGGGATTGATAAAAGCCGTTCACGAGGTGGAAATTCTGGCCGAAACAGGCGTTGTACTGCTGCTGTTCGCCATCGGAATAGAATTCTCTTTTAAGCGTTTGCTGCAGATCAAGAAAACGGTCTTATTAGGCGGATCTTTACAAGTATTGCTCACTCTCTCGGCCGTTTTTCTAATACTCATCCAGAAAGGATTTGTATTTGGTGAGGCGATATTTATGGGATTTTTAGTATCGTTAAGCAGCACGGCCATTGTACTCAATATTATTCAGGCCAGGGCAGAAATCGAAAGCCCGCACGGACGGACATCGCTGGCCATCCTTATTTTTCAGGATGTAATTATCATTCCCATGATGCTGCTAACTCCTTTTCTGACCAAGTCGGGAAATGCAAGTATGGAATCTCTGCTTTTTCTTTTGTTAAAAGGAGTTGCCATCGTCTTGCTGGTTATCATAAGCGCAAAATGGATCGTACCAAAGGCTTTGTATCATATTACCCGTACACGCAGCAGGGAATTGTTTTTATTAAGTGTACTCGTTATATGTATGATAATAGTCTGGCTTACCGCCAGTGCGGGACTTTCGCTTGCTTTAGGCGCCTTTTTAGCGGGTTTAATTATTTCGGAATCCGAATACAGTCATCAGGCATTGGGCACCATTTTACCCTTTCGCGATGTTTTTATGAGCTTCTTTTTTGTTTCTGTCGGTATGTTATTGGATATCGGATTCTTTCTGCGTCAACCGTTTCTGATTCTATTGATAGCCGCTTGCGTTCTTTTATTAAAAACTTTTATTAGCGGGATGGTTACTTTATTCATCGGATTTCCCCTTCGCACCGGCATTATAGTGGGGCTCACACTCTGCCAGGTGGGAGAATTTTCTTTCATCCTTTCGAAAGCCGGTATTGAACACGGTTTACTATCCGGAGACATCTACCAAATCTTTTTATCCGTTTCCGTTCTGACCATGGCGGTAACCCCGTTCATAATTGCTCAGGCGCCGCGGATAGCCGCTCAGCTGGATAGACTGCCGTTACCTAAAAGGTTAAAGTCAGGCAGAACGTCGCATTCGGCGGCTGACTCCGAAGGTGCATTTGCAAGTTTAAAAGATCATTTGGTCATTATCGGTTTCGGTACAAACGGTAGAAACCTGGCCCGCACAGCCCGTGAAGCGACTATCCCCTACGTTATTATAGAGTATAATTCCGAAACGGTTCTGAAAGAGCGAAAGAAAGGCGAACCGATTTTTTACGGCGACGCCTCTAACGAGGCCGTTCTCCGACACGCCCGGATTAATGAAGCCAGAATTGTCGTTATCGCAATTTCTGACCCTACCGCCACCAAACGAATCACTCAAATAGCCCGTCAGATGAATTCCGCTTTGTATATTATTGTACGCACCCGCTTTCTTCAGGATATGGAAACGTTTTATCGTCTCGGCGCCGACGAAGTTATACCGGAGGAATTTGAAACTTCATTGGAAATTTTTACCCGCGTATTGACAAAATACCTTGTTCCCAAAGAAGAGATAGAACATTTTTTAAATGTAATCCGGGCTGAAAATTATCGAATGCTCCGACAGGTCCCTTTACGGCACACGTCAGTCTCCGATTTAGGGCCCTATTTACTTGATGTGGAAATAAATTCATTGCGGGTAAACAAGGGTAGTTCTCTGACGGGTAAAACATTGGGGAATACCGATTTTAGAAAACGCTTCAGCTTAACCGTGATAGCTATCCGCCGGAATGGGGCGACGTTAACCAATCCTTCCCCCGACACTGCAATCAGAGAGAATGATATACTCGTAGTACTCGGCACACTCGCAGACATAAAAGAATTGAAGAAGGCTTGCGGATAACCGATGCGAAACGGCCCGATGCAAAAATCACTCACAACCGAATTCCTATTCGAAGCGGTACATTATCTGGCCGGCATCGACCCCGATTTGGAGCGAATTTACAAAAAATACGGCCCGCCGCCGCTGTGGCAGCGAGAAAACGGTTTCGCCACACTGCTGTCCATCATTATCGAGCAGCAGGTATCGCTGGCCTCGGCCAAAGCCACCATCCGCCGTTTAAAAGAACGACTGCCGTATATTACTCCGCAGAATTTTCTGCAATTGGATGAGAACGATTTGCAGGCTATCGGATTTTCACGCCAAAAAATTCGTTACGGCCGTTCGCTGGCGGAATCCGTTTTAAACGGACAGCCGGACTTTGAGGCTTTAACCCGTATGGACGACCAACAGGTCAGCAAAACGCTCACGGCTCTCAAGGGCATCGGCCCCTGGTCGGCGCACATTTTTATGATGGAAGCTCTGCTGCGTCCCGACATCTGGCCGGCGGACGACCTGGCCCTGGTTAAAGCGGTACAAAAGGTGAAAGGGCTGCGGGAAAAACCGAATTTAAGGGATATGCATCGTATTGCCGAGCCCTGGCGTCCCTGGCGGGCGGTAGCGGCGCGTATGCTCTGGTGGGCCTATATTGAAGCCGACGAAAGTGTTGTACCGTTTTAGAAGTTTAAAAACAGATATAGTTTTAGGTATCCGCACTTTTATTTGGCTTGAAGCCGGATGAATCTCAATACAAGAATCATTCAAAGATATGCTGCATATAATCCTTTTGTAATAGCAAAATATAATATATCTATTCCTAAAATAATGTATTGCAATAAAATACGAAAAGCCTCGTCAAACCCACCAGCGAACCCGTCCCCAGTCGTCGGATAACAGCCACCCGCTCAAGCATTCCATTCAAAATTATTTGAAATAATCTCTTCGATTAAGACACGCTTTTTCTGCTTCTTTATGAACAATTCCCAAAATCGCGCAGAGGTTCGATCCGAAAAGGATTTCGTAAAAACGAGTTCCCACGGCCTGCCGCGTACGGTCCAGCCTTTCGGGAAGGAATTGTGATATTTAAGTCGTTCATCCGGATTATGGGAAATTCCCAAATAATAACGGTCGAGTTTCCTGGAATACAAGATATAAAGAAAGTATTTCATCGCAATAACAAAAAAA
>DRQG01000028.1 GCA_011369465.1 Caldithrix abyssi
AGAAATACGTTCTTGCATCTTATGTTTTTGAAAGGAATAATGAACAATCATGTCATGGCCTCCACTTTGATAAATAATCCAAATTAATGGGTATTTCGAGTAGATGCCAAATGACATAATACTGAATTATGAATTAGGGATAAAGGCACAGTGTAACGCAAGATTTATCTTGTGAAATGGGAACAGTATGTATTGGTGACGCGTAACGCGTGACAAGTGACGGGAAATTGGAAACTGGAAACCGGAAATTCGTCTTTACATACAAGCAAGTATCTTAATTCCAGTATCCAGCATCAAGTATCCAATTTCCCCCGCCACGGCGGGTTCTTCGCTTCGCTACGAAAGTTTCCAATTTCGACTTTTTATAATATTTGTGCCTTTTCGTGGCAGTAGTTCAGCACAGGTAACCGCAATCTGAAACTGATAACTAACAACTGAGAACTATTTATGCAATTCAAGGGAAAAATTAAATCCAAGATGCCCCAACAGGGGCTATCCATCTTTGCCGTAATGACCGGACTGGCTAACGAGCATGGGGCGATTAATCTCTCGCAAGGTTTCCCCGATTTTGACTGCCACCCCGAACTGGTGGAACTGGTTCATAAATATATGAAAGAAGGGCATAATCAGTACGCGCCCATGCCCGGCGTTCCGCAATTGCGCGAGGCCCTGGCGGCTAAAATGGAACAGGATTATGGTATGCGCTACCATCCCGATACGGAAATCACCATAACCTCCGGCGCTACCGAGGCGCTTTACGCGGCAATAACGGCCATTGTACAGCCCGGCGATGAAGTGATCGTTTTCGAACCGTATTATGACGTGTACGTACCGGTTATTCGTTACAGCGGCGGCCGTCCGGTTTTTGTTAAGCTTACGGTTCCGGATTACCGGGTTGATTGGACGGAAGTGCAGGCTAAAATTACGCCTAAAACCCGGGCCGTTATTCTGAACAACCCGCACAACCCGGGCACGTCCGTTTTTACCAAAGAAGACATAGCCCGGCTTGAGGAAATCGTTTCCGGCAGTGATATTATTTTGATCAGCGATGAGGTTTACGAGCATATCGTTTTTGACAAAGAAGCGCATCACAGTCTGGCGGCCTATCCCCGCCTGGCCGAGCGCAGCATGGTCATCAGTTCCTTCGGCAAAACCTTCCATACAACCGGTTGGAAAATGGGCTGGTGCGCCGCGCCTGAGGCCTTGACCGCCGAACTGCGTAAAATTCATCAGTTCATCACCTATTCGGTAAACACACCCATTCAGCATGCCTTTGCCGAATTCTTACGGCGTCGCGAACTCATCGACGGTTTGAAGGATTTTTATCAGAAGAAACGGGATTTTTTTGTTGAACTGCTCAAAGCCACTCCGTTTAAGATTATACCGGCACAGGGCACCTATTTTCAACTGGTCGATTTTTCCGGCGTCAGCGATGAAAGTGAAATGGATTTCGTAAAGCGTTTGACCATTGATTACGGTGTGGCGGCCATCCCCTTGTCGGCCTTTTATCATAATATGAATGATCACCGCATCATTCGCTTTTGTTTTGCCAAAAAGAAAGAGACCCTGGAACAAGCCGTGGAGCGCTTATGCAGGATTTAACCGTAACCATTGTACAGGCCGATCTGGCCTGGGAAAACAAACAGGCTAATTTAAAACATTTCGAACGGCTGCTGGAAACAGCGCCGCCGCAAACCGATTTGACGATTTTGCCGGAAATGTTCAGCACCGCATTCACCATGAACGCCGCTGCGCTGGCCGAGCCTGCCGACGGCCCCACGGTGCGCTGGCTGCAAAAGATAGCGCAAAAACGGCAAACCGCTTTGATTACCAGCCTGATTGTTGAGGAAGACGGGAAGTATTACAACCGCCTTTTTTTCATCCTGCCGGAAGGCCGATTGTTTTCTTACGACAAACGTCATCTGTTCCGCATGGCCGGCGAAAACGAAGTGTACAGCGCCGGCAGCGAACGGTTGACCGTAGAACTGAAGGGCTGGAAAATCCGACCTTTTATCTGTTACGATTTGCGCTTTCCGGTGTGGACGCGGAATGTCAACGGCGAATATTATTTGGCTGTATTTATCGCTAATTGGCCGGAACGCCGCGCCCAACATTGGACTACCCTGCTCAAAGCCCGCGCTATCGAGAATCAGGCGTATGTGGTCGGCGTAAATCGGGTGGGGCAGGATGGTTTGCAAATCGAATACAGCGGCGACTCGCTGGTTGTGGATCCCCTGGGCAACGATTTGGTGCATCTGAGGCGGCAGGAAGGCATACACACCAAGCGGTTGTCCGCACATACTCTAAAATCCTACCGGCAAAAGTTTCCCGTCTGGATGGACAGCGATCGGTTTGAGATTGTGGAGTAGTTATTAGTTCTCAGTTGTTAGTTATCGGTTTTCAGAAGTCGGTTGCCTGCGCTTAGCTATTGCCACGAAAAGGCACAACAATTATAAGAATTTGAAATTAAAAACTTTCGTAGCGAAGCGAAGAACCCGCCGTGGCGGGGGAAATTGGGAGCTTCATGCTCATTTATGAATGGGCTATGGGTAAAATTCCCTGGCGGGTTTATCAGGTTTTGCCGATTTACCGCCTCGGCAACAACGGTTTACCTGGTTGCAATAGCAGCATCCCGTTTAAGGCTTTTGTGCGTTTTATACACCCCCCTACTGTAATAAAATATAATCGAGAACCTCAGATCATTACAAGTACAAAACCAGCTGAGATAGTTCCGGATAAAGATCAATATATATTTCAGTTCTAACTTTGTCTTAAATTGCATGCGGATAAAAATTGTCATAAGGAAGGATTATTATTAAAATTTCTGTCATATCAGGCAGAAAATGATTATTTTTACTGATAAGAATTAAGGAATAGTGACAAAAGATTTAAAATTCGGAGGAGAATGATACCCATGTTAATAGAGAAACCCACGATTATCAAACCGGCGGGTAATAAAGCGAAAATAATCGAAGAATATATCGGTATGGTAAATTCTGCAACAACCGAAGTAAGTATCGCAAAAATGAAAAGTCCTTCTGGCTGGGAAGAACCACCGCAAACCCCTGAATTTAATGAATATACTTTGGTGCTGAAAGGTGAACTGTCTATAAAGACAGAGAAAGGAAACTTTGTTGTTAAGGCTGGTCAGGCGTTTATTGCCGCAAAAGGCGAAAAAGTACAATACAGTACCTTCGGCTCGGAAGACGCTGAGTACATTGCCGTGTGTGTGCCGGCATTCACTGAAGATACCGTGAACAGGGCCGGGTGAGTTGAGCTTAGGTGGGTAGTTTCAATCTGATTTCATCTGATGACAACATAAGATCTGCTTATGTTAAATACTCTTTACAGAAGTAAAAAGAGTCCGGACAAGACGATTTAATCGAAGTGTTTATGAAAAAAAATAAAGTTATCATCATTGCAGTAACACTCGTACT
>DRQG01000029.1 GCA_011369465.1 Caldithrix abyssi
AGATCGATGATATCCGTTTTTATACGACGCCGCGACAAAACAGAGGAAATGTTTTCTCAAAAATGCGGGAGATCGCTGCGTTTGTATCCATTTCGCGGCATTGGTTGAGGCCTTTACAATATATCTTCACCAACGCCCGTTATAAAAGGTGTCGAACGGAAGGCGCGATGAATGATCGATATGCTTGCAGCACCTTCCACGAAGAAATGTATTTTTAATGAAGCGATTTATTTTATTCCCGGAAGAGGTTAGCGAAAAATCAGCGGTGGGAGGCAAGGCCGTGCAGCTATCCCGTTTGCAAAAGGCCGGTATCGCCGTTCCTCCGTCTTTTTTTATCACCGTATCCGCGTTTGATGCTTTTGCTGAGTCCGCCGGTATTGCTTCTTTGTTAGAAGCCTACGGGGCGGCCGTCAAAAAGGGGGATGAAGCGGAAGTTACCCGCTTGCGCGAAAAGATTACAGAGGGTCTGGAATATCCCGAATTGCCGGCCGAAATACGGGAAGAATTGCGCGATGCTCTGCTTTTTTTTCGGAAAAAGGGGATTACTAAACTGGCTGTGCGTTCTTCCGCCCGGGGTGAGGACGCCCAATCGTTTTCTTTTGCCGGGCTATTCGAAAGTATCCTGAACGTAGAAAATGACCTCAACAAAATAAGCGAAGCGGTCAGGCTGGTTTGGCGTTCGGGCTTTGACCGGCGCATCGGGCATTATGCGCAAAAAAAGGTGTTGCCGGATGATTGGTATCGCATGGGGGTGATTGTGCAGGAAATGATCCATCCCCGCTTTTCCGGTGTGTTCTTTTCTGTGGATCCGGTTTCGGGAGCGCAGAACAAGGCCCTTTTGGAATACACCGCTGGATATGCGGAACAACTGGTACAGGGGCAGGTGACGCCCGAACGATGCGTCGTCCGCCATTCAGATCGGCGTATAGTGGAAGGAAGCCCGCCTGATGAAGCGGATGTATCTTTGCTGAATCGGGTCATCGACCTGTGCTTCGAAACCCAAAATAAATTAGGCGGCGCCATAGACCTGGAATGGGCGGCGGACGAACGGCAGGTTTTCATTCTGCAGGCGCGTCCCATAACAACAGCCGCAGGCGAAGATATCCTCTGGACGGATGAAAATGTTGGCGAAGTGATACCGGATATTGTAACCCCCTTTAGCTGGAGTATTCTTGAACCGATTACGAATGAGGGATTTCGCTGGTTTCTGAAACGGATTGGTATAAAAAAATACCCCCGGAACGGACTGTTCGGTTTGTATGAAGGCAAAGTGTACTTTAATCAGACCGCCTTCCGTTCATTGTTAAACCGTTTTTATCTGAGCCAAACAGGCAGACCTATTTCTGCACCAGCAAAGCTGTTACAATTGACGCGCAGTCTTTTTGCTGTTTCACGCCTCGGTTTGTTTTCGCTTACATTGCCGCTTCGGATAAAAAAAATCCGCCAATCGCACGGCGGGACGCTGCGGGATGTGTCGTTCAATGAGGAAACGGAAATATCGCCGTCATTGGAATACGTGCGTCGTTTGCTGCGTCTGCACAACCGAAATATGGCGCTGCATATATCCTGTACCATTGTGGCGGAGCTGTACTATCAGATGCTGGCCAAACTGTGTTCTGCCTGGCTTGCCGATAAAAAAGAGTTAAACGCCGATGTCCTCCTTGCCGGCCTGCATGCCGCCGAAAGCGCCGAGAGCGGACGAGCTTTATGGCAGATCGCTCAAAAAATAAAAAAAACGCCTTCGTTAAGATCGCTGTTTGAGCGGGAAGACAGCGTAGATTTACAGCAAAAATTGATGGAATTAGAAGAAGGTAGAGCACTTTTACCCGACATCGAGGCATTCTTGGACAGATACGGTCACGGCGCCCTGCACGAATTTGAGTTGTACTATCCGCGCTGGTGGGAAGATAACCGCTATATATTCAAAATGTTACAAACCTATGTGCGAAGCGGGTCGGATTTGGAGCAACAGCAAAGAGAAACAGAGCAACGGCGAAACAAGGCCAGAGAAACCGCCCTGTCCCGTTTACATCCGCCGCGTAAATGGTTTTTTCAATTCATCCTGCGGCGCACGGAAATATTCAGTACCCAGCGGGAAAACCTGAAACAGGATTTTATCCGGGCGCACAGCGAGCTGAAAAAGCATCTTCTGCATATCGGTCGCACGTGGCAGGCGGAACAACGACTGGATAAGGCCGACGATATTTTGTTTTTTACGCTGGATGAAATCGAGCAACAATGCGGGGATGCCTCCGCGCAGGTAATTAACCGGGATACGGCGCAAATGCGAATGGAGCGGCGCGAAGGGCAAAGCGCTGCGCCGCATCCCAAAAAACTATTGCAGCGGGGAAACCGGTTTATTCCATTGGATGAAGCGGAAACGGGGGCGTCGGTTAGCGCCTTAAAAGGCATAGGATGCAGCGCAGGCGTTGCCGAGGGTCGGGTAAAAATTATCGTCGATCCCGCCAACCCGGATAACCTGCAGAAAGGGGATATTTTGGTGGCCGTTTCCACCAATCCGGGATGGACGCCTCTCTTTGTACCTGCCGCCGCCGTGGTGACGGAAATCGGCGGAGCGCTGTCCCACGGAGCCATTATTGCCCGGGAATACGGACTGCCTATGGTAACCGCAGTTGAAAACGTCACAACAAAACTGAAAGACGGTATGTATATTCGGGTAAACGGATTCAACGGGCAAATAACCATACTGGAAACAACGGAAAAGCAATGAAGAAGGTACTCTTTTTGCCGAGCGATCACGGGGGCGGGCGCGGCCATGTGACGCGCTCATTTTATCTGGCGGATAAACTGAACCAGATGGGCTGCCAGACTGCTGTGGTGCTGGACAAACATTTCAATAAAGAAGAGGACCCGCCGGTACCGGTAGTACAGTTTAAGTTGAGCTGGGAGCGAGTCCGTAAAATAGGAATGACCCGACCCGTGCGTCATGCGGTTCGTTTAAAGAGCAAGTTAACGCAGCCGCCAGTGTTTCACGAATTTACCAATTTGTCCTATCAGGTGCCGCGCGACGGATATCTGAACGAGCGCATCGTAAAATATCGCCTGAAACAGCTGGATCGGATTATCGACCGTTTTAAACCGGACGTATTAATCGGCGATACACATTTTCTAACCTATCTATCGGGAAAGCGTCACAGCATTCCTGTTGTGCAAATTACCCGCCTGGCAGGCTTCCCCGAACGCCCCAAATTATTGTGGTGGATGGAAAAATTACCGTTGATGAAGGAACCGGAGGCGACCCATCCTTTTCGCAAAGCGGCAGAAAGCGCCGGATTAGAGGAACCGAAAAGAGCTGAGGACCTGCTGAAAGGCGACCGCTACCTGGTACCTGCCATTCATAAAATAGAACCCATACGCCGTACTTCCGATTCCATTCATTTTGTCGGACCGTTAAACCGTATTTATTATACGCCCAAACGGATCGCCTATTTTGAAGAAAAAAACGAATATCCCAAAATTTACATTACCATAGGCGGAGGCGCGGGGCGTTTTAGGGAGGAACAGTTTTTTAATACCATTATCGATATTTTCAATAAATCCGAATACAAAGTGCTGGTAACCACGGGAGGCAAACTTCCCGCTAAACAGTTTAACGGACGCGCGGCCAATATTTATTTTGTAGATTGGGTGGACGGCGTTTCGGCTATCCATTACAGCGATCTTGTTATCCATCACGGCGGGTATTCCACGATGATCGAAACCCTGCTGGCCGGAAAACCCGCCCTGGTACTGCCCTCACATTCCGAACAGGAAGGCAACGGGCGCCGGCTGGCCAAACTGGAAGTGGGCGACATCCTGCCCATATATGACGATCCGCTTACCCCGGTAGAGTTTACCTGGCCGTACGGTACCTATACGATGAATGCCGCTTTCCATTTTCAGATTGACGGGGAATTGCTTAAACAAAAAATACACCGGCTTCTTTACGGGGGAACGTATCAAAGATTAAAAAAAATATCCGCCCGTTTAAAACAACAGCAGGAAGAAACCGACCTGATTCAATTAATATCCTTCTGAGTACGATGATTGTATTGGCGGAAAATAAGGAGCAGTTGGAACATATCCGAAGATTGTTCCGCGAATATGAAAGGTTTTTAGGTGAAGATTTGCACTTCCAGAAATTTGAGGAAGAGTTGGCCAACCTTCCGGCCGATTATGGCCCGCCGGATGGGGTATTACTTTTGCTAATGGAGGATGGAAAAGCCGTGGGGTGCGGGGCGCTGCGCAGACTGGATGAGGGCGTCTGCGAATTGAAACGTTTATTTATCCAACCTGAGATTCGGGGCAGGGGATTGGGCCGGCAAATGGTACGGCGTCTCATTGACGAGGCGGTCCGGTTAGGATATAATCGTATGGTCCTGGACACATTGGATCGCCTGGACGCCGCTAACCGGCTGTACCGGTCGATGGGCTTTGTACAAACCGAACCGTATTATCATAATCCGCTTAAGGGGGTGCTATACTGGGAGCTGGATTTGCGGAAATATAAGAACCGGTAGATAATTTTATGCAGGAAAACATCTCTTTAAAAGAAATTAAAGAAAAATCCGGACAGGGCGTTACCTGGGTGGGCGGTGTGGAAGTGCTCATTCGGGGAGTTCAGTTTGGCGCTACCGTTACCCTGGCCCGTCTGCTCATGCCGGAAGATTTCGGACTGATCAGCATCGCTTTCATTTTTACGCAATTCAGTTATGTGCTTTTTGATTTCGGACTGGGTTCGGCGCTCATTCAAAAAAAAGACCTCAGCGATAGTCATTTTTCAACGGTTTTCTGGAGCTATCTGGCTTTGGCTTTCGTATTTGCTTCGTTGGTACTGGTTTTAGCCGGGCCTGTGGCGGTTTATTTCCGGATGCCGCAAGTGGGTAACATCTTAAAAGTGCTTTCGGCCATATTTTTCCTGTACGCTTTAAACGCCATCCCTTTTATACGGTTAATGAAAGATATCCGGTTTAAACAACTTACGCTGGCTCAGTTGGCTTCGGTTATGGTTTATGCCATGGTGGCCATAGGGATGGCTTTTATGGGCTACGGCGTATGGAGCTTTGTTTTTGGCAGCTTGAGTGAGCAGTTTATACTTATATTGCTGCTGTATAAAATTACCGGATGGAGACCCAAATTCTATTTTAACCGGGAGCAGATCATAGAATTATTTCGTTTTGGGAAAAACGTGCTGGCAACCCGTCTGCTGTCGTATTTTAATTTAAATGCGCCGCAATTTGCCATTGGCAAAATACTGGGCACCGGTCCGCTGGGGTATTATTCCGTGGCTTTCCAAATGGTGGAAATTCCGGTACAGCGCATTTCTAAAAATGTATTAAAAGTGATGTTCCCGGCCTTTTCAAAATTACAGGATCAGGAACAGGATTACGTGCACATGTATCGACGAACTGTGTATTACCTGGCTATCATCGTGTTTCCTGTTTTTGCCGGATTGTATGTGATTGCGCCTGCATTTATCCGTGCGTTTTATGGCGGTAAATGGCAGGCCGTGGTGGCGCCTTTGCAAATTCTGACTCTTGTCGGTTTGTTCCGGTCATTGATGATGAATAACAGTCTGGTGTTTTTGTCCAAAGGCAAACCGTATGTGGATTCCTTGCTCAATCTGGGATATGCCCTTTTGTTGGTTCCGTTCTTGTTTTTGGTCACACCGCTTGGTCTGCTTAAGGTAACGGTTTTGCTGGCAGTTTTCACTTTTGTCCTGTTTGTAAGCGGACAAATAGTTTCGGCGCGTATCCTTGGGGTATCCTTTGGCTCTCTTGTCATTTTGTACCGGGTGCCCTTGCTTGGTATATTGGGATTTTTAGCACTGATTAAATGGTTGGAACCGCTATACTTCCACCGTCTGTCATCCTGGTTACAGATGCTTGTTTACATTGGTATTGCCGTACCGGTTTACATGATAGTAGTGATGCTTCAGGATCGGCAGGTTTTTAAAAAAATAAAAGGGTTGCTGCACTCATAAAAACGATTGCAGATTGTATCACATTGTTAAGTTCTAAAAATAAAGGAAACCGTATGTCCAAATATGTTTCCGTTTTGATCTTTTTGTGTTTTGTCTCTGCAAAACTGACCCAGGCCCAAACAGATCCGGTCAACTGGACGAAGCATCTGATCAGCGATACGCTTACAGGAGCCAAAAAGAATGTTGTGGCCGACGTTGATCTGGATGGCAATAAAAATATGGATATTGTGGTCATAGCCAATCCGGAAGGAAGCGGTCCGGAAGATGGGACACAGGAAAACGTGCTCTGGTTTCAAAATCTGGGCGATGAGGTGTTCGAGCAGCATACTATTGATTATCGTTTCGCCGGCGCGCGCGGGCTGGCCGTAGGTGATTTAACCGGCGACGGTAAACCCGATGTGATTGCGGGAAACAAACAGGCCGACAGTGCGCTGGTTTGGTATCGCAATGACGGAAATAGCAACTGGACGCGTATCCCCTTAGGCGGCCCGGCTCCAAACAATTACAGCATCGTTTTGAGCGATGTGAATGGGGACGGCCGGTTGGATATTGTGGATGGCATGGGAGATGACGCCGACAGTATCGGTGTGGGATCGGGCATTATCGACGATTCTCTGCGCTGGTTTGAAAATACCTCGCTTACCACGGATACAGCCGTATTTTCGGTGCACCTGATTGCCCGGTATTCATCACCAAGCGGTATTGCCGCCGCCGATTTTAACGGCGATAACAGCATTGATGTGGCCGCTATGAGCTGGGTAAATTATTACACGCTCACACCGGATACCAGCGAGGATGTGCGTTGGTGGTCTCAGCAGGCCGGGATAAGTTGGCTGCAGGAACAGGTATTAATAAAATCATACGGAGGCAACGATTTACAGCCGGCTGATCTGGATCAAAACGGAACGGTTGATCTGGTAGGCGCGGGATACAAAACCGCCTCTCTGGATTGGTGGAGCAATAACGGCAGCGGTGTTTTTTCCACAGCCGGTACCATCGTGAGTAATTTTCAGTATACCCGCAACGTACAGGTCGCGGATATTGACGGCGACGGCGATCCGGATATAGCGGCCGCGGCGGATAATCTGAATACCATTAGCTGGTTCGAGAATGACGGCGCGCAAAATTTTACCCGCCACGATGTTACAACCACTTTCACCTATGCCTATCATGTTACGGCTTACGATCTGAACGGCGATGGCGATATGGATTTGATCGGTACGGCACAGAATGCCGGGGAATTAAGCTGGTGGGAAAACGATCTGGCTGAGGAACAGACTGCCGCAGCCGGTGATCCCGATACCTTGTATTTTGACCAGAACCGCGTCCGTATCGATTACCAAAACGGATTCAGCGGTGGAACTACTTCCGTATTTTTCAACCACGGGGTGGTAAGCAACCAAAGCGATATCGACAGCAACTTGGATCATGTTACGCAAAATGGATATTACACCATCGTTTGCCGGGCCTCGGCTTATGATGCCGTTATTGTTTTTGAATACGGGAACATCAGCGAGTGGCAGGGTACCGCCGCGGACGAAAGCGCTCTGCGGATTTGTTATTGGAACGAAAGCGCCGGGCTTTGGCAAATCGCAGGCAGTACGGTACAAACTGTCGATACGGTCCGTAAACGCATCACGGTTTACGGATTGCAGTCGGAACTGGTTAAGTTTTCCCGCTTCACTATAGGCGAAGCGGCTCCTGTAAGCGCTCTGGCCGGCAGCGAATGGGAAAACTCTTTTCCGGTCCGGCCGCTGATGATACATCCCAACTACCCCAATCCCTTCAACGGTTCTACCCAAATTCGTCTGAGCGTAAGGAACAGCGATGCACCCGTTTCGGTGCGCATATATGATCTGCGCGGCAGATTGGTGAAGCAGCTCTTCCGGGGTGCCGTGCCAACGGGGAAACTCAACCTCATCTGGAATGCTCTGGACGACAAACAACGAGCGGTCAGCTCCGGAATGTATGTTGTAGTGCTGCTGCAGAACAACCGATTTGTGAACCGCCGGATTTTGTTGATTAAATAATAGCGGAGCTTCGTTAATGCATCCTTCCACCAAACGAAAAATACAGTTGCTCTCACGGCTGCCTAATCTGAAAAGATACTATTTGGCTCCGATCGGGCAGGCGCCTTTACCCCTTAACGTTACCGTAAGTCTGCTCTATTCCTGTAACTCACGCTGCCAAACCTGCAATGTGTACGAAAAACGGGTCAAAAATTTTACGGTGGAAGAGTATCGTAGAACATTTACCTCGCTGGGTGAGGCGCCCTACTGGTTTACGATGAGCGGCGGGGAACCTTTCTTACGAAAAGATATTGTGGATATTTGCCGGGCTGCCTACGAAATTTGCAAACCAGGCATAATCAATATTCCAACCAATGGCAGCCTGTATAATGTAATACCCGAGCGTGTGGAAAGCATTGTTAAAAGCGCACCGGATACGGAAATTATCATCAACTTATCGCTGGATGAAGTCGGGACGCGCCACGATGAGATTCGCGGCTTCCCGGGCAACTGGGAACGTGCCTTAAAAACGTATGAAGGACTGAAACAACTGCATAAATATCCCAATTTCACCCTCGGCATTCATACGGTAATTTCGGCGTTTAATGTTGATCGTTTTAAGGAAATTTATCGTGAACTGATTCGTATGGAACCCGATTCTTACATCACGGAAATCGCCGAACAGCGTGTTGAACTGGGAACAATGGGATTGCCGATTACGCCCGATAATGAAAAATATTTCGAGGCAATCGATTTTCTGAAAAGCGAGATGCAGAATACCAAAGTGACGGGGATTGCCCGTGTGGCCCGGGCTTTCCGCCTGGAATATTATGATTTGGTAAAAAGATACTTGCAGCAAAATGAACAGGTCATTCCGTGCTATGCCGGCGTCGTTTCCTGCCAGATTTCTCCGGACGGCGATGTCTGGCCCTGTTGTATCCGCGCCGATTCGATGGGGAATTTAAGAGAAAACGACTACGACTTTCATAAAATATGGAACAGTGAAGCCGCAAAACGTATTCGGAAAAGTATCAGAAATAAAGAGTGCGCCTGTCCGTTAGCCAACGCCAGCTATACAAATTTATTGGTCAATCCGCTGTCCTTGGCAAAAATAGCCATGCAGTTTTAATGACGGCTTAAAGAGATTCAATCCCCTCTCTATTTCTTGTGTAATATTTTTACAAAACCGCTTCCCGGCATAGTGCAAATCCCTTGTGTGTACGGCATTTAATTATTGGCATATCAATTGCAGTAGTCAACGCAAAAGAACCAGAACAAATGGAGTGAAATGAAGAACAGATACTATTTAATCGTTTTCATATTTTGCGGGCTGCCGCTTTTTGCTCAGCAAGTGTATGAATCCGCCGGCGGCGCAAGCAATGTCTTTTTACGCAGCGAGCTCAGTCCCCGAGCCTCTGCCTTTGCCGGAGCCTTCACAGCCGTATCCGATGACGAAAACGCCATCTTCTATAATCCGGCGGGCCTGGTCAATATTCGGATGGGCGCGTTAGCACTAAATCATACCGAATGGTTCGAAGGCATTGCTATGGAGAACCTGATTCTCGGTTATAATTTTGATCGCCGGCTGGGCGTGGCCTTCAGTGTTTCGCACATGCGCATGCCGGCATTGCAGGGTAAAAACTATCTGGGACAGAACACGCAGGAAATCCCCGTTTCCAGCACCATCTTTAATCTCGGCCTGGGATACAAAATTCATCCGAGTTTCTATATCGGTTTGGCTATAAAATATTTTCAGGATAATTTAGGTGAATTCAAAGCCAACGGTTTAGCCCTGGATGCCGGTTTGTATATGTACACCGCTTTGCGCGGGCTCACCTGGGGCTTTAGCGTTCAAAATTTTGGCAGCCCGGTGCGATACGATATGGCCGATGAGCCTTTGCCGTTAACATTTCGTACCGGTCTGGCCTATAAACCTTTTGGCCGAATGCTGCGACTGGCGGTGGATGTGGTAAAACCGTTGGACAGGGATTATTATGTCACCACTGGTTTTGAATTTACCTACTCCGGCGTTTTTTCATTGCGGGCCGGGAACCAGTTTAGCAGTCAAAACGAGTTTACCTTTCAACCCACCTTTGGGGCCGGCCTGAATATTGATAATCATTATGTTATAGATTATACCTATTTTAATCATGTCTATCTGGGGCTAACCCATAAGGTCGGTTTTACCTTCCGCTTCGATTTGCCGGGAAAGAAAAAAATCAGCGCCGGATATACAACTTCCTATATAACTACCAAGCTGGTGCCGCCTGCGCGGGTGACGCTTACGGTACTCAACGACAAAGTGTTGGCAACCTGGCCTACTGTTTACGGCGCCTTGTATAATATCTATGTACGCACTTCGGAGAACAAGGGCTGGGTTAAACTGAATAAATCACCTTTGCATGCTTCACAGACAAAATTTAAAAAACCCGTTAAAAAAGGTACCTACTATATTGCAGTAACCAGTATTATCAATAACGTAGAAAGTACCTATTCAAAAGAGGCTATTTTCAATGTGGAATAACAAATATCTTGTACAACTTATTTTAATTTTCAGTACTCTTTCGTTTACATTGGCACAAACCCAGAAATGGACCCTGGAATGGGACCCCAATCCGGAAAGCGATATGCTGCGCTACGAAGTGTATCGGGGTACATCGCCTTCGCCCACAGGTAAACTGGCGGATGTGGATCACCCCACTACGACGTATGAGGATAATGATATCGAAAAGGGAGTACTGTACTATTATCGTTTAAAAGCTGTAAATACAGCGTATCAGGCCAGCGAATTTTCCGATCAGATAAGCGCGGCAATTCCGAAAATTACAAATTTTCCTTCATCGGTACAATTGGATGCCGGTTCCGAACTTACCTTTAATCTGGATGATTATGTGGATGATCCGGATCACGCCGATGATCTGCTGACCTGGCAGGCCAGCGGGAATACCGATTTGCAGGTACAAATAAATCAGAGCACACGGGTTTTAACCATAACCGCGCCGACCGGTTGGGACGGCAGCGAAATTATAGACCTTTCCGCTACCGATCCCGATGGTTTTTTTGATACCTTCTCTATGCAGGTGCATGCAGGCAATGTAATAAGTACTTCACCGCCGGAAATCGTGTCTCTCAATCAGATTGAGTTTGCCGAGGACGGCACCCGGCAAATTGATTTAAACGATCATGTAAATGACAACGATACGCCCAAATCCAATCTCTTTTGGTACACCGGTTCCTCGGCCAAGGTGCAGGTGGTAATCAATCACAATACAAACATTGCCGTGTTTACAGCAGAGGAAAACTGGAACGGAACGGAAAAAATCTGGTTTTTTGTAAAAGACCCGGAAGAGAATAAGGATAGCGTGGAAGTAACGGTCGTTGTTACAGCGGTTAATGATGCGCCGGTTTTTTCTGCTCTTCCTTCCATTAACTTATCATCCACGACAAGTGCAACTTTGAATCTCAGTAAGTATGTAACCGATGTGGATCATGACGTATCCCTAATGACATGGGCTTATTCCGGTAATCAAAATGTAAATGTGGATATCTCTCCCCAGGGAATCGCCAGTTTCAGCGTGGATCAGTCCTGGCAGGGAAACGAGAAATTCGATCTCTTTGTACAGGACCCGGCCGGGGCACAGGATACAGCCGGAATTACAATTTATCGGCAGAATCAGGCCGAAGCGCCGGTTATTAGCGGTTTGGACGATGTGACGCTTCTGGAAGATACGGAGCTGCAAATTGAGCTGAATGACTATGTAAGCGATCCGAATG
>DRQG01000030.1 GCA_011369465.1 Caldithrix abyssi
GAGGGGCGCTCTTATGGAAACCGGGTAGAAATGACCATACAGGGCGGCCATCGCAATTTATTTGGTACGGCCCGCAGCATAAGCCTGCACATAACGCCCGCTCTCGTATATGATTTTGGCAACGGCGGCGTTCATAATATAGAAAACAGGTTAAATCTTCGCTTTGTTGAGCCGTGGGTTCTATACACACGGACTCCCGGCGTATTGAATGTTTTTTATGAACAACACAGGCCGATAAACAGCGGCAGTTTTGACCTGACCGGTGCTTCCTTCGGGATGAGTCACAAACTTAACGATGACAGCCGCATCAACGGAGCGCTGTCGGCCAAATTCGTACGCCAGCTATCCGAGCAGGAGATCGACAGCGCCTATGTGGAAGAATATCAAACAAATCAGAACACTATTTACGCGCTCACTTTCTATTGGAAGGAAGACACACGGCAAAATATTTTCTACCCGGAAAACAGCTCTTATACAGACGCCAGCGTCGCTTTTTCTTACAGTAAAGGCAGGGACTCGTTGGGATTACCTGTAACGAATAAATATATTCGGTTTGTTTCTTCATGGCAGCGCTATCAACCTTTCCGGCCTAAAATATTCAATTTTAAACGGTTTGATTTTACGCTGGCGTCGCGCGTTAAGGTGGGAGCCATTTTCGAACCGTGGCAAAACCGGGAAATTCCCATTAACGACCGATTTTATGCCGGCGGTTCTGCGACCGTGCGCGGTTACCAAGAAAGCTTATTGGGGCCGGCTCTGGAATTCGACGAAAACGGTAAAATAAAAAAAGCCGCCGGCGGTAAGCTGATGTTTCTGGCCAATATTGAAGTGCGCATGCCCATCGTCTGGCTGCTGGTACTGGAAACATTTATGGATAGCGGTTATGTGTGGCCGGAATTAAAAAGTTTCCGCCCGGCCGATATTCGATTTACAGCCGGAATCGGAATAGCCCTCATCACTCCTCTCGGCCCCATCCGTCTCGATTACGGCTACAAACTAACCCCAAGGGATATCGATCCCACACGGGATGCTGTACATTTGGGAATCTATTTTGCCTTTTAGGGCCGCTTATTAAACTTTTAACAGTTTCCATATTAGCATTGCCCAACCCAATATAAAAGCCACGCCGCCCAGGGGCGTTATGGCGCCAAGCCAGCGGATGCCGCTAACGGCCAGTATATACAGGCTGCCGGAAAAGAGCAGAATGCCAATGAAAAAAGCGTAGCCCGACCAGGAAAAATCCAATTGCCTGAAAATATGCTGTAAAATACCCACTGCCAGCAAAGCCAGCGCATGGAACATCTGATACTGCACCGCCGTTTCGTAAATGGCTTTGGAATAAGCATCCAGCACATTTTTAAGTGCATGCGCGCCGAAAGCGCCCAGCGCCACGCTCAGCAGGGCAAATGCCGCACCGCTGATGAGCCAAAATTTAATCATAGCGATTATCCCTTTCTTGTATTTATGTTGGCTAAACGTCCGGGGCATGCAGAATATTTCCTGACCGCAAAACCGGTAAAAAAATTGGACATAGAATAATGAATGCAATATATTACTGATATATCACAAGTATATCAATAAAAAGGATGCCATGGTACAAATAAAAGAAGAAACCAAAAGCCTGTCCGAACTGGCCTATGAACGCATCGAAGAACGGATTGTCACCTTGCAGTTGGCGCCTGGTTCCTTTTTTTCCGAGGCGGAACTAAGCGCCCAGCTGGGCATCGGCCGTACGCCGGTGCGCGAAGCGTTGCAAAGACTGGTCGCCGACGGGCTGGTTAAAACCATGCCCCGCCGTGGTATGATGGTCAGTGAAATCAACATCGCGGATCAGATGGACCTGCTGGAAACCCGCCGGGCGTTGGAACGGATCATAGTCACCCGTGCCGCAAGACGGGCTACGCCGCCGCAGCAGGCCACTTTGCAGGAATACGCAAATGCCATTCAGGATGCGGCTGAAAGGGAAGACCTGGAAGAATTTATGCGCTTCGACCACAAATTCGACCGCCTGGTGGAAAGCGCTTCCGGCAATTCTTTTGCCGTTAAAGCCAATGCGCCGTTCCATGCGCATTGCCGTCGGTTCTGGTATTATTACCATCTGAACGGAGACCTGCGCCGCTCGGCCGATCTGCATGCGGCCATCATGCGCGCTATTGCGGATAAAGACGAAACCGCCGCCGCCCGTGCCTCGGATGCGTTTATGGATTATTTGGAAGAATTTACGCGGGATGTGTTGAATAGGTGAGGGAACGTTATTTGGTTATCGAAAACACAAAAAAGGATGACTATCCAATAACGAATAAAGAATGTCCAATGATGAAGTATAAAAATGGTTATTGATTATTCCGCTTGTCCGCCCGTGGCGGGTGTTGGATATTGGATATTGAAAACGCAAAGAAGGAGGAATATCCAATAATGAACAAGGAATATCCAATATCCAAGTTAAAAATGATCATAGATTATTCCGTGTTCATTATTGGATATTGTAAACGTAAAAGAGGGAGAATAACCAATAACGAACAAGGAATATCCAATGATGAAGTGTAAGACATATCCAATGATGAAGTATGAGAATGGGAAAGAAAGTGGGCCAAAGTGCTAAAATTTCTATTAACAATTTTTTTTTGCGCTTCCCTCGCTACGGAAGGATAAACAGAATATGAAAAATTTCTGGCAAAAAAGCTGGGACTGGCAGCCGCCCGAAGAGTGGCTGCGCATCAGAACCATCGATGCCCATACGGAAGGAGAGCCGCTGCGCATCATCGTGGACGGTTTCCCTGAACTGCCCGGAGAGACCATTCTGGATCGCCGGCGCCTGGCCAAAGAAAAGTATGATCATCTGCGCCGGGCTTTGATGTGGGAACCGCGCGGTCATGCCGATATGTACGGCTGCATCCTGACCCCGGCAGTGAGTGAAAACGCTGATTTCGGCGTGCTGTTTATTCATAATGAGGGTTTTTCCACCATGTGCGGGCACGGTATTATCGCTGTTACCAAAACCGCCGTCGAAACCGCTATGGTGCCTGTCACGGAACCGCAAACCACGGTGCGCATCGATACCCCGGCCGGTTTGGTTACAGCGTATGCTCACGTGAAGAACGGCTTGGTGCAAAAAGTCTCTTTTCACAATGTACCTTCTTTCGTTTTTGCTTCGGATGAAAAAATTGAGGTGCAAGGTCTGGGCGAAGTGCGTTACGATATCGCATTCGGCGGGGCTTTTTACGCCTTTGTGGATGCCAATGCGCTGGGCATTGCCATGACGCCCGATAATTACCGCGGTTTGATTGAGGCGGGAATGGCCATCAAACGCCGTGTGATGGAAACCCGGCCGATTGTTCATCCGTATGAGCAAGACCTCAATTTTCTCTACGGTACCATTTTTACGGGTCAGCCGTATGCGCAAAATGCTCACAGCCGCAATGTCTGTATTTTTGCCGAAGGCGAGGTGGACCGCAGTCCGACGGGTACAGGCGTAAGTGCCCGCATGGCGCTGCATTACGCTCGCGGCGAAATCAAAGCGGGGGAAGAAATGATTATCGAAAGTATTATCGGCAGCACTTTTGCGGGGAAGGTGGCGGAAACCGTTCAATTTGGTCCTTACGAAGCGGTTATTCCCGAAGTAAGCGGTACGGCTTATATCACCGGTAAACACGAATTCCTGATTGATCCGAGAGACGGATTGAAAGACGGATTTATTTTACGATGAGGTTATTTTGAAGCAGGAACTACTCTTTTTATCCGGCAATGATATCCGGCAGGCGCTGTCCATGCGGGAAGCTATTGAAGCCATGCGTTCGGCTTTCATCCAGCTTTCGAGCGGCGAGGCGCAGGTGGCGCTGCGGACGCGTCTGGATTTAAACGGCAAAGATGATTGTGCCTTGTTTATGCCGGTGTACCTGCCGCGGGAAGAAAAGGTGGCGGTAAAAACGGTCACCTTTTTACCGAACAATCCGCAAAAGGGACTGCCGGCCATCCACGCTTTGGTGTCTGTTTTCGATGCCGCGAACGGGCAGCCGCTGGCCGTGCTGGACGGCGAAGTGCTCACAGCGTTGCGCACCGGTGCGGCTTCCGGTTTGGCGACGGATTTATTAGCCGCCGAAGAGGCTGCGGTTCTGGCCCTGTTCGGCGCCGGTGTTCAGGCTCGCACGCAGTTCCAGGCTATCCGGACGGTTCGTCCCATTAACAAAGTGCTGATTGTCGATACCGATGAACAAAAGGCGCAGCTTTTGGCTGAGGAAATCCGGTCGCGTTTTCCGCATGTTGCGGCGGAAAGTGTCTCGGCGGAGGCGGCGGCCGCTCAGGCGGAAATTATCTGCACGGTCACCACATCCCGGCAGCCGGTTTTCCAAGATTCCTGGCTAAAACAGGGCGTGCACATCAATGGCGTGGGCTCTTTTCGACCGGATATGCAGGAAATTCCGGCGGAAACGGTACAACGTGCGGCTTTATTCGTCGATTCCCGCGAGGCCTGTCTGCAAGAACCCGGCGATATTATTATTCCCCTGCAGCAGGGACTTATCGACAAAAGCCACATCCGGGCGGAAATCGGAGAAGTGGCTGCGGGAAGGGTGGCGGGTCGAAAAAAACCCGATGAAATCACCTTCTTTAAATCGGTGGGAAACGGAGTGCAGGATTTAGCCGCGGCAGCCGCGGCCATTCGCAATGCCGGCAAATTGAAACTGGGGCAAAAAGTAACTATTTAAAAGGCGGATATTGTCTTTAATAAACATTCGATACGGGGTGGTTGGCCGGGTTATATATGTTTGCCGCTCTGCTGGTGTTGTTTATGAAAAGATTAAAACGTTTTGCATGTTGATGAATTAAAAAGATCGTTTAGAATTCAGCGAAGGAAACAGTACCATGCTCATTAGCGAAAAAGTAGCGCAGGCCAAAGAACTCTTAAAAGAATTTGATGTGGACTGCTGGATTACCTTTGTGCGCGAGAGTCAAATTAACGGCGACCCCATGCTGCCGTTTCTGGCCCCGGCCGATTTAACCTGGCACTCGGCCTTCATTTTGAGTAAAAACGGCGCGGCGCGGGCCATCGTCGGCTTATACGACCAGAAAATGGTGGAAGAAACAGGCGCCTATGACCGGGTGATCGGTTTTGTGGAAGGAATAAAAAAACCGTTTCAGGAATACATGCGCGAACTAAACCCGGCACAGATTGCCTTAAATTATTCCGTGGGTAGCGAGATTTGCGACGGCATCACCCATGGAATGTTTTTGACCATGCATCAAATGCTGGAAGAAATCGGGATGAGTTCGCGGATTATTTCGGCCGAAGAGCTGGTTTCCGCCTTGCGTGAGCGCAAATCGGCGAGTGAACTGGCAAATATGCGCGAGGCCATCCGCCATACGGAAGAAATTTTCGAACTGGTTTCGGGATTCATCGCACCGGGTAAAAGCGAAAAAGAAATCGCCGCTTTTATGAAAGCCGAGGTTAAAAAGCGCGGTCTGGAACTGGCCTGGGAACCCCAGGTATGTCCGGCCGTATTTACCGGCCCGGAAACCGCCGGCGCCCACTATGCACCCACCGACCGCAAAGTGGAACGCGGCCACGTGTTGAATATGGATTTCGGCGTCCGGGTAAACGGTTACTGCTCGGATATGCAGCGCACGTTTTATATTCTGGAAAAAGGCGAGTCGCAGGCCCCGCCGGAAGTGCAAAAAGGATTCGATACGCTGATCGCTTCCATCGAAGCCGCGCGCCGTGCAATAAAACCCGGCGCTATCGGTCTTGATGCCGATGCGGCAAGCCGGCAGGTAATTACGCAGGCCGGATACGAGGAATTCCCGCACGGGTTGGGACATCAGGTCGGTCGCTTTTCGCATGACGGCACGGCCCTGTTAGGACCTGCTTGGGAAAAATACGCTCAAAAACCGTTTCGCAAGATCGAAGAAAATATGGTCTTTACCATCGAACCGCGCTTGACAGTCGAAGGACGCGGTGTGGTTACCATTGAAGAAATGGTCGTGGTTACCAAAGACGGCGCGGAGTATTTGTCACATCCGCAAAAAGAACTGATTTTAATCGGATAAAAAACACCATGAGCAGACAGGCAAGCGGAATTATATATGATATAAAAAAATACGCCATACACGACGGACCGGGCATCCGTACCACGGTTTTTTTGAAAGGCTGTCCGCTGGACTGCTGGTGGTGTCACAATCCCGAAAGCCGGAATCCCGAACCACAGCCACGCGGCACCATGCGGCCGGTAAAAAACCTGCCTCTGCTGCAGAACGATCGGAACCTGATTGGCAACGAAGTGACCGTAGAACAGGTGATGGAAGAAATCCGTAAAGATGCCATGTTTTACGAGCAGTCTGGCGGCGGTGTAACCTTTTCCGGCGGCGAACCACTGTTACAATTTGACTTTTTACATGCGCTTCTGAAAGCTGCCAAAGCGGAGGGCATACATACCATTGTGGATACAACCGGCTATACGTCATATCACCATCTGGAACAGCTAATGCCTGTGACGGACTTGTTTCTGTATGACATTAAATTGTTAGACGACGCATTACACGAAAAATACACCGGTGTATCCAACCGGCTTATTCTGGATAATCTGAAAAAACTGGATCAGGCCGGAGCTTCCATACTGGTGTGCGTACCGCTGATTCCCGGTATTACCGATACGGAAGCCAATTTAAAGGCTCTCGCCCGATTTTTGCTGGAAAATACTTCCTTGCGTGAAATCGAATTATTGCCCTACAACAATATGGGAGAACATAAATACGAACGGATCGGCATGCCCAACCGGATGGGGCACAAATCGATACAAGACGAAGATGAATCACAACAGAAAAAGAAAATTTTTACACAAAAAGGAATAACTGTGTTGGCAGACTAAGAATTTAACTTGATTGTTGAATATTTCGTGGTGTTATTGATTCTTAGCAAAAGAGGCAGTGAGAATACCAATAATCAACACGGAATGTCTAATGTCCAAATTTAAAGATGATAATTGAGTGATCCGTGTTGGATATTGGATATTGAAAATGCAAAAAAGGAAGAATAACCAATAATCAACACGGAATGTCCAATGTCCAAGTTAAAAATGATAATTGAGTGTTCCGTGTTGGATATTGGATATTGAAAATGCAAAAAAGGAAGAATAACCAATAATCAACACGGAATGTCCAATGTCCAATTATAAAAATGATAATTGAGTGTTCCGTGTTGGATATTGGCTATTGAAAATGCAAAAAGGGAAAAATAACCAATAATCAACACGGAATGTCCAATGTCCAATTATAAAAATGATCTTTGAGTGTTCCGTATTGGATATTGGATATTGAGAGTACAAAAAAAGGATGACTAACTAAATATGTAAACGGAATTACTAATATCTACTTTAAAATTAAAGGGTAAGAAAAATGGTCCAAAAAAATGATTTCGACTTACAAGATCGTTTTATTGACTATGCCGTAAGAATTATAAATGTAGCCAATGCCCTAAAGAGTGATAAAGTGGGTAATCATATTAAAAGTCAACTATTGAGAAGTGGTACAGCTCCGGCCTCAAATTACGGAGAAGCACAAGGGGCTGAATCCAGACAAGATTTTATTCACAAATTAAAAATTGCTTTGAAAGAATTAAGAGAAACTGAGGTCTGGTTAAAAATATTAGTACGGTCTTCTTTACTCGCAAAGGAAAAATTAGAACCGTTGCTTAATGAAACGGATGAATTAATTTCCATCCTATATAAAAGTATCGATACTGCAAAGAAAAATATTGGCAAAAAATAAAAATGATAATTGATTTTTCTGCTTGTCCGCCCGTAGCTGGTTTTGGTTATTGGTAGCACAAAAAGAAAGAATAACCAATATCGAACACCCACCATAGGTGGACAAGCGGAATATCCAATATCCAATTTAAAAATGATCATTGAGTGTTCCGTGTTGGATATTGGCTATTGAAACTGCAAAAAAGGAAAAATAACCAATAATGAACACGGAATATCCAATATCCAATTTAAAAATGATCATTGAGTGTTCCGTGTTGGATATTGGCTATTGAAACTGCAAAAAAGGAAAAATATTCAATAATGAGCAAGGAATATCCAATTTCCAATTATAAAAATGATCATTGATTATTCCGCTTTTCCGCCTGTGGCGGATGTTGCCTATAAATTATTAAACATAAAGAGGCAATCATGACAGAACGCATTCAAAAACTTCGCGAACAGTCGCTTAACGCGCAGGAGCGCATCGATGCTGAGCGCGCCGTTTTGCTGACCGAATTTTATCGCAGCGCGGAAGCTCAGCGGCATTCCGTTCCCGTAACCCGGGCGCTGGCTTTCAAATATATACTGGAACACAAAACCATTTGCATCAACGAAGGTGAACTTATCGTGGGCGAACGGGGCAGCGCGCCCAAAGCCACGCCGACCTATCCGGAAATCTGCCCGCATACCCGGCAGGATTTGGAAATCTTGCACGAGCGGCCCAAGATTTCCTTCAAATCCGATCAAGAGACGCGGCGGGTCTTAACCGAAGAGGTCTTTCCGTTCTGGACCGGCCGGGCCATCCGCGACCGCATTCTTTCCGAAATGGATAGCGAATGGTTGGAGGCCTATAAAGCGGGCGTGTTTACCGAGTTTATGGAACAACGGGCGCCCGGCCATACGGTGCTGGATGATAAAATCTACCGCAAAGGCATGCTGGATTTTAAAGAGGACACAAAACGCAGTATGGGAAATCTGGATTATTTCAACGATTCCGAAGCCCTGGCCAAACGCGAAGAATTGAGGGCCATGGACATCGCCGCCGACGCCCTTATCCGCTTTGCGGAACGGCACGCCGAGGCGCTGGATGAGCTGGCGGAGCAGGAAGGTGATTTGACGCGAAAAAATGAACTGGAAAAAATGGCCGCGATTTGCCGCAGGGTACCGGCGCATGCGCCGCAGACCTTCTGGGAAGCTCTGCAATACTACTGGTTTGTCCATCTGGGGGTGGTAACCGAATTGAATACCTGGGATTCCTTTAATCCCGGCCGGCTGGATCTGCATCTTTGGCCCTTTTATCAAAAGGAAATGGCCAGGGGAAGTTTAACCAAAGAACAGGCCAAAGAGTTGCTGCAATCTTTTTGGGTGAAGTTTAATAATCAACCGGCCCCGCCCAAAGTGGGCGTAACGGCCAAAGAAAGCAACACCTATACCGATTTCTGCCTGATCAATGTGGGTGGAGTGACGGCAGAGGGCGAAGACGCCAGCAATGAAATGAGTTACCTGATATTGGACGTAATCGAAGAAATGCGCCTATTGCAGCCCAGTTCCATGGTGCAAATCAGCAAAAAAAATCCCGATCGCCTGCTGAAACGGGCCATGGAAATCATAAAAACCGGATACGGCCAACCGTCTTTGTTCAATACGGATGCTATCGTACAGGAAATGGTGCGCCAGGGCAAGGATATCGTGGACGCTCGCCTGGGCGGCGCCAGCGGATGTGTAGAAGCCGGCGTGTTCGGCAAGGAAAGCTACATTCTGACTGGTTATTTCAATCTGGTCAAAGTGCTGGAAATTACCCTGAATAACGGCGCAGACCCGCGCAGCGGAAAACGAATTGGTCTGCAAACCGGAGCGGCGGAAAAATTTACATCTTACGGAGAACTGTTTGACGCTTTTACCAAACAACTGAATTATTTCATCGATATCAAAATAAAAGGGAATCGCATCATCGAGCAAATTTATGCCCGCTATATGCCCGCGCCGTTCCTTTCTATCCTGATCGATGATTGTATTGCCACAGGCAAAGATTACAACGCTGGCGGCGCCCGCTACAACAGCTCTTATATTCAGGGCGTGGGGATGGGCACCATTACCGACTCGCTCAGCGCCATCAAATATCATGTTTTCGAACATAAAAATTTCACCATGAAGCAGCTTTTGCAGGCGTTAAAGGCAGACTTCGCCGGTTATGAGGATATTCGCCAGAAGCTTTTGGACGAAGCGCCCAAATACGGCAACGACGATGCCCGAGCAGACGAGATAACCCGGCAGGTGTTCGAAACCTATTTTAGCCATATCGACGGGCGCCCCAATACCAAAGGAGGACATTATCGCGTTAACCTGCTGCCTACAACGGTGCATGTGTATTTCGGCAGCGTTCTGGGCGCAACGCCCGACGGCCGCAAAGCCGGCGTCCCGATTTCCGAAGGCATTTCGCCAGTACAGGGTGCCGATACCAACGGGCCAACGGCTGTGCTCAAGTCGGCTGCTAAAATCGATCATCTGCGCACCGGCGGCACTTTGTTGAACCAGAAGTTTACGCCGCAGGTTTTGGCCAGCGAAGACGGCCTGAACAAGGCAGTACAGTTGGTGCGGACGTACTTTCGGATGGACGGCCATCATATTCAATTTAACGTGGTAACGGCCGAAACCCTGCGCAAGGCCCAAGGCAATCCCGAACAGTACAGGGACTTAATTGTGCGCGTGGCCGGGTACAGCGATTATTTTGTGGATTTAACGCCCGAACTGCAGGAAGAAATCATTCGCCGGACGGAACAGGAACTTTGATGATTGGTTATTGACATCCAAAGGGAACTCTATATATTTTCTGTAAATCTCAAAAAGAAAAATTTTAACGGGCGCAGTTAAAATGGTCGACGCATCCGGCTGCCTGCAGGGCTTATCAAGAATTGATCCGTTCATTTTAGGTGATTAAACTTTTAGCCGTGAAAACCAGGCTGCGGATGTTTCCGAATTTATTTGTATTGCTTAAAAGGGTGATGATATGGAAAAATCGATACCCGTAAAAAAAAGTGTGGGAATCGTTATTTCCGGTTTGTTGCTTATAGCGACCAATCCTTTGTTGTCGCAAGAGATAATCTCAGCGAGCCAAATAGGGCAGTTAACCGGCCAGCCTTCCATGAACAACACCGGTTCGGTTAACGTGTACGGCACGGATTTGGGTAGTATGTTCCTTCATAGCAACGGGAAAATATATTTTTTATTCGGGGATACGTTTGGTTCTCCCGGGCCGCCGTCTTCTTCTGGATATTGGCGATCGAACACAATGGCGTTTACAACGGATACCACCGCATCGGACGGGATTATCTTTGACGCTTGGATCACGGATTCATCGGGAATGGCTAAAGCATTAGTCGAAGGAGACCATGCGCCCAACGATGGTACGGGTGAAGTGACCAAAATTGTTACCGCGGGCTTTAGCGTTGGGCAAAGGCAGTTTATCTGGTTTATGTCGGTTAAGCAATGGGGAAATCCGGGGCAATGGGAGGTGAACTATTCGAAAATTGCCTATTCCGATGACAATGGAAATACCTGGAATTTAACGGAAATTCAACATACGGATACAAGCAATTTTATCCAGGTGGCGGTTGCGGCGCACAACGGATATTTGTATATCTGGGGTATCCCGGCCGGACGATTCGGCAGTGTGAAGCTGGCCAGAGTGCTCCCCGGTGATATCCTGGATGGCTCATCGTATCAATATTATAACGGTTCCGGTTGGAGTAATAATGAAAACGACGCCGTCATCATTGTACCGTCCCCTGTAGGCGAGCTTTCGGTAATTTGGAATCCGTATCTTCAAAGCTGGCTGATGATGTATCTGAACGAAAACAAAGCCTGTATAGAAGCCCGTTTTGCTCCCCAGCCGCAGGGCCCCTGGAGCGCGCCCGAAACAGTGGTTTGTTCGGATCGGTATCCGGCCCTTTATGGTGCTTATATGCATGAAAAATATATGGATAACAATGGCGAGACTGTTTATTTTTTGATGTCGCAATACGGCCCCTATAACGTCTTCTTGATGAAAGCAAAGTTCCGACGCAAAGAAACCGGCCTGTCGGAGGCAGACTCATCTGTCCCTGATGATTATCCCGCTTTACTGCCAAATTATCCCAACCCCTTCAATCCGACAACCACACTGCGCTATCGTCTCGGCAGACCGGCGTTTGTAACCATCGAAATATTTAACCCCAAAGGCGAAAGAATAGCTGTTTTACTAAATGAATCCAGACCGAAAGGAAACGGACAGATAGTCTGGTACGGAAAAAACGAAGCCGGCGAGCCCGTAGCGCCCGGTATATATATTTGTAAAATGACAGCGGGAATGTTTTCTTCTGCACGCAAATTGGTATTAATCCGCTAAAGCACTTGTAGGAGAGTAAGAATCCAAATCATGGAACAGGGTATCCTGCTAACTTTGGATTCGATATCTTATTGTGCATTTTTTTACAAAATTTAAGAAAACACGATCCCGGAATTTGCAAACTTAAGAAGCCGCCTTCGTCGCCCTTCCTTTCCATGGAGTTGTAACTTCTTTAATTACAGTATATTGTATATCCTATGAATGTTGGCACTCCGTTTGCAAAGCTACATTTAAAAATGTAGATAATAAACATTGAATAACATATAAAAGGTGTTGTTTTGGCTGAAGAGTTTGATAAGTTCGAACCGGTATTGAGCATCGGGGTAGTGGCAAAAAAACTGGACATTGCCGTGCAAACGGTGCGTTTGTATGAACAGGAAGGACTGGTCATTCCGCATAAAACGGAAACCAATCGCCGCCTGTATTCCATGCACGATGTAGAGCGATTGCAATGTATCCGCAAAATGATCACGGAAAACGGCATCAATATTCAGGGCATCAAACGAATTATGTCCTTTATTCCCTGTTGGGAATTCAAAGGTGGTTTGGACGAAGAATGTCGCAATTGTCCGGCCTATTACGAAGCCAACGGGCCATGCTGGAGTACGGTTGGTGTGGGCAAAAAATGTCAACTGGAGGACTGCCGTTCCTGCCCGGTTTACAGGTTGGAAATAAACTGTACAAAAATGAAAGAAGTTATTTACGGACATCATAGAAACGGAAATAGTTAATTTTAAGATGGGAGAATTAGTTACATGAAGCGTTTATTGATTTTAGGCGGTGGAACTGCCGGAACCATGATGGCCAATAAGCTGGCTCCGGTTCTTGAGGAAAATGAGTGGCAGATTACGCTGGTGGATGAGTACGAAACGCATTATTATCAGCCCGGGTTTTTGTTTATACCTTTCGGAATTTATAATAAGAATGACGTAATAAAACCTAAACGTGATTTTTATCCTTCCAATGTGGAAGTGATTATGGAACAGGTTGAGGTGATTAAGCCGAAGGAAAACCAGATTGTGATGAAAAGCGGAAAGGTTATCGGCTATGATTTGATGATTATCGCCACGGGCAGCAAGGTGCATCCGGAAGAAACGGAAGGACTTAAGGAGGACGGTTGGTATAAAAATATATTTGATTTTTACACCATCGAAGGCGCTGTGGCTTTGCGCAACTTCCTCAAATACTGGGAAGGCGGCAAAATGGTGCTCAACATCATCGAAATGCCGATTAAATGTCCGGTTGCGCCGCTGGAATTTGTGTTTTTGGCCGACTGGTGGTTTACCGAGCAGGGCATTCGCGACAAAGTGGATATCAAATATGTTACGCCCCTGCCCGGCGCTTTTACCAAACCCATTGCCGCTAAATTTTTGGGGCAGTTTCTGGAAAAGAAAAATATTCAGATTGTGCCGGAGTTCAGCACAGGTCGCGTAGACAGCGAAAATAATAAAATCATATCCTGGGACGAACGGGAAATCGATTACGACCTGCTGGTTACTATTCCGACCAATATGGGCTCGGAAGTCATTGCTCGTTCGGGAATGGGGGATGATCTCAATTTCATTCCTACCGACCCGCATACCCTGCAATCCAAAGATTACGAGAATATTTTCGTGATCGGGGATGCTACCGATCTGCCCAGTTCCAAAGCCGGTTCCGTGGCCCATTTTGAAGCCGATGTGTTGTACGAAAACATTCTGCGCGCTGTGGACGGCCGTCCTTTAAAATCGGCTTTTGACGGTCATGCCAACTGCTTTATCGAATCGGGTTTCAACAAAGGTATCTTGATCGATTTTAATTATGATGTGGAACCTCTGCCCGGAAAATTCCCCTTGCCCGGCGTAGGGCCTTTTTCATTGCTGGAAGAAACGCGTATGAATCACTGGGGAAAAATGACCTTCCGCTGGGTGTACTGGAATTTACTGTTAAAAGGAGCTGAGCTTCCCATCGAAGCGCAGATGACTATGGCAGGAAAGAAGAGGCAATAACTATGGAACAGAAAAAAATAGAACAGGAAATTAAGGAAATCCACGAAAAGCTGGATTTTATTACTCAGCAGCTGCAGGAAACCTGCAAACACAACCAGGAAATGCAGGAACTGAAAAACGATCTGGCACTTGTCGGCAAAGACATGTTCGACGCGGCGGTGGAAGGGCTGGAAGATGTGGCACCCTATTTCGATACGTCCGATCTGTTGCATCTTGGGAAAAAATTATTGCGCAATACACGTAATCTGAACCGAATGCTTACCCAGCTTGAAAGCGCCGAAGACCTGTTTCACGATCTGAAACCGCTTGGCAAACAGATGTTTGATGAACTGTTGGAAACGTTGAATGAATTGGATCGCAAGGGTTATTTTGAATTTTTTGGTGAGGCCTTCAAGATCATCGATACCATTGTGACCACTTTTGATGTGGAGGATGTTCGTCTGCTGAGGGAAAATATCGCTTCCATACTTTTGACCATAAAAGATATGACCCAGCCGGAAATGCTCAATTCCATGAATAACGCGCTGGATTTCTTCAAGAAGATGGATGTGGTCATTAAAGATGAAGTTTCCTTTTTCACTATCATGAAAAAGTTAAGAGATCCGGAAGTGAAAAAGGGTATAGCCTTTTCGCTGGAATTTATCAAGAACATGGCCCAGCAGGGGAATGGTCATTCAAAACAGGCTTAACGACAAAATATTGTTAAAATTAAATCAGGATTTGGTTGATGAATACAAAAAATAAACAACTTTAACATGTAAAATATCGAACTTAGGAGGATAATCATGGCTGAGAAGACATTAGCAGGTAAAACCGTACAGGTGGATGATGAAGGTTTTTTGGTGAATCCGGATGACTGGACAGAAGACATGGCGCCGGAGCTGGCCAAAGAAATTGGTATTGATGAGTTGACCGACAAACACTGGGAAGTAATCCGTTTTATGCGTAAAGATTTTGCCGAGAAGGGGCAAATTCCTTCCATCCGTCGTATGAAAAATGCCGGCGGTATTCCCACAAAAGACCTTTATGCAATGTTCCCGGAAGGCCCGGCCAAAAAAGCCGCTTACATTGCCGGATTGGGTAAACCGCACGGCTGCGTATAGATAAATATTAAGAAAGGGAGAGAAAAATGGCCGAGGAAAAAATTAAAAAAGTATCCATTATCGTTTCACAGGGCTCATTGGATGGAGTCTATCCGGGACTGATCATGGCCAACGGTGCGCGGATGGAAGGAATCGAAGCCAATCTGTTTTTTACGTTTTTCGGGCTGAATGCCCTGCATAAGAAAATGATTAAAAAACTGCGCATTTCCACAGTCGGTAATCCGGCTCTCAATATGGCCATGCCCATGTTGAAATTTCCCATCACGACGCCGTTTCCAACCTTGATGGGCATTCTGCCCGGGGTTTCCAATTTTGCCAGCTGGATGATGAAAAACGAGATGGAAAGGCTGGACGTTCCGCCGGTAGATGAATTTCTGGAAATGATCAGCGATGCCGGCGGCAATATTTACGCCTGCAAACTGGCTATGGATATGTTTAAATTGAAAAAAGAAGATTTGGTGGATGAGGTACAGGAAGTTTTGACGGTTGGCCAGTTTTATGAAAAAGCGGGCGGTGGCGCTATTCTTTTTACCTGATTTTTAATCGAAAGAAGAAAAGCCCCGCACAGCCATGAGCTTACGGGGCTTTTTAAACATGATCCATTTCATATTAAAGGGTGAGATGAAAGCAAAAGAACCTATTCTTTATCCCATCGGCTTGGTGGCCAAAATGTTCGGGATATCCGTGGCCACCTTGCGCTTGTATGAGAGCGAAGGGCTGATTTTACCGCAAAAAAGTCAGGGACAGCATCGCTCGTTTACGGAAGAAGATATTAAACGCATTGCCTGCATTCGTTCAATGATTACCGAAAAAGGATTGAATCTGGCTGGTGTGCGCATGGTTTTTTCCGCTTTACCTTGCTGGAATATCAAGAATTGTTCGCAGGAAGAACGGGCAAGCTGCCCGGCTTATCTCGATTCCCACGATCCCTGCTGGGTGGCCAAGAGTGCCGAGTCTGTATGCGCTACGGAGGATTGCAGCAAATGTCCTGTTTATCTGGAACTGTCCGAATGCCATACCATTAAACATATTCTAAAAAAATATTGGAATCCGGCGGAATAACGGATAGTACACAGAGTAGAAGTGACGGGGAACTGGATACTGGATGCTTGATGCTGGAAACTTGAAATTTTCGAAGCGTAGCGAAGAACCCGCCGTGGCGGGGGGAACTGGGAATGAAATGAAAAATGACAAAAGACAAATGAAAAAACTTTGTGTTCTTTGCGGCCTCGGTGGTTGTATAAAGCAGGGGTAAAGGCACAAAGTAGCAAGTGATGAGTAATTAGAAAATAGAAATTGGAAATTGGAAACTTGAAACTGGGAATTGGGAACTGGGAACTAATAACTTAATAACTGAGAACTGTTAACTGAGAACTAAAAACTAACAGCCAATGGCCAAGAGCCAACAGCCAAAAGACCGGAATTTCGAATATCGATTAATGATTTATGATTTAAGAACTGATAACTGAGAACTAACAGCTAACAGCCAATAGCTAATCATCAAAACCCGTATTCTACGGTGAAATAATAATTCTGTTGTTTTGTAGTTATAAAACCGCCTTCTTCCTGTTCCTCTTCCCGATTCAGAAACTTCGCTTGCAAGCGCAGATGCAAATCGTGGAAAACCTCATAACGGATATCCAGACCGTACTGGGTATAATTATTATTTAATCCGAACAGAAAGGGCGGCTGAGGTACGCTGTACTGCTGCTGCGCTGTTCCGTCCTCGCCTTTACGTATAAATCTGTACCATAAGCGCGCCTTCAATCCTCTGAGAATACCGTATTGAAGAGAAGCGGAAAGCATATCGGCATTGTGGTTGATCCAATGGCCCAGAGTGTAGCCGGCGTTTTGATAGGTTTGTGTGGATATATAATGCCGGTACACAAAGGGATTTAATCGCACATATTCCACGGCCGCCAGAAGATTATTGACAGGGAAATCCGCCACCGAGGCTCCTAACTGATAGGCCAGCTGATTGCGGTGATTCTTGCTGAATATTTTATTGGTGTTTATTTCATCTATGAACAGCGTTCCATACAGATGTGTGCCGGGGATATGATTCCGCGAGCTGACGGCCAGAAAAATCTGGGCATTGTCTCCGGCGTCGTTACTGGCCGGTCCGCTTAAGTAGTGGTCGGCCGGCCGGAAAAACATGATCGGCTGTAAATAGGCGATTTTCAATTTGTCCGAATACACCATGGATTCACCAGCCGCAATGCTTAACCCTTGTACGGGATAGACGACGATGCTGTGGTTGGCCAGATATTTGTCTCTGTAAATAGCTCTCTGTTTATCGGGTAGTTCGGTGGAATAGGATAGGGATGAATCGATGACGTTAGAAGAGAGCCAGCCGTGGTTGTAGTTGAAGGACAACCAGTCAACCGGGCGCACATCCAATCGTATGTAGGGCCAGAAAGGTGCCTTATCGGAAAGAACAAGTTGACCGGATTTTCCACCGAAACCCCATAAAATATTGCCTTTACCAATGGTAAAAGAGCCCCAATCCCAGTTCACAGAAAGGGCCGTTTCAATACGGTCAAATACCAGACGGTCTGTTTTTACTTTTTCTTTTAAAAGAACCATCCCTTTCTCAGGGGTAAATTGCCGGCTGGTATCGATACCGGCGCCGGATTCACCTTCGTTGGTAAAACGGAAACTGAAGCCAATATTTTTACCCAGCGTACCGTAAAACGACAGTCCGTCCCAATGTCTTTCGAAGGAGCCGCCATCCCGGTAAGCGACGGTGCGTCCGATAACCGGGCTTACATAAAAATGAAACAGTGAATCGGAATACAGAAAAAAACGACGGCGCTTACCCGCGTCCCTGCGGAAGAAGGTAAGCCCGGTGGTGTCAGCAGCGGATTTTAATTTTGAAAATTCGTGGTAAAAATCGCTGATATAAAAGGTAAGTTCCTTCTGTTGCAGCGCTGTAAGCAAGCTTGGGTCTTTGTGGCGAATAACATCCAGATAGCGGGCGATTTGCATGCGTGAAAGCGGTTTAATTTCGTCTTTGTATTCTATTATGCCTTTTTGTGCGATAATGGATAGGAAATCATACACCGTATGATTTGCCGGTTCAAAGACAACCTGGCCCGATACAGGGATGGATAAAACCAACATACCGAGAAAATGAAAGAATATTTTCTTCATAGTCTGCCTATTGCCTGTGTGTATAAAAAAAATGCCGTTTTGCGGTATTCCTGACGAAACAGCAAAGCGGCATCAAAGTTAAAGGCGAAAAAGATCAATAAGCGCCGTCGCGCTTGATCACCTTCCAGATGGTCTTAAGAAGAATAGTCAAATCCAGTTTAAACGATTTATGCTGAATATACAATAAATCGAGATATTTGCGGTCGGGATAAGGCACATCACTGCGGCCGGCCACCTGCCACATCCCCGTAATGCCGGGCTTAACGGACAGAAAGGTATCCGCATCGTTGCCGTACCGTTCCAGTTCATCCTGAACAATCGGGCGAGGGCCGACAACATGCATATCGCCGATAATAACATTGATAAACTGGGGAATTTCATCCAAACTCCAGCGGCGCAGGAATTTACCGATACGCAGTAAACGCGGGTCTTTATCAACCGGTAATTTAAAGTCGTTTACTATGTACTGTTCGTAAAGCAGGATATCCTGCTTTAGAATTTGTTCTGCGTCTTTACGCATGGTACGGAATTTAAAGATTTTAAATACTTTTCCGCTTTTACCGAGACGTTTCTGCCGAAACAGCACCGGCTGCCCATCGGATAAAAAAATGGCCAGGGATACGATGATCCAGATGGGTGAAGTTAATAAGAGAAAAAATACGGAAAAGGCGATTTCGGCGCCCCGGAAGGCTTTGCTTTCATAAACGGAACTTCGGGTAAAACGGCTTTTGTTCGGGTATCTACGTCGTTTGCGCAAACGGGTATCTTCAAGCAGAATTTGTACTCTCGTACGTACGACAGGATCAGAAATATTTTGAACCACGTGAACTTCTTTCCTATTTTTGGTTGCGGTTTACTCGGAGAAACTGTTCCGATAGAAACATTCGGGAACAGGGTGGATATATATGACGTAAGGTCAACTAATATATCCAAAACTTCTGTTTAAATCAACTACTCTATATACGTTCAATACCGGTCAAACTTAACATTTATTTAATAATTTTGATTCTTTTTTTGCATTTTAACCTGTTCTTCAATCCAGCGATAGGTGATTGCCAATCCCTTTTTCAAAGGCCAGGTTGGTTCCCATCCAAGCTTTTCTTTAATCAACCGGTTGTCAGAATTACGTCCGCGCACTCCCAAAGGACCCGGTATATGTTTAATGGTTAATTTTTTACCGGCAATTTCCATTACCATTTCGGCTAATTGATTGATGCTTACCATTTCCTCGGAACCGATATTAACCGGTCCGGAAAAATCGGATTCCATTAACCGCCGTACGCCCTCAAGGCACTCGTCGATATACAGGAAGGAACGGGTCTGCTTTCCGTCTCCCCACATTTCGATTTCGCCGCCATCCTCGGCTTCGGCCACCTTGCGGCAAAAGGCCGCGGGCGCTTTTTCTTTACCTCCGGTCCAGGTACCATCCGGGCCGAATATGTTATGAAATCGGGCGACTTTCACATTAAATCCGTAGTTGCGTTGGAAAGCCAGATAGAGTCGTTCACTGAAAAGTTTTTCCCAGCCGTATTCACTGTCCGGATCAGCGGGATATGCTGAATCTTCTGATGTCTTGGGATTATCCGGATCCATTTGGTTATGTTCGGGATACATGCAGGCCGAAGATGAATAAAAGACTTTTTTAATATTTCTTCTGTGCATGGCCTCCAGAATATTTAAATTGATCAGAGCGGAATTATGCATGATATCGGCATCATTTTCGCCGCTAAAGACGTATCCGGCGCCGCCCATATCAGCCGCCAGTTGATAGATTTCATCAAATGGCAGATCGATTACATGACGGCACATAACCGGATCCCGCAAGTCTGCAATAACAAAATCATCTGCTGTTGTTTCGGAAAATTCGGGGTATTTCAGGTCCACACTTCTTACCCAGTAACCTTCTTTTTTTAAACGGGTTACCAGATGACTGCCAATAAATCCACCACCACCACAAACGAGGGCTCGTTTCGTACTCATTCATCGCCTCCATATTGACTCAACATTAACATTTCCGTTATAAAAAGAGAATCTGCAAGATAAATAAAACTAAGGTTATTTTTCATTTTTGAAAGTGACTCATATTACAATTATCAGATTATAAGTTTATGTTTTTGGCCTTTGTTGGCTAAGCTTGTAATAGCTGATGAAAAATATGTTCAAATTTGTTTGCTATATTGTTGATTTCAAAATTTTCTTCCGCATATCGCCGGGCATTCCAAGCCATTTTCTCTCTGGTTTCGCGCTCATTCTTTAAGCGTAAAACCGCTTTTTCCAGGTTGTTGATAACATCTCCGCTCACTATAATTCCCGCATCGATTTGCCTGGTTACTTTAGCCGCCAGATTGGATTCCGGAACAACAAGAAGGGCCGGACGTTGGGCGCAAAAACCCGTCCACACTTTGGACGGTACACAATAGGTTCCGGCCTCATCGTCGAGTATGGACAGGAGAACATCTGCCGAAGCCAAAACCTGCGGGAGTATTTTAAAGGGCTGGAAAGGCAGCAATTTTAAATTGGACAAATGTTTTTTCTTCTGATTCTCACGCAGCAGTTCGATACCAACTCCTTCGGAAACAACTACAAGAACTATATCGGGATTGTTCCTTTCCAGACGCTCGGCAAGATCATAGATATATTGCGGATTTTGTTTCATACCCAGGGTGCCGGAATAGAGCACCACAAATCTATCCTGCAAACCATGCTCCCGGGCAAAATCGTTGTCTTTAGGCAATACGGGAACGGACTCGATGGGAGACCAGTTGCGGATAACGCTGACTTTATTTTCCTGAAGCCCCCAGTTTTTGAGTATGGGTAAAAAATCCTCCGTTACCGCAATGATATGGTCGGAACGGTTTAAGGCTTTTAGTTCAACGCGATGGAAATAGGCGGCCACCAGCGAACCCGCCAGGGGAATCTTACGTGAGAGAATCGATTTGGCGGCCAGGCTCAACAAATCTTGCAGCCAGAAAACCGTAGGAACTTTGTTTTGGTTACACCATTTAACGATTTGTTTTTGGGCAAGCAGCGGAGCGTTGGCCGAGATGATCAAATCGGGTTTCCAGCGATCGAACAACGAAAGTACTTTTTTCCCGTATTTATATTCCTGCGCGGCCCGTTCCACAAAATTATTTTTTCTGAAACGATCGATAGGAATGTTTTCAACCTGAAGATTACTGAGACTATGTTCGAAACCGGCAATGGGCCCGCCGCTGGCAGAAGTGAAAACGTGCAGTATATCATAGCCCTTTTGGGCTAAGTTTTTGCTGAGGTCAAACTGGAAAGGATGACCGGCGTAGTCGTGGATGATTATTCGTTTCTGGTTTGACATATTACCAATTATAATCCTTTTCGTAACCTAACTCGATGAGTAAATCTCCGGCGATTTCTTTAAACAGGTCTTTTTGTCGCTCGGTAAAAACCGTTTTCCAGTTTCCTGCTTTCCCGGTACGAAAGGTATGGGAGTTTTTTGGGTTTATATTTTTAAGTATCTGCTCGATTAAATTTTCTTTACTATCCAGAACAGATTGCTTGGATGCATAGTGCGTTAAAATACCGTTAATAGCTTCTGTTTTTTTATCAGAAATTAGCTCTTCATATTTTATCGCAAAAACATGGCCGTTATTTATCCATGGGATAAAATAGGATAGACGTTTGGCAATGTTCGGATATTTCCGCTCTCCGGGCAAATCCCCTAATCCTTTAATAGACAACTCTATCCGACTCTCCATATCAGGCAATGATTTAAAATAGGAATGTAAAAAATGCCAGCGGTTCATTTCAGCCAAATAATGCGCTTCGGAAACTACAATATCTCTGGGATCACGATACACAAAATAATGGATGACTTGTTTTTGTCGTAAGGCAGCATCCGTTTCCTGATTATAGAATAAATGAGCTCCAATAAGTTCATTAGGAACAAAATATTCGATCTTTTTACGGACGGTTTCTAAAGAGAGTTCCCTAAAAGTAAAGGACGGAGTGCTTGCTAAAAAATTACCCCAATCCCGAACAGAAGGAAGGGATTTTAGTATGTTAATAAGCAAATGTGTACCACTTTTGGGGATACTGTTGGCCAAGATGGGGAAGCCGGATTCCCGCCTGCCATTTCTATTCGATGTGTGAATCACATATCGGGGAATATGCAAAGAATAGCGGATTAATTTTTTTGTGATAACGTTTTTACGCCAGTTAATCATAAAAATATTTTAGGTGTAAACGAGTTGTTGCCAAAAGATTTTTTAAATTGTAATCAGGGTAAATTTACTAAATCAATAATTTAAAAGCAGATCATCGTACAAATTCATTACTTGTTTAGCCGAATTTTCCCATGAAAAAGCCTGGACTCTCTCGTGCCCATTTTCTATGAGCTTCTGCAAAATTGGAGAAGAGTTTAGAGCATAGGTGATTTTAGCTGCCATATCTTCGATACTCAGAGGGTTAAAGTAAAGAGCGGCGTTTTCGCATACTTCTTTTAATACCGGAATATCGGAACACAAGACAGGTGTGGATAAAGACATGGCTTCAAGCAGCGGTAAACCAAACCCCTCTGTAAGCGAGGGCATCACGAAAAGGGACGCATGGGAAATAAGAGATATCAGTTCAGCATCGGTAGGATTCTTGAGAAGTAACAGTTTGTCATTTAAACCCAGCTCCTGCGCCAGCCGCTGCAAATCTACCGATTTATCCATATCCGAACCAGCGATGACAAGTTGGGCCTTTGTATTACAATGGGCGTAAGCTTTGATTAATCGTTCGTAATTTTTATGGGGTAAATACCTGCCAACGGCAATGATGTATTCCCCTTTAATTAATCGTTCGGGATTTCCTTGTTTTTTTATAGTTAAAAACGTGTTTCTAAGACCATTGGGGATCACAGTGGTCTTTTGATCATAACCGTGACCATAATGTTGTATCAGACTTTCTTTGCTGGTTTTGCTCACAGCAATCAATGCATCTGCTTTTCGTATGGAATGGCTAAAAAATACTTTTTTAAACAGCCGCTTTGGCAAAGAATAGGTATTCGGATTTTCCAGCCAAATCAGATCATGAATAGTAGCGATTATTTTAGCATACGCCGGTCGTTGTAAAGGCGTTAAATAATCAAAACAATGTAACAAGGCAATTCTATTCTGTTTAAGAGTATTGTTTAATGAAAAAAGCTGAAGTTTAAGCCTGTCTGTTTCTTTTTCAAACGAAGAAGCAATAATATGAACTTTGATGCCCCCGTTGGCACGGATTCCGTGTTCATTTAAAATGTCTGCGCCCTCTTTGGTTGTGATTACATGAAAAATATATTTCGTTTCTTTTTGTTCCTCAAGGGCCCTGAACAATTCGATGGCATGAACCCGGATGCCGGTTATTTTTTTTCTTAAGAAAACGAAATTAAAGGCAATGTGGATAGGAAATTTGTCCATTAAATATTTGCTCTTTTTATATTTGAACGAGGGCTAAATGCTATTAAGTTCTTTTTGTGCAAGCAGCTCCCGATAAAAATCAATGGTTTTAATTAATTTTCCGTTTTCGATTTGCGGGGTACGGTTAGATTGCACCATGCCCCAAAAGGCCTGATGGGCCTGATGCATGGGATGAAAACCATGCATACCTACGGGTTTTCTGATCCCGAAATGATTGGGACTAAACACAATACCCGGTAGGGTAATTGCCATGATATCGCCGAATTTTTTTAGAGTGACGCCGTACTCTTTCCTCTCCGCCTCACTAAGAATGTGCAAATGCTTTTCAGTTTTGAGCCGCTCATGAATGATTCGTTTTTCTTCTTCTGTTTCTACCCATACGCGCAGCATGGTGGAATCCAGCCAATAGGCGGCTCTTCTTCCGCCGGGAATATTGAAAAGTTTGCCTGAAAGATGGATGCTTTCTGTTACCTTTAACATACCATGATCGGAGAAAGAACAAACGACGCCATCCGGATATTTCTGCAAAAATTGTTCTGTCAGCTTTTGCAATTGTGAGTCCAGATACCGCGCATGTTCAAGGTAATTCTCATGATCCGGCCCATAAAGATGTCCCAATTTATCCAACTGGGGCAGGGCAATGAAAAAAGAACGATCTTCCGAAGCGGATTCTATTTTTGTTTGCATAAGTGCAACAGCGGCAGAGTCAGGGTTGGGACTGTCTAAATCATCTCCGATTACGATTTCCCATTTTCCCATACTCAAGATAGAAGGATTGTCCGGTGCGTAAGAGCTCGGGACGCCATTGTTAAAACGACCAATAAACTCAAATGGTATATTAGCTACTTTTTTCCACACTCTGGCCAAAAGGTAATGTAATACCTTATCTCCGAAAGGAAAAATATCGCGAACGAAAGTTGTTAAATTGTATACAATATTCAACTTTGCTGTTGGTTCCGCATCCAGATACCAAAAATTAAGATAACCCAATTGATCGGGCTGTTGACCCTTAAGTATTTCAGCTTTTTGAGTAAAACTGTAACCAACACCGGGTCGCAAAGGGCCTTTAAAAGATAGCCAGGAAAATAGATTATTCTTTGCTATAAGCTCGTACGGCAGGCTATCAATAAAAAGCAAAAGCATATTATTGGACATGGGGATAATATTCCTTTTTATGTACTTCAGCCATGAATAAATTATAGACAAGTGGAAAAAAACTTTCCGATGATACAGGGCACTCTGGGGGGATTTTAACCGGAAATAAATCATACAATCGTTTCAACAGTTGATCATTGGTATTTACAGAGAGATTCTGCCGGTTTAATCTAAAAAATAAAAGAAGAAGTATAATGTAAATATGGATTCTTGGCTCCCTAACAAGTTGAGCAAAGTTTTTTGGTATAGAATAGGACAGGGCAATATGACGATTAAGAATCAGGCGCAACCATCCTTTCCATGCCGAACCGAATATTCTCTGTTTAGGGAGTTCAAGATGTATCATCTCAATATTAAATCCTGAATATACAAGGCTTTTTTCAAGCGCTACCCTGGCCTGGTTGTATAATTCATCTTCGGTTCCTAAGGGGATGATACCGAGCTTCATCTGTATGCCTCGGATTGCCGTTGTAATTAACTCGATTTCATTCTCTTTGCATTCTTTTGACTTTTGTAGTCGCTTTAAAAAATCCAAACGCTCCCGATAGGAAGGTAAGAATACCTTATGTTTTGATAGTATAATAAAGGCAATATCCGCCATCGCTTTTACAGCCAGGTATCCGTTGGGATATTTGGCTGTACCGTTTGAGAGAAAGGGGTGTAAAAGTTCGGCGATACGGTTAAGCAATAGTCGCAGAACTTCTGTTCGAGGAATCTGCTCCGGAGTCGGGAAAAAAGACAGGGCGCTTTTGTTGCCATAGAGCACTATACCAGATTGTCCGGTAATTACAGCTTCAAAAGTTGGTTTTAATCTTCCTAATCTCCGTTTCGGGAAAAAATTACAGTCAATATGTAGATACGGAATTCGCTTTTTTAAACAATCTGAGATAGTCTTAGCCAGGGCGGGGTCTTTTTTACGAACAATAACATGCAGGTCAATATCGCTAATAACACGGGTTTTCCCGTTTATTGAAAGCACGCTCACTTCTCTTGTCGCCCAGCTGGACCCAACTACAACGGCATAGATGTTTTGGTTGTTAGGAATATCGTTTATACAAGCTACGATTTTTTTTTCGATTTCCCTGTAGGCCGGTTTCATATTTTAGTGAAAATGTAAAAACTCGTTAAGGTCATAAAGAAGGCAATACCCATAAAAAACCAAAAGTACTTTTTTATTTTGGTCTGTTCGGACAAAAACGCCACACCGATTAGCAGTAGAAGGGGAACAAATTCCACACGATGCCGGGAAGGGCTGAATACATAGATAAAAAAGGCCAAAGCAAACCACATCCCAAGTGCATGGTACAACAATGGTTTAATATTGTTAGGTTTTTGCTTTAGGGTAAATTTTATCATACCGGCGAGTATGGACGGTAAAAAGATAAGCCATGGAACCGTGCTTAGCGCAATGATGTTATCAGATAGCGGTCTATCCACCGGCCACCAGGGAAAGGGGGTAATTACAGAAAAGACCATTCCAATTGGCAGCCGCCATAGATCATGGAAATTAAAAATAAACGCATGACGTAATATACCAACACTTTGGATAGAAGATTTTTCAAAATTAGGGATTAAACCGGTGAAATCTGTAATCATATTCTTTTCTATCAAAGAGTATAAAATAGGACCAAAACCTACAATATCGCTCTTGTCTAAAAGTGGAGGTAAGATGATAGAAATAAATACAACGGATATTATAACAACTGTTAAAATGACCTTCTTTTTATTTACTTTTGATACGCCCTGCGTTATAAATAGAAAAACCAGTATCAGTGCCAAAAACAAAGCGGATTCCAGCCTGATTTCGAAAAGTGAAATTATCCCCAGAATTGTGAAAAAAATATGACGGAAAAAGGGTTTGCCATATAGGAAAAGCGTCATATGATACAGAGTTAACAAAACCAAAAATATGACTATGGTGTCTTTAAACTGTAGCCCTGCCCAAATGGAAATATCCGGTAAAAAGGCCATTAATAAAGTTGATTTTTTTGCTATCGATCGTCCCCATATTTCTATTGCCAAAGAATAGAGGATAATTAAACTGAATATCGAAATGATGATGTTGAATATTCGCGGAATAAGCGGGTGTTCGCCGAAAAGGAAATAAAGAAATCCGCTAACATAATAATATCCGTCATTTTTTACGTAGAAGCCGGGTGTTACTTCATTCGGGTCTACCGTTAATCCTTTTTCCATCCACTCACGTTGTAACTTAACTCCCGCCTCATGATACTTTTGGTCATCAATGAATGCAAAACCATTTAATCCGCCGTATAGAAGCGATAAATAAATTATAAGCATTAACAATAGTTTATATAAATAGCTAAGGCTGCAAATAATCCATAAATCTCTTTTCGTAGCTTCATCTTTGAAGATCAACCAGATATTAAAAGCCAAATAACCTAAAAGTATAAATATGACTATTCCAAGTATTTGCATTACTCTAGTATTTTCTTTGGTGGGAAACTATGATTGACATCCTATAAACTTCTATACAGAGCAAGATATCTGTCTATCATCGTGTCTAAATTAAATTTTTCAGCAAATTTTAATGAGTTCTGTTGCCACTTTCTTAGTAGAGAATCGTTACGAGTAACAGATTCTATTGCAATAGTAAGTTGATTCGCATTCCCCGGTTCCAATAATTTTCCATTCCATCCATCCGTAACGATTTCCGGGATTCCACCAATACGGGATCCTATAATAGCCATGCCATGGTTACAGGCTTCGATACCTACCAATGGATAGTTTTCGTACCACTGTGAAGGAAGAAATAAGACATCACCTGAACTTAAAATTCTTTCTTTTTCTTGTCCGGATATATAGCCTAAATATTTAATATGTGCTTCTTTTTTTACAAGGTTTTCCAGCCTTCCTTTACCGGCAAATATAAATTCGATTTTACTATGTTTCTTTACTCTCCTGATTGCCTCGAGTAAGACGTTAATGCCTTTGTGCGTTTCTAACTGCCCTATATAAACAAATGATATTTTTTGATTTTTTTCTTTAATTTGTTCTTTCTTGTTGACTAATCGGGGAAGAGCATTCGGGATAACTTCAATGCGTTGTTTGGATATAAGTGATTCCTTAATATAGTACTCTTTAAGAAAAAGAGAAGGAGAAACAAATTTTTTTATAACCTGTGCTTTATCAATTATAAATGAACTCCGGAGAGAACATAAACCGGGTCTATTCACACAGATATCACCGTTTCCGTGCAAAAGGGTATTTTTAATGCAGGCATGCCAATAATCATGAAGTGTTTGCACAATAGGAGTTTCTGAAAAGTGCTTTTGCAGTTCGCTGTAAAGAGCGCTTGTAAAAATACTGATGTTGTGCAAATGAATAATATCCGGTGCAAATTCTTTAATATAGCAAACGATACGTTTGGCAGAAAAAGGATTATACAGGTTAAGCAAATGCCATATACCTTTCTGTATTGAACCGGGACTTACCATTGCCGGGGGCCAGTATATATTAGCAATTTTATCACGATGGATGTGAATCTTATCTTGCGATTCGTCTAATATTGACGGTGAGCTGCAGAATACTTTTACTTCATGTCCCTTTTCACTTAGCCCTTTTGCCAATAGTTCAACAATAATTTCCGCTCCTCCTATCACATCTGGATTGTAGTATGAGTTTACTAAAGCAATCTTCATATAAGAACCGGTATCTTTTGTAATAAGGGCCTTTATTTTAATTTATTCCAGGAACTCAGGTCACGATGAATTAATTCACCTAATGCTTTGTTGTGTTCCTCGAAAATTTTAACAAGGTCATTATAGGTTTCAGGTGCTAATGGGGGAGGCACAAAGCTTTTTTCATTAAACTTTAGTAGTCGTTCTTTAATTGAGTAGGCAGTTTTGGAACCGATTATTTTCCGTATGCTTTGTTTTAACGGATTTTTACTGAATAAAAGACGAGTGAAAGAAACGGATTTAGGAACAGCGGCAACATTATGTCTGGTTTCCAACGTTGGAGTAAAGCTCTCATCCACTTTACAGAATCGGAAAATTTTTTTACAAACGTCTCCCGGATCTGTCTTTAAATCTTCCGTGAGAAATATTTTTATTTGTTCCTTCGGAAAGTGAGAAAATACCTTTTTGAGATGGACGTCATATAAACCATTACCTATATAATCACAGTGACGTATCGATTTTTCATCATTATTAAAACGACTTAGCGGTAATTTTAAAGCTTTTTCGAATTGTTCCTCATATTCGACGCCCATTCGTTTAGCGTACCAGAATGCAGAATAAGCTCTCGTTATAGGATTACGTAGTATAATAACAATTTTCACCTCAGGATTATGATCCTTTAACCGTTTGATGGCCTTTTCCGAAGTTAAAATACTAACATATTTACCGGCAATAATCGGACTGCTCTTAAAACGGCTATCCTCAAAGTAGAACCTCGTTCTTGCTGCATCAAAACCCATGTTGTATAAAGAGTCATCAAGAAAAAAGGTACATTCATGAGCCTCATGCATATAGATATCAGGGTGCTCTCCTAAATAGTTTTTTAGCGAACTGGTCCCTGCTTTTTGAGCACCAATAATCATAAGTTGAATTTTTCGGCTGTTTTTTTCCATTGAAAGTTCTATAATATATTGTGATAAAATTAAATTTTTGTCTTAAGTAACCCAAAAGCGGTTGGATTAATATGTATGGATTTCCATACGGATATGCCCATGTAAATATTCCAAATTAAATAGCTGGAAGCGGTAGCAAGTGCCGCGCCTATAGATCCGAATTGAGGTATTAAAGTAAGATTTAATACTAAATTTACGAGCACTGCGATTCCTAAACTTTTTGCTGCTTTCATTTCGTGGCCGGTCATATTGAGAAGCAAGCCGACTGAACCCATGCCTGTGTTAATAATTTGGCCCAAAGAAAGTATGATAAGAGCTTTGTTTGCTTCCAGAAAGTCAGCACCAAACAGGATGGCTACAATTTGCTCTCCAAAATAAATAAAGAGAAATGCCAGCGGAAAAGAAAGAACTAGTATTGCACGTGCGCTCCAGGTGATCATCGATTGTAATTTTTTTAGTTTCTTTTCTGTCCATAATCGCGCTATTTGCGGGGCGATTACCATGTTTATTGCCTGCAAAGGGATAGATATCAACATAGAAAGTTGGACAGCAACCTTGTATGGCCCTACTTCTTCTGGTGATTTTAGAATCCCCAGCATGGTTACATCGGTATGATTATTGAGAACCTGCATACTACCCAAAAAGAGAAAGGGTAAAATACCAAAGAGCCACTGTTTGCCCTGTATTTCAGGTTTACAATTTTTTAATTCACCCGGTGCATATTTCAAAAACAGATATATTGCAAACAGAGCGGCTATAAATGCAGCACCAACATGTAAGACCATTGCTCCGGTCGGAACCATCCATTTTTGAATTTTTAACAGATATAAGGACAGTGCCAATCCGATAAACACACCCCGCTTTATAATCATTTCTGGCAGTTGGCCTAATAAAACGTGATGTAGGCCGCGGAGTGAAGCCTGAGCAAAGGCAGTGAAGGCCAAAATGGGTATGAGAAATAATGCTGTTACAAATGTGGTGAACAGTTCAGCATCGAGATTGTTTTTGACTATGTAAAGAATAAATCCGGATATAATCGTTAGAGAGAAAGAAAATATAACAACATTTTTTCCTGCCCAAAAAAAAAGACCGCGCATCATCCCCCAATTTTTAAGTGCCCGGTAATAGGCGGTTTGCCTTACCATAAACTGGGGAAGTCCTAATTGCGCGGGGATAGATAACAAGCTGACAAAAGAAAGTACAAAAGAATAAACTCCAAAGGCTGAGGAACCTAACAGTCTGGCAATGATGAGAGTGGATAGAAACCCAAGACCAAGGTTCCCGACTTTTAATCCGATGGAACCGATGGAGCCTTTTATTAAACTTAATTTTAGTTCGCTCAGGTTGGAAAATTTCAATACGTTTTTATTTATACTTTCTAACTAAGTCTTTAACTCTTAAAAGATAAAAATAGATTTTGACCATGCCCTTTGTAATCTTGCAGAAAGCAACAGTTTTGTGTTTAACCGTTCAGTAAAGGTGATGTATCTTACTTCGTTCTAAAAACAATAGATTTCAAACCGGTAAAGAAGATTTTTATTTTTTGAACTTTCTTCCCATCCGGATCAAATTTTGCCGTATAATGTTCAATAAAGATTAATGATATGATAACGGATAATGCCAAAATAAGACCCAAAAACACAAACAAAAGGACAATAATAGAGCGACTGGGCCCTAATGGTTCTTTGGGTGGGGAAGGCCTTTCGAGAATACGTATTACAGGCTCTTTTCGTTTAAGCTCGATCTCTGTCTGCGTAAGTTGACTTTGTAGCTCGCTATAAACCTCTGCTTTAAAGGAAACATTCCTTTTTAAACGCTCGAGCTCTGTTTGTAGGTTTATTGTGGTGGGTTCGCTGTTTTTTTTGAGGAATTTTACAACTTCCTCTTCTGCATTTCTCAACTCTTCTTTAGCTTCCATAAAGCGAGCACGTATAAAATTCAAATTCTCGCTCGCTTTTTTATCGTAGATCTGTTGCATTTTATGCCGGAATTTTTGCAGTAGAGTTGCATTAATCGAAGCCGATAAATTAGGATCAAACGTGGTTACGGAAATCGTTATAAGTCCCGTTTCAATATCCGAATCTACATTTACAAATTCGGAACTGAGGACTTTAAGAGCCTCATACTCTCCTTCTGAAATAAACAGAATATTCTGTCCTTTTGCTTCACCGGAAGGATAAGTAAATTTTTTTTTAGGAAAGAAAAAACGGAAAATAGTTTTGGGTAATTTTATAGTGTATTTTTTTAAATAAAAGAAAAAATCTTTGTAATTAATATAATCAACCAAGCGCATCGAAGTGTCTTTGTCGGAAAAATAAAAAGTATCCTGTATTACTTCATAAAGCACTTCGCGGCTGGTGATAATATTGGGGTATGCTTCCAAAGTGAGCCCTTCCCCGGGAGGGCCCAAATTAATGCCAAATTTACGTAAGGTACTCAGACCACCGGAAAAATTCATTTCATCTAAGCTGATAGCTTCGTTGACAACAATTGAAGATGCCTGGTATTTAGAGGGTTTGAAGATGGCAATCAGGATGCCGGCGATCAGAAAATAGAGTACAATTTTTCCAATAAAATTTGCTCTATCAATGATTTTAAGCAATAAATCTATAATGGAAACGGAATTTTCTTGCGGTTTGGTGTCTGATGTTGAATAATTATTTTCCATCGAATTTTTCTCTCGAGGTTCGGGGATTTATTTTACCGGTTTTGAAACCGATCATAAATAAGTATTACCGTGGCTACACTGGCTAAAATGGCCGCTGCATCGCGGATGGTGCCGGACCAGTCGATCTCGTCTTTCTGAGAAAGCACCGGTACGTAAATCGTGGTACCGGCGGTGATGTCCTCGGACAGATATTTCCAGAATAAAAACCGCTTACGCTGTACAGGACGTCCGTTGGCCAGACGTATGGTTACGTTGTCCTCGTCAGCCAGTTCGGTGTAACCGCCGGCAGCTTCTATATAGTAATCCAGCCCGGCGCCTTTCTCGTATAAAACGCTGCTGGGAAAATTCACCCCGCCCACAATTTTTACCGTGGCCAGCCGTTCCGGGATGACAATGCGGTCACCGGATTGTAAATAAATATTTTCCGGATCGGACGGATTGTTAAAAATTTTGGAAAAATTAATTCCGATTTGGCCCACGCCATCCTTACGACGGAATAATTTGGCGCCGTCCAGATAGGCCGTCGGTTTTAATCCGCCTGCCCGGGCAATAAGGTCGGTAATGCGCGTAGTTTTGTTTTTTAGTGTATAAACACCCGGTCGCTGCACTTCACCGGTAATAGATACATTGCGTTGCAGCTCCCAGTCGCTATTGGATCGGATAAAAACATTATCGTATGGCTGTAGGAAGAACAGGGCGTCTTCGCCAAAGTCGCTGCGCTGGGTGTAATTGGAATCGATTTTTACGTACAATACATCGGCCAAACGGTGAGGATCGGTATTACTGGGATCAATGCGGGATATCTCCGCTTCGGTGATCAGGGCATTTTTGCGAAACCCGCCGGCGCTAAAAATGAGATCCTTCAGGGTCATATCTTTTTTCAATAAATATTTTCCCGGCTCGTTCACAGCGCCAAAAATCGAAACCGAGTCCGGTGGGAAAAGCGCCTGTTTGGAACGGATGGTAATGTGGTCTTCCGGCGCCAGGGGAAAGTCCTGCTGATCGTTTCCTAAAAAGTCATTCAGGTTAATGGAGAAGAGCTGTTTGTATCCATCGGGCAACTTGCGGGTGATCTGAACACGGTCCAAATAAGCCTCGCCGCCGATACTGTCCACTTTGGCGAATAATTCTTTGATCGTGAAACCGGGGTAGTATTCAAACTTTTTCGGTCCATATACAGGGCCGCTTATGGTTACAAAGTTTTTCAGCTCCCGATCGAGGGTTGGTACGTAAACCCGATCGCCGTTTTGCAGCATAAAATTTTTATTTTCAGATACCATTTCCTCATAATTTACATTGATCAATTGCGGTTCCGTATGATTTGCATATCGTTCTATTAAGATGTTGCGGATGTAGGCCTGGGGCAGAAAACCACCCGAAAAGTTTATGAGTTCTTTCAGCCCCTCGCCGTCTTTCAATTCATAGACGGCGTTTTTACGCACCGCTCCGGCCAGCATCACCCGGTTTTGTACCGGCGGTACTACGATAATATCGTTATTATGCAAGCGAACCGATGAAAATTTAACCCCCATACGGAAGAAATTATACAGATCAAAACGCTTATAAACCTTATCGTTTCGTACCAAGGAAAGAGTACGCATGGATCCGTTGGGATTGATACCTGCCGAATAGAACAGCATCGTGAAAGGCGCGGTGAGGGCAGGGACGGTGAACACACCGGGGCTGTTCACATCTCCGATTACATAGACGCGGATGGATCGTATTTTACCAAGAGACACGTCCAGATAGGCTTTGCCCTTTAAAAGAGATGAGTACGATTGCCCCATCACATTGCGCAGTTTTTCGAGGGCCTGTTGGATGGTAAGCCCCATCAGGTTAACCAAACCTACTTTTTCAATATATACCTGACCCTGCCGGTCTATGGTTTTTTCCAGGCGCTGTTCCACTTCTCCCCAAATAGTGATAACAATTTCATCCCCCGGGCCTAACGGATAATCCGGATCGACCGGGCCGTAAATCTCCGGTACGTAATCCACTCTGGCATTTTCAAACAGATTCATTCCAAAAATAGGCAGATTTTCAAACGGTTCTGAGGGAAATCCCTTATGAAGAACCGAAGGAACCGGTTTGGCGACAATTTGCAGACTATCTTGCAATTGGTGTCGTTCTTCCACTGTTGGTATGCGTGAAAGGGAATCACGAAATGTTTCCAATGATTTTACCTCGGGAGCCTGTTGCGGAACCGTCTGGGCGGGCAGCTCTCCCATTTTTTCCAGTTCCTTCCGTAATTTATCGATCTGTTGAAGATCGTTTAAGGATTGTCCGAAAAGCGGAAGACCGGATAAATTCAGAGAGAGAAGAATTAATAAATATTTTCTATTTCGCATAGTTTTGGTTCCAATATTGATACTTTACCTTCCTTATATGTACAGCTCCGCCACGTAGCTTACATTGTGCTGTTACAGTAAGCTTTCTGGCGCAGTTAGTTTGCATCAAAAACTCTCAGTTTAGGAACTAAAAATAAATTCGGTTGTGATGTATTCACAAAATGCCACAACCGAATATAAAATGTATAAATCATCACCCGTGTTTTGAACTATAGATTAACTAAGTGCTTCTATCCGCACAAGACGCATCCCTTAACAAAAATCTGTTGTATAAAGAATTAATAATGTTGAAAGGATAGTTCATTTTACGGTATCTGATTATTTTTGAAATAAGTTTTAAATTACAAGTTTACTAAAAATTTTACAAATTTTTATACCTGGTATTGTATCACAATTAAGGTCTTATGGTTTATTCATGCGAACATCGGTATTTCCACTTACCCAACAGATTTAGGTTTTGACCCTGATTGCCTTCAGCTTCGATTATGGTAATTATCGGGAATTTCCTGTCTGCCGTAAGCACATCCCTTTATTTTACCAATTAAGCCACCGACCCCTGAGCTTTGCCTGTCCCGATGAAATCGGGGTCGAAGGGTGAGTCTTGCCTCGATCCTGACATGTCGGGATCGAAGGGAACGATCCATAAGATTCCGATACGCTCATTACAGGCACTTGGTGTTCGCGGTTAGTTTAAAAGCCTGTTCCGAGAATAACCCGCATATACCATTCCTGTGTTTTTTGGGCGGTGGAATTTGTCCCTATGGCATACCCCAGGCCCAGTCGCAATATGTTCCAGCCAAAAGTCATTTCGGCTCCGTAACCGTTTATATTAATTATTTTATCGTTTTCCAACAGAGCGTAGTCATAAAATGCGGTAAAGGTAAGCAGGTTAACGGGTAAAAATAGAAGTTTCATCCCGCTTTTCTCCGCCAGCATATACGTGAGCTCCACCGATGACCAGAACATCTCTCTGGCTGAAAGGTCTTCTCTCACACCACGAACGGTACGCGTATAGGTCAAATCACGAGGCACGTCTATTCCAAAAAAGCGGTCGATTCCCATACGGTTTAGCGGAGGTAATTTCCCGCTGGTTACGGTGTAATTTGCCCGGGTTTTTAGCCCCAGTTCTTCCCAAAATATGTTACCGGCTAAATGTACGTCGGCCTGAACCAGATTGAATTTGTAGGCAGGTGTCAGAGATTGGAAATAATTTATCCTGCCGTATGCGTACCGCTTATAAAGCGCGGCGCCGTAGCGGGTTGGCAGGATATATCTGAATGAAATATACGCTGACGGCCCCTGATAGGAATAGGTTTGCGGCAGATAGGGACGCGTCGCTTTAATATTATAATGATAAGCCGTATAAGACAGGGAAGGCATTATTTGCGTTCTGGAGTTTCCACCCGGGTTCCAGGGATGGCTCCAGCCGAAAGAGAATATGTCCTGATAGGTTTCAAGATAGGTGTCATTCTCAAAAGCGAATATGGCCGGGCCGTGATAATAGGTTGTGGTAAAAATCTGATCCCAGGCGCGGAGGACATGACCGGCCAGCAGAAGCGAAGAATTCCATCCACGTTGGTCTGCATATAACGTCAATTGAAATATTTGCCGTTGCAGCGGATCAGCCCAGGCCGTCATACCCAACGCACCCCATCCGGTCTCTTTACCGGCATAAAAGGGAATAGCGCCGCTTAACAAATGGATCATCTTAAACTGGGGTAAGCGGATGCCCTTTTGTCCCTTCGCCTCAAAAGCCGTATCGGGAAGAGCGCCCAAATGGCCAAAGGAAGGCGTCTTATGCTCCCACGAAATGTAGCGGGGATTTACGGATGCCAGATCAGGTTCCGACCGCTTCCGTAATAAGGTGTCGGCAGAAATCGTGAAAAATTGTGCCTTTCGTTTGCTCTCCCAACGCGATACGATCAATTGGCCGGTTTCCCGATCATAGTTCTTTAACCAATAGGCATATTGGTCATTGATATGTGTACTCACTTTTTTGGTATGCAAATTGATTGTGGCTATAGCCTGGTTTTTATCCACTATGCGATTAAAAACGACGATGGAATCGTTAAGAGCCAGCGGGCGCCGGTTCACTAAAGAATCGTTGGTTAACTCCAGCAGTTGCCCGGATTTTACAGAAAGAAGAAAAAGATCGTGCCAGCCGTTGGTCTTCTGAGCGTCAAATACAATACGGGCGCTGTCCAATGCGGACAGATAGCCCACCGACATGGCGGTAGTTAACAAGGTATCCGGGGAGGCGTATCCCGGCGTATATTGCAGCAGGAGGCTTTTTTGTGGAAGGGTCTGCGCCAGAATAAGCCGGCCATTATTTGTCAAAACGACGGAACGGGCCCGCGTATCCGAAGCGATTTCCATTGTAGTTTTTTTCTGCAAGTCATGTACAAACCAATCCAGACGAATACCGGTCTGGTTGTGAATCGTGGACAGGCTGTAACGGCCATAGGCTGCAAAACGCTTGTTGGGGCTGATAAATAAATCGGTGTCGAAGTTATTGGTAATGGTGTAAACCTCATCCATTTCCTTCTTATTTTTTAGCCTGGCCATCAAGGCCGTTCGGTATAGATGTATGGGATCGAGTTTGGCGGTTACAATGTATGTGGAATCTCTTTTATCATACGGCAACAAATCGAATATTTGGATATTTTTTGCCGACATTCGTTCAAAATCTGCTTCGGCCGGATAGGCGGCCAGGCGGTCACCGTAATAAATGATCATATAGCGCAGAAATTTCGCGAAAAGACTTTCCGGGGTTTTTTTGTAAACATGTTCAAAGGCCTCATCAAAATCGTACATCCAGCCATCCGGCTCAAAGCGCAGCAGGTTGATCAAGGAAGAATCGCCGAACTGCCAGGCCAGCCAGCGCACAAAAGCATGGCCGGCAGAATACAGGATGGCGCCGTCCGTCCAGTTATCAATGGCATCATAAGAAAGCTGACCGCTGAGTACGGCGTTTTTAAGAAAAATATCGCCGCGAAAGGCGTTCCAGGTTTCGGCAAAGTATTGGGCGACACCTTCGTGGAACCAGCGCGGCACCGACATATCCGTAATGCTTCCGAGTACGCTTAACTTGCGATGGCTGGCCCGGAATACCGTGTGGTGACTCAGTTCGTGGGTAAGTACGGTTTTATACCAGGAATCGTTATTGGACCAGCTTAAAGCGAAGCCCGAGGACAGCGCATAAATAACCACCGTATTGCCGATAGCGTACCCGTTGGTTACGTCGGGAGCGTCGGTCAAAATGATGCGTGTTTTTTTATCAAGAAAAGATTGCAGCGGGACGCCGGTCATTTTAGCCAGACGGGGAATGGCCATTTCGGCGATTTCCAGCAGGGAATCGGCCACTTCTTTATTACCCGTAGTGTATTCAACATAAGCGTATTTTCCTTCAACAAGATGCCAGGTAGCGGCTTGGATAAAACTGGCACCGCACAATAATAAAAGGAGAAGATAAAGCCGTTTCATAAGAGTTTTTTCCTATAAAATTTCTCAAATAGCCGATTATACGAAAAGATTTATAAACCTCTTCCGTCGTTTAAAACGAAGGAAGCAGATACAGGTTTTTTTAATGCCAATACTGCAGTAACTGAGGTTAAGGTTTGAAGTATTTAATTATCATTGCTGTCCAAAATAAATAAATGTATGCAAAATTTGTATTGTTCTTAAAGAGATAAATGTCTTTAAAAGCCATTAATGAATTCCATACTATTGTAAGCCATCCTTGTCTGCCGAAGGCACGACCTAACCCTTTTAAGGAAGGGAGCCATTTCCCCGTCTGCTTGTTCCAAAAATAATGGCATCAATGCTCAACACTTACTATATTTGATGGACAAATTCAGCTTACCGGGCTTTGTTCTATTTGTGGGTTATTTTATGGATATTTACCAAAAAATACAACAACTTCAAAAAGAGAGAAGGGCTTGCGCGCTGGTGACCGTTGTAAAAACCAAAGGTTCCGTGCCGCGCGATGCCGGTTCCAAGATGATCGTGGAAGCCGACGGTACCATTTATGGCAGCATCGGCGGTTCCACCGTGGAAGCGATGGTTATTAAAGAAGCACAGGATGTTATTCGTGCCGGTAAACCCAGGCTGACGTCGCATGATTTATACGATAAAAACGGGGAAGATACGGGTATGCTCTGCGGCGGTATGATGGAATTTTTTATCGAACCGTTGAATTCGGCCGAACGTTTGTATATTTTCGGCGGAGGGCATGTGGGTTATCATCTGGCCCGAATGGCCACTATGGTAGGCTTTGAGTATGTGGTGATCGATGACCGGCCCGAATTTGCCAATGTGGAACGATTCCCGCAGGCAGCACAGTGTATTGTGGAAGCCCCGGCAAAAATGGCCGATCAACTGACGCTGGGTGAAAACGATTACGCGGTCATTGTCACTCCAGGGCATGCCCACGATTACGAGGTTTTGCGAAATCTTATCCGAAAACCGGCACGGTACATCGGATTAATTGCCAGTAAGGTGAAACGCCGTGATATATACACAAAATTAAAGCAAGATGATGGTATTACCGACAGCGAGTTGCAAAGAGTACATTGTCCCATCGGTTTACCCATCAAAGCAGAAACTCCGGAAGAAATCGCTGTAAGCATTCTGGCTGAACTGATCCAGGTTAGACGGGGGAAAGAGGCTTGAATTGATGAAGCGGTGAATTATCAGCGGGATGAAATTGTGAAGTAATGGAGTAGTGGAGTATTGAATTAATGGAATATTAGAGTGGTGCTGAGCAAATTAAAAAGAAGAGCAAAATAAATTTCCCCCTTAGAAAAGGGGGATAAAGGGGGTTGTAAAATCTGGATTGTACACGCTCTATGGACAGGTATTTCAGAGATGTTCTCCATAGTAAAATCAAGGTTGTAAGATTCAGATATTAAGGATAAACACTTACCGAGCTTCTTGAAATATGATAAGAATAATGAGTACTTAATTTATGTCATCTTTCAACATCATAGGCAAAAGGGAACCGCGGGTTGACGCACTGGGCAAAGTAACCGGCGCGGCAAAATACGCGGATGATTATAACCTGCCGCATCAATTGCACGGCGCAGTAAAATACGCCGAATATCCGCACGCCGAGATTCTGTCTATCGACACATCCGAAGCTGAAAAGGTACCCGGGGTCGAAGCCGTTTTAACTTATAAAGACGTTCCCGGCGCCAATCATTTTGGGCTGATTCCCAATATCCGCATTCTGGCCGACGACCATACCCGTTATCTGGGCGATGTGGTGGCGGTGGTCGCCGCCGTCGATCGGCGTACCGCGCAAAAAGCCGCGGATTTAATCAAGGTGAAATACCGCGAATTGCTCGCTGTTTTCGATCCCGAAGAAGCCCTTGAGGAAAATGCGCCGGTTATCCACGAAGGGGGCAATGAAATTGTCCATCATAAAGTGCGTAAGGGCGATGTAGCCGCAGGCTTCGAAGAAGCCGATTTCATTATCGAAAAAACATTCAAAACCCAGCCTATCGAACATGCCTATCTGGAACCGGAAGCGGCGCTGGTCTATCCCGATGAACACGACGGTTTTACGGTGATCGGCTGTATGCAGAATTTTTACACCAGCCACAAAGTAATTGCCGCGGCTCTGGGGCTTCCTTTAAACAAAGTGCAGATTATTCAATCCACCATGGGCGGCTCCTTTGGCGGCAAAGATGAGGCGGCTACATTGGTTGCTGTACGCGCGGCGTTATTGGCGCAAAAAACCGGCCGTCCGGTCAAAATGCTCAGTACACGAGAAGATTCCATCCGCCAGAGCTACAAACGCCACGCTTATAAACTATATTACAAATGGGGCTGTAAGAAAGACGGAACCATTGCGGCAATGGAAATTAAAGCCGTGGCCGACGGCGGCGCTTATGCCAGCATGAGTCCGTTTGTAACCTGGCGTTCAGTGGTTCAGGCTACCGGGCCGTATTATTGCCCGAATGTGAAAACAGATGTTTACGCTGCCTACACCAATAATAATTTCACCGGCGCCATGCGCGGATTCGGTTCGCCGCAGGTTAATTTTGCCATTGAGTCGATGATGGACGAACTGGCTGAACGGGTGGGCGTCTCTCCGCTGCAAATCCGTTTGCGCAATGCTTTTGAGGATGGCGCAGAAACGGCCACCGGGCAAAAACTGACCCACAGAGTAAGCCTGAAGGAAGTGCTTATAAAAGCGGCGGAGGCCAGTGATTTTGAACGCAAATGGCGTGAATATCGTTCCGAGGCCAATCGCACTAAGACCTTTCCCAAAGGCATCGGATTATCCTGCGCCTATCGGGGCGTTTCGTTGGGTGCAGAAGGCGTGGACGCTGCCAGCGCAGTGGTGTATGTTCAGCCGGATGGCAGTGTTACGGTAAGCGCAGGCATTATCGATATGGGGCAGGGCGCCCGTACGGTGATGGCCCAAATCGTTGCCGAAGTATTAGGTATCCCTCTTCAACGCATACATTTTCTGGAACCGGACAGCGGTCGCGTGGCCGATTCCGGTCCGACCGTTGCCTCGCGCGGCACCATTATGGGCGGCGGGGCGGCGAAAATTGCAGCGGAAAATGTGCGCGAAATAATGAAACATACGGCAGCCGTCGTTTATTCGGTTTCTCCCGCTCATCTCGGTTTTCGGGATGGCAAAGTGTGGGACGATAACGGGAAATCATCCCGACCGTTGTGTACCTTTGAGGAGTTGACTGCGGCCTGCTATGCGCGCGGTAAACCTCTGTTTGCCTCCGGTGTGCGCCATGTGGCCGAAACAAACTGGGACGAGGAAACAGGGCAGGGTAACGCCTATTTTACCTTTGTCTATGGCGCTAATGTGGCCGAAGTACAGGTGGATAGCGCCACTGGTCAAACCGAGCTGTTGAATTTTGTTTCTGTCCATGATGTCGGCCGGGCTATCAACAAAGCTACGGTGGAAGGGCAGATTTACGGCGGAGTGGCCATGGGGGCCGGTTACGGAATGATGGAAGAATTCATTCAGGAAAACGGTGAGGCTAAAACCATAAACTTTGATGAATACTATATTTTAACCGCAATGGATGTTCCCAAAATGAAAGCGGTTATTGTGGAAAATCCGGATGAGCACGGACCTTTCGGCGCCAAGTCGGTGGGCGAACCCGCCGTGGAAATGGCCGCTCCTGCGGTTACCAACGCTATTTACAACGCAACCGGCCGGCGGGTGCAAAACTTACCGGCCAATCTGGAAGAAGTGCGGCTGGGGCAAAAACTGCGCCGTAATGTTCAACGCGCCTCCGTGGCCTGCAAGATTGAGCCGAAATAGTTCCTATTGTGCCGCAAGATTTATCTTGCGTATGAGTGCAAAGTACATAGTATTTAGTACTTAGTACAGAGTAGTGAGTAGCAAGTGACAGGTGACGCGTGACGAGAAATCAATTACGAATCATTCAATTACGAATTACGAATTAACAGGCATATAGGGGCAAAGGCACAAAGTAACAAGTGACGAGTAATTGGAAAATAGAAATTGGAAATTGGGAACGGGTATAGAATTACGAATCATTCAATTACGAATTACGAATTAAAAGTTTTTAACCGGGAACTAATA
>DRQG01000031.1 GCA_011369465.1 Caldithrix abyssi
AGACAATGTTGAAAACATACACCGACACGATTGCCTTTTGAATTATAATGTTTTGCACCACGCAGGTGTCGATTTTGATCGGGGTAGAGTAACCATAGATTCCTTCCCGCAATACGCCGCCGCTTATTTAAAAAAACTTAGCCATAAAACAAAATACATGGTATTTCAGATGGGCTTCAATTGGGGAGGTGATAAGACAAAGCCGCTTGTTCCTCTAAATGAAGATGCGGAAAAAGTACGTTTTGTGGCGGCCATCTTACGCAAGAGCGGATGGTTCATTCAGAATGTTTTTACTGTACGCTACCCGGAAGATTTTAGTTACTATGCCATAGATAATGGAATTATTCAAATATTAAATGAGGAATCCGAACAGCAAAAAGAAATGTTGGAAAAGTATTACTCGCAATATCAACCGAACTGGTTCAGTGAATTCTACAGACGACCTCTCTTTTATGCTGTTTCGAAAAATTACTTATAAAAAAGATAGATAATATGATTTTGTCTTCCTGTGCATCTAAAGTAAAGCTTCAGGTTTTATGAAAAAGTTGATGAAAAAATCTTTTAAAATGGACATAATATCCTATGAGTAAAAAACTTAAAAAGAAAACCAAAACCAGAAAATCAACCGGCATTGAACCGAAAATAAGTGTCATAATTTATTCATATAATTTTGAAGATTATCTGGAAGAGTGCATAGAGAGCATTATCAGTCAAACATTGAAGCCTTACGAAATTATTATTGCGGACGATCACTCTACCGACTCATCCTGGGATATTATTCAGCGTTATGCCAAAAAATATCCGGGATGGATCAGAGCATTCCGGCATGAGAGCAACCTGGGCAACGTTAATAACGGTTTGTTTGCCCGATCCAAGGTGTCCGGTAATATGCAAAGTGAAATTGATGGTGACGATAAATGGCTTCCTGAAAAGCTGGAATGGGAATGGCGTACATTGCAAAAAAATCCTGAAGCAAGGGCTGCCTATTCCAATGTTTTTGTTGTGGATCAAAGTGGAAATACTATCCGCAAATATGTGGAAGAGGGTGATGAAGCTCCGGAAGGCGATGTGTTCATATATGCTTTTGCCAAACGTTTTTTTAAGAATACCCGTTCCCTGTTTCGTAACGAATTGATATACCGTGATACTTATCTGGAATCTCCACGTGACCTTCAAATGGGGATCCATTCGGATTGGGACATGAAGATACGCCTAACAGCCCGATATCCGGTGGCATATTCCGGTAAAGCGTTGGTTGTTTACCGGGATCATCCCGGGGGGATTCATCATCAACAGCGGAAAGCGCTATACGACTCAGCAAAAAGGGTTGTGCATAAAAATCTGTTTCTGCTCCAAAAGCGCACGGCGGCTGAAAAACAGTTTGTATTGCAAAATGTCCGGCAATTGCTGGAACATCTGGCCGGTTTGGAGGGGATGGACAAAAAAGAAGAGATTGACGCTCTGCAGGCGCCTGTAACACCGGTTGTGGTCAACAGTCTGCCCAAAGCGGGCACCAATCTGGTTACCAAAGCGCTGCGCTTAACGCCCGGCCTGTGGGAAAGCGGCTGGCATCTCGGACATTCCACGGTACAACATACGGAGGTAGCCGGGGGCAGGGAAGCCGTCGCCGTGGGCATCGATATGCCGCGTTTGGTGAAAAAAGAAGCGGTGGAACAAACTTTACAGGCCGTGCCGGACAATCATTTTGTTTCCGCCCATCTGCCCTGGAGCAAAGCGCTGGCCGCCTCCATTAAAAAAAGCGGCCTGAAAATGCTGCTGGTTCTGCGCGACCCCCGGGATGTGGCGGTATCTCACGCCCGCTATATCGCCGATACGCCCGATCATCCGCTGCATAAGCATTACGCCAAACTCAGCCCCGAAGAACGGCTGATGACCTCCATTACCGGCTGTGAAGCGGATGGGGTGCGGCTGGAAAGCATCGGTAAACGCTGCGCCTCGGTGCTGCCCTGGCTTAAAGAACCGTTTGTGCAGACGGTGCGTTTTGAGGATCTGGTTGGCCCGCAGGGCGGAGGCGCGGCAGACCGGCAAAGGCGCTGCTTAAAAGAAATGTTCGAATTTATCGGGACGCCCTTTGATGACGCCGTACTGTACAAAATAAGCGACCGGCTCTTTGGCGGCACAGGCACTTTTCGCAAGGGACAGAGCGGCGGCTGGAAAACAGCGTTTAACGACCGCCATCTGAAGGCGTTTATGCAAAGCGCCGGTAAATATCTGAAACCGATGGGTTACGCCGAGGAAGAACAGACAAACAACATCCAATCAATAAAAGGAAACGCCACTGTGGAAAACACATATCAGGGGGAAAACCTCATTTTCCTCATTTCGCAGCCGCGCGCCGGATCTACGCTCGTGCAGCGCATTCTGGCCGGGCATTCGCAAATTTTCAGCACTGCCGAACCGTGGATTATGCTGCACCCCTTGTACGCCCTCAAAAAGGAAGGCTTGCAGAGCGAATTTTCCTTCCGCGACGCCGTTATCGGTATGGAAGATTTTACGGCCCAACTGCCCAAAGGCGAAGAAACGTATGTGGAAGCTCTGCGGTTGATGGCCGGGCATCTGTACAACAGCGCATTGCAAAAAGCCGGAAAAAGCCGCTTTCTGGATAAAACGCCGCGCTATTATTTCATCATTAACGAATTGCAGAGGGTTTTTCCGCAGGCGCGTTTTGTATTTCTGTGGCGCAATCCACTGGCCGTGCTCTCGTCCATTCTGGATACCTGGGTAAAAAACGACTGGCCGCGGCTGGGGCTGCACCGTTCCGACCTGCTGCAGGCGCCGCAAATGCTGCTGGAAGGGGTTAAGAAGACAGAAGGTCAATCCGCCGTGTTGCATTATGAAGAACTGGCGGCGCATCCGCAGAAGCAAATACAACAACTCTGCCGACAGTTGAATCTTGAATTTGAACCGGATATGCTCAATTACGGCAGCCTGCCGGCTCCGCAGGGACGTATGGGCGACGCCGTGGGGGTGAAAAAACATCAGTCGGCGGTAACGGACAGCATTGATAAATGGAAGCAAAATATGCGCGCTCTGCCGGCCCGCCTGCTGGCCGACGTCTATCTGACTTTGCTGGGTGAAGAAACCGTCCAAAATATGGGTTATGATTATTTTGAACTGGATCGTTATCTCAACAGCATAGATCAAAGCGGCGGCAAGTTGAGCAGGGAAGAAGCTATGCGGGCGCTTACGCCGCTGGGGCTGACCAAAGAAGCATTGGACAGGGTGGAACCGGTGTTGTATAAATATGTGGATTTAAATACCGCTCCCGCCGCCGCGACCCCATCGGCGCGAAAATCAAAAACGCCGCAGGCGCATACGTATCTGGCCTCGGCCATCGTTTCTACCTATAATTCGGAAAAATTTATCCGTGGATGTCTGCAAAGCCTGGTTGATCAAACCCTGTATCAAAGAGGCCGGTTGGAAATCATCGTTATCGACAGCCACAGCCCGCAAAATGAAAAGGCTATCGTCGAGGAATTCCAGCAAAAATACGATCACATCCGCTATGTGCGCACCGAACAGCGGGAAACCATCTACCGGGCCTGGAATCGGGGCATCCGCCTGGCCCGGGGCAAATATGTTACCAACGCCAACACGGACGACCGTCTGCGCCGCGACGCCATCGAAAAACTGGTTACCCTGCTGGAAGAACATCCCGACAAAGTATTGGCCTACGGCAACTCTCTGGTTACCAAAACGCCCAACGAAACCTTCGAGAAGAACAGCGCCATCGATGCTTTTGACTGGCCCGATTTTCGCCGGGAAACCATGCTGTCTTTCTGCTATATGGGGCCGCATCCCGTGTGGCGCAAGTCGCTGCACGATGAAATCGGCTATTTTGACGAGTCGCTCACCTCCGCGGCGGATTGGGAATTCTGGCTGCGCGCCGCTGTTGAGCACGATTTTATCCATCTGAACGAATACGTGGGTCTGTATTATCTGGACGATTCCACGGTTTCCCGCCGCGGCAACACGCCCATTATCGAGGCCAATCAGGTGCGGGCCAAATACAAGCCCGCGTACAAAAAACTGCTTCCGGAAATTATTTTCCCGGAAAATATGCATTTCACCAAAGCGGATGAGAAAAACCTGCTGATCGTGGCCCATAATTTCCCGCCGTTTCGTTATTCGGGAACGGAAAATTATGTGTACGACTACGCCAAAGAAATGCAGCGGCAGGGTTGGACGGTGCACGTGCTTTATCCGCACGTGGACATTGGACAGGCGGCGCCGGAATTACGCTTCCATAATTATCAGGGCGTTCCCGTCCTCGAAATATGGCATGACGGCAGCGAATACGTGCACTATCTGGACGTAAAAGGCGAAAAGCTTTTGCGTATTGTGGAAGAGATTTTAAAATACAATCATTATCAGGCCGTGCACTACCATCATTTTTTGGGTCTGCCGTTCGAGCTGTTTCATCTTTTTAAGAAGAACGGTCTGCATGTCTCGGTCACTTTGCACGATTTTACGCTGTTGTGTTTCCGCAGTCATCTGTACATCAACGAAACCAAGTCGCTATGCAGCGGCCCGGAAGCGAATAAATGTACCGCTTGCCTGAGGAATCTGCTGGGGAATTATTTTCCTGCGGATAAGGAAGCGGGAATCATCGAAGCCAACCGCGAAAAATGGCACAAAGCCCTGCATATTTTAAAGCACAGCGATACAATAACGGCGCCTTCGCGCTATGTGGCGGATACCTTCAGAAAACTGAGCGGTCTTAAAAATCTGGCCGTCGAAGTGCAGCCTTTGGGCTTAAAAGCGATACAGGCCGCCCCAAAACCGGTCGATCCGCAAAACATTTCTTTTGCCTATCTGGGCACCATTACGCCGCTGAAAAACATTTCCGCCTTGCTGGAAGCCTTTTCCGCGACAAAAGGTACGGCTATGCTGGATGTTTGGGGATCGGGCGACGCCGACCAGATCCGGCTGGTGCTGGAAACGGCTAAAAAAGACCAACGCATCCGCTACCACGGCCGCTACAGACCCGAAGACATTCCCTCCATCCTGTCCCGGGCCGATATGGTCGTCGTTCCCTCGTTTACCGAGAGCTATTCCCTGGTGGTGCGGGAAGCTATGATGTGCGGCCGGCCGGTCATAGCCGCCGATGTGGGCGCCATACCGGAAATTATCCGTCACGATCAGAACGGCCTGCTGTTCAATCCTAAAGAGGTGGATTCGCTGCGGCAAAATATCCAAAAAGTGCTGGATCAACCGCGGCTCATCGATCGGTACCGCCAAAATCTGCCCGCCATCCGAACCATTGAGGAAGACGCCCGCTACTGGGCCGGCGTTTTCAATACGGCAACTTCGGAGAAGGACGGCGATACGTCTCAACCGGCCGCCTCTCCCATTGACCGGAAGAAACGTTTGCCGCGTATCGGCTATCTGGCGCTGGAACCGTCCGCCTTTGCCTGCCCGCAGATCCGCCTGTATGGTCCGCTCTCTCTGCTGGCTGAGCAGGGCAAGATCGAATTCATCGATTTTAAGTTGGTGGAGGCAAAAAACTACGAGCTGGATGTGAAGGCATTGCGCGGACTGGATATTTTGATCATTCAGCGCAATTTCGCGGAAACGGTGTCCTTCGATCAATTGGTACAACTACTCGGAGATAATCGGCCCAAAATCGTTTACGAATTCGACGACGCCTTCGACCGTCTGCCGGAACATCATCCCGGTTACGCCTATTATGAGAAGATGAAACCGCGCTTTCGGGAATACATCCGCAAAGCCGATCTGGTTACCGTGTCCACGGAGACTTTGGCGGAGTATTATCGCAGCCTGAATAGCCGCATAAAAGTTCTACCCAATACCGTAAATGAGCAGGTCTGGAAAAAAGTCAAGCCAAAATTTTCGGCAAATTCAAAACCGGCGCGCATTTTGTTTGCCGGCACCATAGGTCACGAAGCGGATCTGGAGGAAATCCGTGCGGCCGTGGCGGAAATCCTGGACGAATACGGCGACAGGGTGGAGCTGCTGCTGTGGGGAAACCGTCTGCCGGAACTGGAAAAACGGCCCAATGTAAAACAGTTTACGGAATTCCGGGTGCGCTATCCCGAATACGCCGCCATTTTGCAGGAAACACCGGTGGATTTTGCCCTGGTGCCTCTGGCCGAACATCCTTTCAATCGGGCCAAATCGCATATCAAATGGCTGGAATACGGCGCCTGCGCCATTCCGGGTATCTTTTCCCGGGTGCCGGCCTACGAAAAGGTCGTGGAACACAAGAAAACCGGACTGCTGTGCCGGAACAAGGCCGAAGAGTGGAAGGAAGCCATCCGTTTTATGCTGGAACAGCCCAAAAAACGGCAGCAAATCGCCCGCAGCGTCTGGAAAAAAGTGTGGAACGAACACACGCTGAGCAGGCATATCCGTTTATGGGAAGAAGCTTACAACCAGCTGCTGGCTGACGAAGAGGCCTCAAAAAGGGACGATACGCGGGTGTCCATCATCATCCCCGTATTCAATAAACTGGAATACACCCGCCGCTGTATAGACAGTATTTACAAAAACAGCGGGGAAATCGATTTCGAAATTATTGTGGTGGATAACGCTTCCACGGACGGTACGGCCGCGTATCTGGCCGGGCTGCGAAAAGAGAAGGGCAATGTTCGCGTTATCAGCAATCGTGAAAACGCCGGGTTTGCCGCGGCTAATAATCAAGCGGCGCGAATTGCCCGCGGGAAATACTTGCTGTTTTTAAACAACGACACCGAAGTGCACAAAGGCTGGTTAAAGGCGTTGGTGGTTACGGCGGAAAGCAATGCAAAAACCGGGGCGGTGGGCGCCAAACTGCTTTATCCGGACGGCACGCTGCAGCACGCCGGCGTTCTGATTGTGGATAACGGCGTTCAGGGCGATCCTCTGTTGGCCGTGCACAACCACTATCATCAACCCGGCGACCTGCCCGAGGCCAATCAACTGCGGGAATATCAGGCCTTAACGGCCGCCTGTCTTTTGGTGAATCGACAGGCCTTTGAAGAGGTCGGTCGTTTTGACGAGGGCTTCTGGAACGGCTACGAGGATGTGGATTTGTGCTTTACCCTGCGCGAAAAAGGCTACAAAATCATTTATCAGCCGGCTTGCGTGGTTACCCATTACGAATCCAAAAGCGGAAGGGAACGTTTCAGCAGGGTCAAAGAGAATATTGAGCGGCTGCATGAAAAGTGGTTGGGCAAAATACAGCCCGATGCGGTGATGGAAGCGGAACCCGCCGCGCCAAAAGAAACCGGCAGCAGGCAGACGGAAGGCAAGCTGGTGTCCATCATCATGCTCACCTACAACGCTCTGGACTACACCAAAAAATGCGTGGATTCCATTTTAAAGCATACAACGCATCCCTATGAAATCGTTTTTGTGGATAATGCTTCCACGGACGGCACGAAAAAATATCTGCGCGGGCTTACGCAAAAACATAAGCACATCAAAGTCCTGTTCAACAAAAAGAACAGGGGATTTGCCGCGGCCAATAATCAGGCCGTGCGCAAAGCCAAAGGCGACTACGTTATGATCCTGAACAACGATGTGCTGGTTGCCGACGGCTGGCTGAAGGGACTGGTGAAGGCGCTGGAAGCGGACGAAAAAATCGGTATGGTCGGCCCGCTGACCAATAAAATCAGCGGTTTGCAGATGGTAGCCGATGTGCCGTACAGCGACGAACAGGGCTTTTACGAATACGCCCGCACCTTTCGCCGGCAATACGGCGGCAACATCACGCCTCGGCGGCGCATTGCTGGTTTTGCAATGCTGATGAAAAAAAACCTGTACCAGCAAGTGGGCGGGTTTGACGAATCCTACGGCACCGGCAATTACGAAGACGACGATCTGTGTCTGAAAGTGCGCCGGGCGGGATATGCCATTATGGTGGACGAAGGCACCTTTATCCATCATTACGGCAGCCAGACCTTCAAGGCAAATCGCATCGACATCCTCCAATCGCTGGATGAAAAAGGCAAAGTTTTCAAGCAAAAATGGCCGGATGTGGATTACGAAGAACTGCTGGAAATGAAGAATCCGCTGACGCAGGCGCACGAAAAACGGATCGAACAAGCGGCGCGTCAGATGAGCGAAGGCAATCTGCGGGAAGCGCTGGACGGGTTCGATCAGGTTTTGCAGGAAAACCCCTTGTCCGCGCAGGCTTTACTGGGGCGGGCTATGTGTTTGCGCGGTCTGGGTCAGGCGGAAAGCGCGCTGGAGGCCGTTCAAAAATTTATGAAATGGCAACCGCAGAACGCGGCGGGACGTAATTTGTACGGCATACTGCTCAGCGAAAGCGGCCGGAAGGAAGAGGCGCTGGAACAGTTTACCCGGGCTGTGGAGAGCGATCCGGCCTATATAGAAGTGCAGCGCAATTACGCCCAAACCCTCGTCGATCTGGAAGATTACGGGAACGGAATAAAAGCCTACGTGCGCATTCTGGAAAATCACCCGGACGATGTGCCCTCGTTAACGGCAATGGCTATGTTCAACTATGAAACCGGACGGCTGGAAGAGGCCGCGACGTACTGGGAACGGGCCAACGAAGTACAGCCCGATCATCCGGATGTGCGGGCTTTGGCGGAATTGCTGAACAAGGCGGCATCGGCTGCAGATGAGAACAAAGCGTCCGACGAACCGGCCGCGTCCATTGAACAGGATGATTATGCCGCTTTGATGGAACAGGCCAACCGGCTGTTGTCCGATGGAAACCCGGTTGAGGCGGAACAAATCTACCGCGCTTTGCTGGAACAAAACAACGAAGACCTGGCGGCTTTTTACGGGCTGGGTCTGTGTATGCGGCTGGCGGAACGGTACGACGACGCCAAGACGATTTTTTCGGCCATAGTGGACGAACAACCGGATTTCGTTCCCGCATATACCAATCTGGGAACGCTGGCCTTGTTGCAGGGCAATCTGGAAGAGGCGCTGCATTGGTTCAGCAAAGCGGTAGAATTGGATGCGGATAATCTGGAAGCCAAACAATATCTCTCCGATGTGCTCATCGAGCTGGGGCAGTACCAGCAGGGCGTGGAGATTATTATGCAGGCTTTCAAAGATCATCCGGAAGATGTAATGACCTTGCTGCGCGTTGGTAAGCTTCATTACGAGGCCGGCAAGCGGGACGATTCCCGCCGTTATTTTGAAACGGTTTTAAAGCTGGAACCGGAAAATGATCTGGCCGCTTCCTATTTGCAGCAGCTCAATCAGGAACAGGGAGCCGTCAATGTCTGAAAAAGAACAACCGCTTTTATCTCTGTGTATGATCGTTAAAGATGAAGAGCAGTGGCTGGAAGCCTGTCTGCAAAGCGTTCATCAAACGGTAGATGAAATGATTGTGGTTGATACCGGTTCAAAGGACGCCACAGCGGATATCGCCCTGCGCTACGGGGCCAAAGTGTATCATCATTACTGGAAAAACGATTTTGCCGAGGCGCGCAACCGGGCGCTGGAGCTGGCCAAAGGGCGATGGATTTTGCATCTCGACGCCGATGAACAGTGGGATAGCGCCGCCGCAAACGGTTTGCCGGGCATCCTTTCCGCTACCGACGCCGACGGCATACTGGTTCAGGTGCGCAACTGGCATCCCCGGGATGATATGGTACGTTATCTGGATTCACCGCAGGTGCGTCTGTTTCGCAATCTGCCCACATTCCGCTACGAGGGCAGGGTGCACGAACAGATCGCGCCGTCCATTCAACGCCATAGCGGAAAAATACAAAACAGCGATCTGCTTATCCATCATTACGGGTATCAGCAAAATAACCGTTCCAAGGCGCGGCGGAATCTAACTATTCTGGAAGAGCAGGCTCGTAAACATCCCGAAGATTTATTCACCCGTTACAAACTGGCCGAAACCTGTAAGGCTTTGGGCGAGAACGAAAGAGCCCGGAACATTTTTAAGGAGATCGCCGATAACGAGATTAATAAACTTAATTCCGATATGGCCGAGAACCTGTATATGCGCCTGGCTCAGCTCGAACTGGCGGAAAATCATTTTGAAAATACCATACGATACGCCGAAAAAAGCTTCGGGATGAACCGGGAAAATGTACTCTCCGAATACCTGTTAAGCATCGCCTGCATCTATACCGGGCAGAGCGAACGCGCTATGAATCATTTGCAGCATATTTTGCAGGAAGACCGGCAGGACGTGATTGACCGGCAGGATGTGGAAAAATTAATATCTGTGTGCCGGCACACGATGGAAGACCTATGAAGCTCAGCGTTTGTTTAATTGTCAAAAACGAAGAACGGTTTCTGGCGGATTGCCTGTCCAGCGTAAAAGATGTGGCCGACCAGATTGTTGTGCTGGATACGGGCTCCGAGGACAGAACCAGAGAGATTGCCCGAAAATTCAATGCCGAGGTGCATACAACCGCCTGGCAGGACGATTTTTCCGCGGCCCGCAACGAATCCATACAATATGCCAAAGGCGATTGGATTTTATGGCTCGACGCAGATGAACGGCTTGTCCTGCACGAAAACAGCGATATAAAAAAACTACTGACAAAAGAAGACAAACCCATCGCTTACAATGTGCAAATTCATAATATCCTGCCGGATGGCGATAATTACAAAATAAGCCACGCCCATCGTTTATTCCGGAACGGGCAGAGCATCCGCTTCAGCGGCCGGATTCACGAACAGATCGCCCCCAGCGTGTCCCGGCTGGGCGGAGAGGAGCGGCAGTGCAATCTGGTCATCCGGCATCTGGGATACGCTTTGGAAGGGGATGACAGGGAACGAAAAAACAAACGCAACCGCAAATTGCTGGAAAAGATGGTGCGGGAAGCGCCGCAAAACGCCTATGCGCACTACACCCTGGCCCAGCATTACGGAGTTACCGGCGAACCGAAAAAGGCCGCCCGGCATTACGAGCGGGCCCTTGGTTTAAACCAGTTCAGTAACCGAATGACCGCTTCGCTGCTGAACGTAATGGCCGAAAACTACCTGACCCTGGGCGAAACGGAAAAGGCGCGGAAACGCTGTCTGCAATCCATCCGTATGGTACCGCATCAGTCGGGAGGGTACTATCTGCTCTATCGTATAGAAGCGCAGAAAGGAAACTGGCCGGAAGCCGAAAAAAGACTGCTTGAACTGAAGCGGCATAATGCCGCAATTCGTGGGAAAGAGCAAAGGATCGCCACCGATATCCATCTTTCCGATGATTTCATAGAGCGGTTGTTCATCCCGGTTTTTTTTTATCAGAACAAATATGAAGAGGTGTGTCAAAGTTTTGCCGGGCTTGCGGAAGAGATACGTTCAGACAATGGATTGCTTGCTCTGTACAGCGAATCCTGTTTGAAACTTGGCCGCTGGGAACAAGCAGCGCGAGCGTTGCAAAAACTGTATTCCGGGGATCCGCAAACAAAATATCTGAAAGCCTTAGCCGTAGCTTACATAAAGCAGCAAAAATTCCGGGAAGCAATCAATACCTATGAACGGATTTCCGCTTTGGAGCCGGAAGACGGGGATGCCATACGTCGTTTGGCCGGCCTTTACGGCAAAATCGGTCAGATGGAAAAGTCGTTTTATCTATTACAGAAAATGAAATCAACTTAACCTAATTAGTTGAGTCTATTTTAAAAAAGGTGCTGTGAGTAATATGTAGTTATGGATACTGGCCTGATGCTACGACAGGCTTATCTCAGCATCCCTTGTTTGGTGGCGGGATTCCGAATCAAGTTCGGAATGACACAAGGAGTCATGCTGAACTAGTTTCAGCATCCTTTGTTTTGAGATGGGATTCCGAATCAAGTTCGGAATGACGTAACCAGTCATACTGAACTAGTTTCAGCATCCTTTGTTTTGAGATGGGATTCCGAATCAAGTTCGGAATGACGTAACCAGTCATACTGAACTAGTTTCAGCATCCTTTGTTTTTTGAGAGGATTCCGAATCAAGTTCGGAATGACACAAGCGGACATCAGAGGGCGGGACTGAATGACTTCTTCAACCTTTTTAGAGTGGACTCTTAGTTTTTAATCCAAAAAAAGTAAGAAGAATATGGAAGATTTTATTGCCAAAAGGGTAAACTCCTATAAAACCGATCGCAGAACCGGACCGGACAAGGTTCTAAAAACCATGCGCTGGTTAGGCGTTTTTGGCTGGATACTGGTCATCGTTGTTTTTATTTTATTCGAAATTTCACGGCCGGTCATTACCACCTTTATCGACCGCTGGAATAATAAAGTGATCGTTCAACCGGAATGGGATAAAGCAACAGCGCATGTATTGTTATTTATCATGTATTTGGGATTAACCGTCAGCTCGATTGGAATATGGTTAAATACAAAACGGCTAAAACGGAAAACGGATTTTTACCGGATTCATTTTTTCTTTCTCGGATTCTTTATGTTTTTGGGAATACTATACATTACGTTACAGATCAGCTGATAAATTCCTATTACATCAACAGATAAATGTACTGAAAAATGCCTGACCTGGTTCAGACCTGAGTAATTCATCACATCAGGACGCATAAATTTTAACCACATTATTTTTGAATCTGTTCACATCATAAATTATATTGCATTATGTAGCCATTAATCCTGTAAGAGAAGGATAGGTGAATGTTAATTTGCAGTAATTGCGGGTTGGAAATTACTAATGAGATCGAATTTTGCCCCGGCTGTGGAACACCGGCAGAATTCTTTAAACCGCTGGACTACGGCAGCAGAATAGAAAATACAGCAAAAATGGATGCCTATACGGCGCCCGGCATAGATGTGGATAATTTTACATCGGGTCAGCTTATCACCGATCATCTCGAAGTCATTTCCAAAATAGGTTATAATCTCATCTGTCCTGTATATCGGGTTTACGATCATACACAGCAGATCGATAAAGCGCTCATCGTTCTGCCGCCCCTTCTGTCCGATCATGCCGAAGCAATGGAGTTTTTGGCTCAGGAAATAAAAACAAAAACCCACATCAAACATCCCAATATTCTGGCGGTAACCGATTTTAGAAACAGCGGTCCCATAAAATATATCGAAACGGAATACAGTAGCGGCGAATCGTTATCCTTTATAAAATTAAACAGCGCCCGAAAAAGACTGTCGGAAAGCGGCATTCGCAAAATAGTGCCGAAAATTGTAAAAGGGCTGGCGTATGCGCACAATCATGATCTTCTGCACCGTAATTTAAAGCCTCACAATATATTGATTACACAGGGCGGTGTAATCAAAATAAAAGATTTTGGGATTACAGACGCTTTGCGCAACGCGTTGAATATGGTGCAGGAATTTTCTTCCAGAGAAAGTCTGCTGTATATGCCTCCCGAACAAATCCGGGGCAAAAGCCTGGGAGTGTATTCCGATATCTATTCACTGGGCGCCACGATGTACGATCTGCTAAGCGGACATCCGCCCTTTTATAAAGGCGATATCTATAATCAGATTATCCACGAAGAGGCGGAAGAAATCCCCTGGGTTTCCCCGCAAATGAATCGGCTGCTCAAAAAATGTCTGGCCAAAGATCCGGCTTATCGTTTCAGCCACTATGACGCCTTATTGCAGGAAATACGGGCCATGGAACCGATAAAAAAGCCGCCGACACGCATCACACCGGGAGATGAGTTTAAAGAACGGCGGGCAAAAATTGCCGAGCATCAAAAAAAATTGGATGCGGCGCAAAAGCAGGCCGAGGAATTAAAATTCAAATCCGGAACCCGTCAATTTGCCGCGGTTATTACCCTTATTGTGTTCGCGATACTGGCCTTGCTGGTAGCCCGGGGTTCTATTAAAATCCCCTGGATTAATTCTCAGTCCAAAATAACTAAAGAGGAAGCCTGGCAAAAATTAGATCCGGATCAACGGACTAAAGTTGAACAGCTGCTCCGAAAGGCCGATGAACGATTCCAGAGCCGAAATTTGGTGGAACCTCCCGGAGATAACGCCTACGAACTTTATTTACAGGCGCTGACTATCTTTCCGCAAGATGATTATGCCTGGAACCAAATTGAACTGATCCGTAAAGATTTTCTGGAACGATCCAGAGAATTGATGCACAATTTAAATTTCCGGGAGGCCAGCAGGTTATTGACTTCCTCTTTAAACTATTTCCCTGCGGACTCGCAGCTGATCCAACTAAACCAGGAAGCAAACCGGTTGATACGGGATGAAGCATCTCTCGAAGAGCCGAAAATACGCATTTTAAATGCCAATGGTCGGAGCGGCCTGGCTAAAAAAGTGGCCCGGTTGCTCAGAACTAAATACAAATATTCGGTTCCGCAAACAGATAATTACCGTAAGTACGGCCGGCTTGTTTGGAATGAAGAACATACATATATTAAAGTTTACGGGGATAATAATTTAAAAATACAACGCCTGGCCCGCCAGTTAGGGCTGCGGAAGATAGAATTTGATTCCACCTTACAAAAAGATACAAAGCGAAAATACAACATAGATATTATTTTAGGCCGCGATTTTGACCGGCTTCCCATAGCAAAACAACTCGCAGAATAGTCCGGAATTTACCTGTGGAGTAAGAATGAAAAAGATATCAGTAACTCTGGGAATAGATATTGGGGGAACAAACACGGTTTTTGGATTTATAGATAAAAACGCTAATTGTCTTTGGTCCGACCAGGTTAAAACAAGACTTCATCGTACAGCTCAGGATTTGTTTAAAGATATTTTTTCCAGGATAGATGCCACACTTAAAGATCAGTCCAACCTCGATCTGGTTGGCATCGGTGTGGGCGCGCCCAATGGGAATTATTACACCGGCTGGGTAGAAGAAGCGCCCAATCTTCCCTGGAAAAATGCCGACATTGCTACACTGGCCAGAAAACACTATAACATACCGACTGCTCTCACCAATGATGCCAATGCTGCCGCCATAGCGGAGTTAAAATACGGAGCGGCCCGAGGGATGAAACATTTTATCGAAATCACTCTGGGCACCGGCCTTGGTAGCGGTTTGGTCGTAGATGGAAAAATTGTTTACGGCCACAGTGGTTACGCAGGGGAATTAGGCCATACAATTGTAAAAAGAGGTGGGCGGCAGTGCAGCTGTGGAAGAAAAGGTTGTCTGGAAACCTATGTTTCCGCAACAGGGTTAAAACGAACGGTTTTCGAATTGTTAGCCAATCAGAATTATGAAAGTACGCTTTCAAAAATCGATTTTTCGACTCTAACCGCCCATCAGGTTTTTCTCGAGGCAAAAAAAGGGGATGCTCTGGCCATAAAAGCTTTTGAAATAACCGGTACCATATTGGGGGATGCTTTGGCAAACGCAGTCACTTACTTATCACCGGAAGCCGTAATTTTATTTGGAGGCCTGGTTGGCGCCGGCGATTTATTATTGAAACCCACGCGCCTGTCTTTTGAGCAAAATGTTCTGAATGTATTCAAAAATACCGTTAAAATCATTCCGTCTGCATTGGATTTGAACAATGCAGCCATATTGGGAGCGGGAGCACTCATCTGGAACGAACTGAATAACGGAAAACTGCATACGGAAAACTTAGCAAAGTAAAGGCTGCTATTGGACATCCGAAAAACTTATAATCTTTTTGTTCTTTAAGTATTCAATTATTATTTTATGCTCCACAAAGGTAAATTTGATTTGCCTGAAACGATATCAAGATAGTATCATCTTTTACATAAGAAAGGAGCGCGCTTTGAAGCGTAGATTATTTATTAAATCATCGATTGCTTCCGCCTTAGGATTTTCTGTGTTAAACCCGGCCTATCTAACTAAAAAGGCTGTAGCAAATACAACGGCTGGAGGTCCGGTAACGGTGTCCAGCGCCAACGGATTACGCGCCACTCAAAAAGCAATGGAATTGATAAAGGATGGTAAAGACGCCTTGGATGGCGTTATTGCCGGAGTCAACATCGTTGAGGATGATCCCAACGACCATTCGGTCGGTCTGGGCGGGCTTCCCAACGAAGAAGGTGTTGTAGAACTGGATTCCTGCTGTATGCACGGCCCCACGCATAACGCCGGGTCAGTTGCTGCTTTGCGCAATATTCGCAATCCATCCAAAGTGGCCCGCCTGGTTATGGAACGCACCGATCACGAGCTGATTGTAGGCAAGGGCGCTTTGCGTTTCGCGAAAGCACACGGCTTTAAAGAGGAAGAACTGCTTACCGACAAGGCAAGAGAGATCTGGCTGCGCTGGAAAGAAAATCTTAACGATAGGGACGACTGGTTTCCGCCTGCCAATAAAAAACTGAGCGCAGCGGATATGGAATTGATGGATACCACCGGGACGATTACTTGTCTGGGTATCGATTTAAGCGGGAATATTTCTGGTGTGACTACCACCAGCGGACTGGCCTTTAAGATTCCGGGCCGGGTAGGCGACAGCCCGATAATAGGCGCCGGTTTGTATGTGGATAATGAAGTGGGCGCCTGCGGTTCAACGGGAAGAGGTGAAGAAAATCTTAAGAATCTAAGTTGCTTTTTAGTGGTAGAACTAATGCGGCAGGGATATTCACCGGAAGACGCTTGCCTTGAAGCGGCTAAGCGGATTGTAAGCCATGCCAAGCTGCCCTCTTTGTTGAACGAAAAAGGTAAACCTAATTTTAACGTGAAATTTTACGCGGTCAACAAAAAAGGAGAGTGGGGAGGCGCCGCCATTTACGGTCCGGCTGATTTTGCCGTGCATGACGGAAAGGAAAACAAACTACGCCCGATGAAATTTCTGTTTAATAGTTCCCTGCTGGAGAAAAAATAAACGGGTAAAAATGGAAATACATTTACTAAAGGATTATGAAACAGCGTTATCCTACGATGAATATGAAGCTATCCTGGGTGAACAAAAAGCACTGCATCAACTGCATTACCGGAAAGCCGTTCGGCGGAAGCCGCCGTTTGTGCTGCCGCCTCTCAAAATATTGATCATTACCGTACCGCCCTGCGGCGATTCTCTGGCCATCATTCCGGCATTGCAGAAATACCTGCAGGACAGCGCTGTGGAAATCCGTATCGCCTTAAGAGAGGACTATCCGGACTTAATGAACCGCTTTTTAACCAATGGGAAACAAGCGGTGCCGGTTATACTGGTTTTAGATGAATCCGGCCGCTTCCTGTTTCGTTTTGGTCCCCGTCCAAAACCGGCGCAGGAAATTTTTGAACAGATGCGCCCATATATCGAGAGCGGGGAGATAACCCGGTTGGAAGTTTCCAAGAAAATCCGCCATTTTTATGCTAAAGACAGGGGACAATCCATTCTATACGAATTTGAAACGCTTCTGGTTAACGCCTTAAGCGAAAAAGAAAGTCTTATCCATGAGCCCGAATAATACAGTATCACCAGAAACCCGTTTTATTTCGTTTGCATTGGGCATTATTGTCATGGTGCTCTTTATTTGGGTTTTGGTCATCGGCCGCTCGATCATTTTACCCATCATGATCGCCTTGTTTTTGTCATATATACTGGATCCGATCGTCAATTTACTCCAGCGCTGGAAAATCCCCAACTCGTTAGCGGTCTTTATTACCATTATTCTGGCTTTTGTTGTTCTCTATCTGTTAGGATTGATCATATATGCAAACGTGGAAGTGTTTGTAGATCAATTCCCCAAGTACAAAGTGCGTCTTCTGGAAATGCTAAACAACCTTACACAAGCGGTCGGTTCATTGCTTGGCCGTACGATTGACATAAACGCAGTTAAGAAAATAGACTGGGTGGCCACACTTCAAAAATTTTCCGTAGGACAGGGGATTGTAACCGGCATTGGCACTTTCCTTACCTTCTTTATGAAGATGATTCTGGTTGTTCTGTTTATGGCCTATTTTTTAACGGGAAAACGGAATCTGGATAAAAAAATTCACAAAGCTTTTCCGGGGCCCCAGGCCGAACGTATTGCCGGCGTAATAGGCACGATAAATTCACAGGTACAATCGTATTTATCCGTTAAGACCCTGATCAGTTTTGTGACGGGTCTGGTCAGTATCGGCGTTTTTTATGCCTTCGGACTGGATTTTGCCATATTCTGGGGCTTTGTCATCTTCCTGTTTAACTATATTCCCAATATCGGATCATTCATTGCTTCTGTTTTACCGGTTTTATTCAGTTTATTGCAGTTTGGTTCTATCGCTGTGGCCTTTTGGATCATGGTGGCCATGGCTGCCATTCAATTTTTAATGGGCAATGTCATTGAACCCCGCCTGATGGGCCGCACCCTGAATCTCAGCCCGCTTATTGTTATCCTTTCATTGATATTCTGGGGTTACATCTGGGGCGTTGCGGGAATGATTTTGGCCGTTCCCATACTGGCGATGTCGGCCATTGTTTTTGAAAACATCGAATCATTGCGCTTTTTAAGCGTATTCATCAGGGGAAAAGTGGAAGAATAGTCAATATTCAGATACGATTTTGCCGCCGCAGGAAATGATATGTCCGCATTAAACCGATTATTGCCAGGGCGTCTTTTATCTCGCCCTGTAAAACCATATCCCAGGCTTCAAGAAAGGGTAATCTCCGGATTTTCAAATCTTCGGTATGATCGGGTTCGGCTTGCCCCTGGTGGAGTTCCTCTGCCAGATAAATATATCCGATCTCATCGGTAAAACTGTTGCTGGTGTACAGCGTATCCAGAAAAGTCCAGCGTTTTGCGCTTAAACCGGTTTCTTCCAACAATTCGCGTTTGGCGCCGATCAGCGGGTCTTCGTCTTCCTTCCCACCGCCTTCGGGAATCTCCCAGGAATACACATCCAGTGTATAACGATATTGGCCCACCAGGTACGTTTGTAAGTCCTCGGTCAAGGGCACAATGCCGATGGCCGGTTTGGTTTCCACAACCCCGTAGATTCCTTTACTACCGGAAGGCGTGATCACCTCGTCTTCGCGCAGCCGAATCCAGTCATTTTTGTAAATCTGTTTACTGTGTAGTCTTTTCCAGGGGTTTTTCATCGTATCTTCCTTAAGATTCCGTAAATCGCCGGGCGCGCCGCTTCCGTTCTTCAGGAAAATTACAGGCCCGCCGGTCATTTTTGCTTTGAATTTTCAAGCTTTCTTAGTAAGTTTTGACACATAGCTGCCCTAAATGATCAGCAGCTACTTAAAAATAGTATTAAACGTAAAATTCCCCCTTAAAAAAGGGGGTAGGGGGTTGTAAAATCATCTAACAGATTGTATTTACGTTTTGCGCAAAAACACCCCCTTAGTCCCCACGCCACGCCACGGCGCACAAGCCTTAATGGGGGAAACTTGTAAACACTGATATCTCACGTAGTCTTTTTCATCTATTAGGACGGATGTGGTTTTGACAAATATTTCACGCAAAGTTAAAAGAAAGTAAACTACAAAGCAATTTGAGGTGAAAATGGAACAAGCGTTAGTAGAATGCGTACCGAATTTTTCCGAAGGAAAAAATCTTGATGTTATTAAACAGATTACCAATGAAATTGAAGCGGTGGAAGGCGTGAAACTGCTGGATGTGGATCCGGGCAAGGAAATGAACCGTACCGTGGTTACCTTTGTCGGCAGTCCGCAGGGAGTGAAAGAGGCTGCCTTCAGGGCGATAAAGAAAGCCTCCGAGCTCATCGATATGTCCAAACATCACGGATCGCATCCGCGTATGGGCGCCACGGATGTTTGCCCGTTTGTACCCGTAAGCGGAATCAGCACCGAAGAATGTATAGAGCTTTCCAAAGAAGTGGCCAAACGGGTGGGCGAAGAACTGAATATTCCCGTCTATCTGTACGAAAAGTCAGCCCAGAAACCAAACCGGAAAAATCTGGCCGTTATTCGTCAGGGCGAATACGAGGCGCTGCCCCAAAAATTAAAAGACCCGGAATGGCAGCCCGATTACGGCCCGGCTGAATTTAATCCCAAAGCAGGAGCGACGGTTATCGGCGTACGGGAGTTCTTAATTGCCTATAATATCAGCCTCAATACGCGTGAATCCAAATATGCCACTGATATTGCTTTTGAATTGCGCGAAAAAGGGCGTTCGGCGCGCCGCGGCAACACCAGCCCGTTTTATTTTAAAGGCAGCGAAATCCTGAAATACCGTGAAGGCAGCTATCCTTGCGGAAACTGTGAATTCGTGGGCAAAACCATTCAGGAAACCATCGACCATTGTTCGAAGGATCATAACTATGATTTAGCCGCTTTGTTGCGATTGAACGGGATCAATCCGCAGAAGCCGGAAGGCAAATCCGTAAAAAAACCGGGTAAATTTACCCATTGCAAAGCCATCGGCTGGTTGGTGCCCGAATATGACCGCGCACAGCTTTCTATCAATCTGACCAATTATAAAATAACCCCCATGCATGCCGTACTGGAGGAAACCCGTAAGCTGGCCGCAGAACGCGGTTTGGTGGTTACCGGCAGCGAAATTGTGGGTATGGTGCCGTATCCCGCCCTTCTGGAAACGGGCAAGTATTATCTGAAAAAACAGGGCCGCTCTGTGGGTATTCCCATCCGCGATATATTGGAAACGGCCGTGCAGTCGCTGGGGCTGCGCGATGTGAGCGAGTTTAAAATCGAAGAACGCGTGCTGGGTCTGCCATCCGATCTGAATGCCCCGCTGGTGAAGATGACCGTAAGTGATTTTGTGGATGAAGTTTCGCGGGAATCTCCGGCGCCCGGCGGCGGTTCCATTGCCGCCCTGTCCGGAGCTCTTGGTGCAGCGCTTTCCTCTATGGTAAGCAATTTAACGGCCAATAAAAGGGGCAGCGAGAAGGTGGATGAAATTCTGAACAAAGCGGCCGAAAAAGCGCAGGAAATCAAATTTGCCCTGGTACGCGCCGTGGATGACGATACCAACGCTTTCAATGCCTATATGGATGCGCGCCGACTGCCATCCAAAACGGAAGAAGAGAAGCAGAAGAAATTTGAAGCCGAACAGGAAGGACTCAAACAGGCCGTACGGGTGCCACTGAATACAGCGGAAAACAGCTACAAAGCCATCGAAGTGGCGGAAACGGTTGTGCAGTACGGTAATCCCAACTCCATTACCGATGTAGGCGTGGGGGCATTGATGGCCTATAACGGCGTTAAAGGCGGCGTATATAATGTACTCATCAATTTAGGGGATATCAAAGACGAGGCCTTTGTGATGACCATGCGCAATCAATGCGTGGAATTGGAAAATAAAGCCGCCGAAAAACTTAAAGAAGTACTTGAGAAAGTTGAAGCAAAAATCAAATGAGTATTCGTAAACTGCTGGAAGAAAAAGAAAATCAGCTCAGCCGACACGGTTATATGGAGTTTGGCGCTGAAGAGTTGGATAATTTAAATACTATCGACTTAAAACATATTCTGGATGTGTTCAAAGGCCATGCTTTGATGAAGCTGCCGGCGTCGGAAATTCGTTTTTTTGAATGGCTGAAAGAGGCGGACCCTTCTGTGTGGGATGATTTATGGGCGGATGCCGAGGATGAAGCCTATCTGGTCAGCGTGAATTTCCTCTCCCATTTTGTAGGCCGCAACCTCGGTTTCCCCATCTGCGATTTGGTGGATGAACCCAATTACTGGTTTTCACCCCGCCACATCAAACCAAAGGGCAGGGAAGAACTGGATGAAATCTTCGTAAAGGTGGAACAGGGCGTCAAACTCAATCTGGCCGAATATTTCTTATACAGTCTCCATGCCGGTTCATTCGATATCTGGCATTTCTGTTATAAGCACCAATTAAATATTGCCGATGTTAAAGCGATTGTTGAAGATCTTGTCTTTCGGGGATTATTGGTACATCTGACCCAACGTGACGATCTGGTTAAATATCTGGATTTTGAATAGATTCATGCCGGTTTGTTCGTTCGGCTGAGTTAAATACAATTAAAAGAGCACAGTATGCAAGAATTCGAAGCCTACCTGGCCATTCTGTTTAAATTTTTAACCGCTTCTCTGCTGATTGAACGCATTCTCGAATATCTTGATAAAATCTTTACCTTCCTCGGTTTTGCCGGCGGCAATAAAAAGATGCTGATTCGCCTTTCCGGCCAGGCCTTGAGCGAGGATGAAGAGGAAAGCCGCATCCGACTTAAAATGCTGCTCATGCAGACGGTTGGCGTAATCAGCGGGATGGTGATCTGTTATTCGTCCAAGCTGGGTATCGCCAGAGAATTGGGGTTTGTTACGGGCGATACGCTTAAATGGTGGGATGTATTTCTCTCGGGGATGCTGATCAGCGGCGGTTCGGAACCGATTCATAACCTGATCAACTTTCTTAAAGAAAAGAAGGATTTACTCAAAACGGAGCGTCGCCGCTTGGAAAGCGGACAAACCGGCACACCCGTTGAAAAAAATAAACTACCCCGTAGTACCGGCGGCGGTGAATCCTCGCCAAAATTTCCACATCTGAAACTTTCGTACGATGGGGGAATATATCCCGATAAGCCGGGGCATTCCCTGCGTAAAAACAATCCCCGGTTTATCGTTATCCACCATTCCGCAACCAGAGAAGACCTGACCTTCGAAGACATTGTTAAAATAGAACAAAAAGAAATCACCAATGAGAAGGGCAGCTATCGTCTTGATCCTTCCTTTCATTGTGTGATTACCAAAGACGGCAAGTATCATAATTATTGCAGGTGGGATTCGGTGGGCTGGCATTTGGCCCGTGGAAAAACCATTTACAACGCCAATTCATTAGGGCTTTGCTTTGTAGGTAATTTTGAAAATCGTAAAAATGTGAAAGGGTATAATACCTGGAACAGTAATCCCAGACCAACCGAAGCCCAGATAGAAACCGGAGCCAGAATGCTGGCGCTATGGCGTTATTTATATGATATTGACGAAAAAAATGTGGTTGGCCACCGCTCGGTTAAAAAACGACATACGGCCTGTCCGGGCAATAATTTCCCGCTTGATCGTCTGATTGCCAAATCCACACAAATTATGAATGATTGGGAAAAACAGGCCGCAGTCAAAAGAGAACTGGACACCTTTGCCAATCAAAAATACATCTATGTATAACGGGAGCCCCTGATGAACAGACGGTTTCATATTATTGCATACGGGTTTTTTACATCGCTGCTTTTTTTTGAAATTTTATCAGCGCAAACGGCAGGCGGTGATTTGGTAAAAACCGACACCAATGTGTTAAAAGTGTATTTTTTTCTGCTGGTATTTGCCACAATTATAAGCCGGATCGTCCAGTTTGTGAAGTTGTTTTTCCAATGGCTGTGGCCAAAAGTATCCTTCCTGCAGCGCATAAGTGAAGTTTTATGGCTTGCCGTTAAAAAACAGATGGATAAACTGAAACTCAGCTACAAGGAAGAGGATATCAAACAAATCATTCGCACCGTTCTGTTAGCGATCGTATTGCACACCCTGGGGCTTATCATCGGCATTGTGATTTGCCTGAATTTTAAATTGGGCGTGGTGCATTTATTAGGCTGGGCCAATATTCATCCCACACTCAATTATTTGATTACCGGTCTGTTAATCGGAGCCGGAATAGACCCGGTTCATTCGGTTTTCCGGCTGGCCGAGGAAAAACGGCGCATTAAAAAGCTGAAATCCCGGATGGCCGGAAGCGAATAGGATGAAGGATAATCAATTTTCCTCCATTTTAATCGGTTCGTAATCTTTGAACCAGGATACCCGATTCAATTCCACTTTATTGCGATAGTTTTGCCAGTCGGTTTTGATAAAACGGTTGATTGCTTTGAGCGCTTCCTTTAATGCCTGTTCCGCTTTGCGAATGCGGGTATATTCCCGTTCTCCGAGGGCGTCATAGGCCGACTGAATATAACGATACGCTGTGCTTAACAAGGCACCCACCTTATCGGGATCGTTACGGATGCCCTGTACTTTCTTCTGAGTGATTTGCTCGATCAACACCTGAGCGGAATCATTCACAGCTTTGCCTAATTTTTTTAACGCCTTCAGTGAATCATTATCCGTAGTTCCGATTTGTTCGGAAACCAGCTTGACAGTTTTCTGAATTTCCTGCAATTGGTCAACCGCTTTGGTCGCTTTCTCTATTTTCTTTAGAAAGGAAACTGCTAAATCGTGCCGTGCCTTCAGGTTCTTTATCTCTGCCGGAATGCGGGGATCAAAACGTACGGAAAATGATGTGGAATCGACAAATGTTCCGTGGCTGACGCGGACAGCGTAGGTTCCGGGAACCACTTGCGGCCCGGACGGTTCCGGTGCATCTTCTTTTTTGGGTTTGGGCTGGCCGGGAAAACGCACTCCCTTTTGCCGGAAATTCCAGTAAAACCGGTTAATACCGAATTTCGGTTTCTTACGTAAAGTCCGAATAACCTGACCGGAGGCGTCTAAAAATTCTATTTTTACGCTGTCCTGTAGGCTGTTGACCGCCTGCTTTTTATTCGGTCCTTTCTGTTCCGTGTCATCTTTTGGTGTTTTTTCGCTGGTATCCGGTGTCAGAATGTAGGTAATCATCGCCCCGTAAGGACGGTTCTGTCCCTTAAATTCTTCCGCTCCGGGGAAGCGCGCTCCGCTGACCGATTTATAAATCATCATTTCAGCGTCCGGAACCGGGAAAAGGTGCAGGGGCCTATGCAAAAGCTGTTCACCTTGTCCGGCCAGTGCACGCAGCGGCTCGATCCGGTCTATGATGTAGGCTGCCCTGCCAAATGTTCCGATAATTAAATCATTCTCACGTGGATGTATCTTTAAATCCATAGTCGAAACGGTGGGGAAGCCTTGCGTCCATTTTGTCCAGTTTTTTCCGGCATCGATGCTTACATACAGTCCGGATTCCGTTCCCAGAAAATAGAGATTCGCTGCTTTTAAATCCTGAACAAAGCTCAATGCGTGTCCGTAAACCTGTTTTTCATCTACGATGCGCTTCCAGCTTTCACCATAATTTTCAGTGTGATATACATACGGTTTCCAGTCATCCTGGCGGTAATTATTAACTACCGCAAAGGCCTCAGCCTCGTTGAATACAGAAGGATGAATCTGGGTAACCCAGCCGTTTTTCGGAAAATCATCTATGTTTGATGTGAGGTTCTGCCATGATTTACCGCCGTTTTTGGTGAGCTGGATATTCCCGTCATCGGTGCCCACCCAGATAACGCCTTTTTTAACCGGGCTGGGTGCAATGGATACAATGGTTGTATAATTTTCCGCATTGGTTACATCGTAAGTCAAGCCGCCGCTTTCCAGCTGTTTTTGCTTTTCGGGATCGTTGGTGGTTAAATCGGGCGAAATGATTTCCCAGGTATCGCCGCGATCGGTACTTTTGTGCACATACTGACTTCCGTAGTAGATTGTGGTCGGCTCGAAAGGATCGTGGGCGATAGCGGCATTCCAGTTAAACCGCAATTTTTGCCCCTGCGGATGATAAGGCCGAATGATCTTGAGATAACCTGTTTTGCTGTCGTAGCGGCTTACCCAGCCTCCCTGCGACATACTGTAGCCGTAGCGTGGATTACTGCTGTCGGGCACAACATCAAAGCCATCGCCAAAGCTGAGTTCCAGCCAATGGCTGTTGCGTATGCCGCCCCGCTGATAGATGCGGCTTGGGCCCTTCCACGATCCGTTGTCCTGCATACCGCCGTAAACATTGTATGGTTTCTCAAAATCGTAATTTATGTGATAGAACTGGGCCAAAGGTAAATTATGAATAAAGCGCCAGGTTTTTCCGCGATCCCGCGATATGGCCATCCCGCCGTCGTTACCGTCTATAATGAAATCAGGGTTTTGCGGATGAATCCACCAGGCGTGATGATCCGGGTGAATGTCCTGCCAGGGGATTAAGGTATGGAAGGTTTTTCCGCCGTCCTCACTGACCGTAACAATCGAATGCAGGTTGTAAACCCGGTTCTCGTTAGAAGGGTCCACATAAAGATCGGCATAGTAAAAAGGCCGGCTGCCGATATTGCTGTCGCTGATCTTTTTCCACTTAAATCCGCCGTCCTCGGAACGGAAAAGCGCTGTTTTTTTGGCTTCTACCAGAGCATACAACACGTTGGGCATACTGCGAGATACGGCCAACCCTATACGGCCTAACTCGCCCTTGGGTAATCCGTCTTTTTCCGTCCGCCTTTGCCAGGTTTTACCGCCGTCGAAGGTAACATACAAACCGGAACCCTGCCCGCCTGATTTAAAGAACCAGGGCCAGCGGCGATACTCCCACATGGCGGCAATAAGTTTGTTGGGGTTGCTCGGATCCATTACCAGATCGGCAGCGCCCGTTTTCGGATTTACGTAAAGAATCTTTTGCCAGGTTTTGCCGCCGTCGGTGGTTTTAAATATACCCCTTTCCTTGCCTTCGCCCCAGGCAGAACCCTGGGCCGCCACATAAACGATATCCGAATTGTAAGGATGGATGAGTATGCGATGGATATTATGTGTTTTTTCCAATCCCAGATGCTGCCAGGTTTTGCCGCCATCGATGCTTTTGTAGATGCCGTTGCCGCTGGACTGGCTGTTCCGCGGGTTGCCTTCGCCCGTGCCCACCCAGATGATATCCGGAATGCGCTGATCAATGGCTACGGCGCCAATAGAGGCTACCGGCTGATCGTCAAATATGGGCTGCCAGTGTACCCCGCCGCTGCGCGAACGCCAGACGCCACCGGAAGCTGTACCGATATAGATGATGTCCGGATCGGAAAGAACCACATCGATGGAAGTTACCCTACCGCTCATCCCTGCCGGGCCAATGCTGCGGGCTTTCATTCCGTTAAACAGATCCATATCCAAAGGTTGGGCGGTTAATGTACCGAGCAACATTACCGCAATTATTAAAAAAACAGAGTGGCTTGTTGGATTAATTCGCATAGGGAGGTCTCCGTGATTCTGGTAACAAAATCGGACTATTCAAATCTATCATAGAATATATTGTAATTTAGACATTCTGAAAATAATTGCAAATGAAGTTGTTTTAAAGGATGCCGCATACCATATCATAGTGTGAGTTATAGCCAACAATGGAACAAAGGGATAGCAATAAGGCGGGGGAAAACATAGTAAAAAAAACAGCGTTCCACTTAGAGTAAGCAGAACGCTGTAAATAAGCAGGAGCTAAAATGAATTAGCTGTCTTCTTTAGGGTTCCATTCTTTCCAGACATTGGCCACCAAATCCGGACCGGGTTTAAGCGTTTTTTTGCCGGGCTCCCATCCGGCAGGACACGCTTCGGTACCTTTGGATGCCCGCACATGCTGAAAGGCTTTAACCTGTCGGATGGTTTCATCCAGTTTGCGGCCAACCGGAGGGGTTAATACTTCCATGGCCTGGATAATTCCATCCGGATCGATAATGAATCGACCGCGAAGTTCGATGCCGGCCTGTTCATCATACACACCATACACACGTCCTACATTACCGGGACCATCGGAGGCCATGTGAAAAGGTACGTCTCGTCCGGCCATCTTGGATAATTCCTGATCATTCCAAACCTTATGGACAAATTGGCTATCTACGCTAATGGAAATGACTTCTACTCCCAGTTTCTGTAAGGTATCATAATTGGCAGCGACCGCTGACACTTCGGTCGCTCAGACAAAGGTGAAATCGCCGGGATAAAAACATAGCAGGACCCATTTTCCAAGAAAATCGGATAATTTCACTTCGGTAAATTCACCACGATAATAGGCCGGGGCAACAAAATCGGGTGCTTTTGCTCCCACTTTTGCGGTTACCATTTTTTGCTCCTCTGTTTGGTTTTCATTTTGGGCAGTCTCAGGGACGGCAGACTCACCGACAACGGCACCTGTTGGTCTGCCGCAGCCAATCGGTTCTTTGGACATGTACCCTCCCTTCCTGTTCAATTTTGCGCGATAATTTATACGAACTGTTAATTCTTTTTTACCAAATAGTGAGGTTCATAAGACCGGATGAAATATGATTTATAATATAATTAATTTAATAAAAAATCAAGAATTATTTTAACCTGGTTAACCTTTTGCTTAGTCGAGCAATAAAGAAATTGGCAAATACGCTGACTCATAGATTTACACGCATTATTTTAAAGAGCGAAAGCTTACCATCTTTTGTTTATCCTCATCCCATAAATGCAGGTTGATAGAACGCAGGCTTCTCTTAAGCGTCAGCGGTTTTATATTCTGCAGGGCCGGTATGGATGTATTGCATTTTTCCAGGTTGTAATTGGGAATCCTCGGCCGAAGATGATGAATATGGTGGAAACCGATATTGCCTGTTAGCCATTGAAATACTTTAGGCAGTTTGTAAAAGGAACTACCGTTTAAAGCCGATTGAACCAGGTTCCATTCTTCGTTTCGGGCCCAATAGGTTCCTTCGTACTGATGCTGAACATAAAATAACCAGATGCCGATTAACCCCCCAAAGAACAGAACGGGAATCTGTATGCTCAAATAGGTTTTAAAACCGATCAGCCAACCTAAGGATAAAACTATGATTGCCAGGGCCAGGTTGGTCAACACAACGCTGCGCCATTCTTCCCATTTTGCCCCTTTATGAGCGAAACGATTGCTGTACAAAAAAAGAAAGATAGGTCCAAGACCAAACAGAATGACAGGGTTACGCACCATTCGATAGGCAAATCGTTTTCCTTTACCTGCTGCGCGGTACTCTTTGACAGTCATTGTCCAGATGTCGCCGGTTCCGCGCCGTTCCAAATTGCCTGAAGTGGCGTGGTGAACATTGTGCAATCGGCGCCATTCCTCAAAAGGCGTGAAAGTTAATATTCCCGTTAAATATCCCACAATGGTGTTGGCTTTGCGTGAGGGGAATAATGATCCGTGGCAGCAATCGTGGAACAAGATAAAGGTACGCACCATAAATCCCGCGGCTGCCAGAGATAAAACAAGGGTAAACCAGTATGAGTAGCCGTTCGTTGTTAAATAAATCATCCCCGCCCAGAGAGCAAGATAGGGGATGACCGTGTTCGTAAGCTGCCACAAGGCTTTTCCGGTATGAGATTTGGAATAATAGGACAATTCCGATAACCAGGATGGAGTGGCGACAGTGGTTTTTGCAGTCATCTGTTTCTTTCTGTTATTTGTGTCAATTTGTTATTTCAAGTGCTGAAACGAATAAAAGTTCCATTTTATTCTTAAAAAGGGAAAATAATTTAATTTTATTTTCCGCTATTCCATCCGATCAATAAAATCCTGCCATTTTTTTAAGGCGGCTTTGTTCTTCTGCGGAGTCTGTTCCGGATCATATCCAAAATCCCGGCCCGTTAAGGTACGCATTTTTTGTACAATTTCCTCCCTGAGAAACGGCAGTTCACATTTTTTAAGCAATTCCATCAAAAGAGTTAAGCCGGGTTTTAATTGAAAATCAGCCAAACGTGCGGCGATTTTAAAACGGATATAGGGCTCTTTTTCAGCTTTAAACAAGTCCTGTAAACGTTCGGCACTGCGTACGGTTATCAAAAAGCGATCCAATTCTTCTTCACTCATGTTTTCCAACAACTTATGCTGCTTTACCTCGTGAATCAGGTGGGTTTCTTCCGACAAAGTATTAGGCTGGTGTTGGTGGGTATGATTAAGTTTGGATAACGCATTTCCAAGCAAATTAAATGCGAAAAAAATAACGGCAATAGAAACAGTGACCGCGGCAGTTTTTAGCAAAGCCGGCTTTTTCTCTTTGGCCCGGATGATATAGAGAAATGTGGCAAGGACAACCAGCGTCAGGCCGTAAAAAGCGACGATGGTCGGACCGGCAGGTAAATCGGCCGTGTAGGATATGTACAATCCGACCGTGCTTACGAACAAACCTAAGCCCCAGCCGATAAGAAGTTGTTTCCATAACACATCGGTAACCAATGTGGAAGCAATGGCCGGCACAACCAGAAAAACGAAGACCAGAAGAACTCCCGCCGTGCCCACCGAGTGGGTAATAACTATCCCGAAGGAAACATAGAATAAAAAATCCCAGAAACGCACCGGCAGTCCCTGCCGATAGGCAGCATCGGCGTCATTGCTGATCAGGAAAAATTTTTCTCTGAATATATAATGAAATATACCGACAAAAGTATATACAATAGCCGCGTTACGAATGGTTTCCCATTTTACCCACAGAATACTGCCGGTCATTATTTCTTTTATATGCTCTGCCCCGTGCGGCGCTTTATCGATGACCAGAATAGCGATAGAGGCGGCGATGGCATACGTCAGGCCGATGACCGCCTCCTGGGGTATTTTACCGTTGCGCAGGCGGGTAATGGAAAAAATGGCCGCCCCCAGTACGGTAAAAGCCAGTGAAAACCAGTACGCTCCCATAGTACCGGGAAGAATACCGAACAAAAAGCCCACGGTTGTTCCTAATGCCGCGATCTGTGCCAGAGCCAAATCCACAAAAATTACCTTGCGCCGGATAACATGAATACCCAGATAGGAATGTATGCCGACCAGTACCAGACATTCGAAAAAGGCCGGCGCCATAATGTCCCAGATATGAACGTTCAAAAGAACCTCCTGAGGAAATGAGTTTGAAAAATTCATAATTCATGTAGTATGGAATGTATGAATTATTGAATTAATGAATATTTGGATTAATGAGAACAGAGTTTGGGATGTACCGGATTAAAAATTGTTTTTGAACATATCTATCCTAAATATATAATGATGACTACTAAAAATGTCGCTATTCCTGAATTTCCCCCTATGAAGGGGGATTAAGGGGGTGTTTTCTGCAAAAAAGATAAGTGACTAATCTCGTCGTTATTACAACCCCCTAGCCCCCTTTTTTAAGGGGGAATTTTGTGTTTGTTTTAACTAATACGGTTAAATACTGCTATAGCAAATTATTTAGGACAGCTGTGATTTTTAAATTAATCCACTACTCCAATACTCCAATATTCCACCACTCCTCCACCAATTCAATAATCCACCAATTCAGTAATTCTTATCCTTCCATTTCATCACTCCAATTTTCCATTACACCGATTGCACTACTTCCACGCAGCCTTCAAATGGCTAACCCAGTAGTCCGCTAACTTGAAAACATTTTCCGTGCCCGGCGCTCCGTTGACGTAGATGGGTACGATGACCGGTACGGCATTCACTTTGGCGCAGATATTCCGAACTTTATTTTCGTCAAAGTAGTTTGCAGCCAGTATTACTTTTATATTGTTTTTTTTCATCTTAACAATCAAATCCTCAACGTGCTTGGGCGAAGGCGGAATGCCGGGTTTGGGTTCCACATATCCAATGATATCCAGCCCGAACAACTGCTTGAAGTACACCCAGTTTTTATGATAGGCCACGATCTTTTTGTTGCGGAACACCAGCCCTTCGCCCAGCCAGCCGCCCAGATAGTCAATCAGTTTCTTTCCGGCGTATGATTTATTTTGCAGAAAATCGATGAGCTGGCCCGAAAGAGCCAGCTTGGTCAGCAGAGATCCGCCCATAAGTTTGACCAGCGTCTCACCAAACAGACGTTTGTCGATTTCTTTTTGAAAAATGGAAAGATTCTGGCGATAAAAATCTTCGTTGGCCGGATCGTTTTTGATCAGGCCGATGGCGATGTTTTCGGCAATGATTTTCCAGTTTAAGGGGCTGGTGGTGATGTGCGGATTACCGTAAATATGTAAACCACCCTCGCTGCGGGAAAGAACCGTGGGTTTATCCAGTAATTCGATTCCGTCATAGGCGGCCACATAGCCTTCCTGCCCTGAACGGATATGATCATTCTTAGACATATCAACTACCGAAGGAACCCACAGCTCCAGATCGAGCCCCGTCGTTACAAATACATCGGCTTTGCTGAGCATAACCGCATAACTGGGTTTCGGTCGGACAAAATGGGCGTCCTGATCGCCAGGTACAATATATTGTACTTCGATCCGCTCTTTTCCGATCTGTTTGGCGATATCCGCGTAGGTGCTCAGGGTAGTTACTACATTCAATCTATCCGCCGCATATCCTGCACGCAGGAAAAACAGTGATAATACAAGGATAACTCCGGCTAAACGTGTCCGGTTGAGATTGATTTTTTTATTATTGGATTCCATTGTCTGCTCCTTAGTAACGCTCGTGTTTGTGTGGTCCCATAGCCCAAACCATCTGCATACGTATAAAATGTTCCGCCATGTTCATAGCCTTACCGGCAAGATAATTATATTGTAACCGGAATTTGACCCAATGGCTTTGCCACCAGGTGATGTAGGGAACCAGTTGATAGAGATATTCATCTTTGTTATTTATCGTAAAAGGTTGGGTGTAATCGAAACGGAACCCTGCCTGCCACCGTTCATTAAATTGATATTCCATATAAGAGTATCCGCCGTAAGCGGTAATACGGTTGTTTTCCGGCAAGGATTTATCGGCATAAAACAACTCACTGCGCCAAAGAAAGGAACGGTATAACGCTTTGTTTACCGGCTGCCAGAACAGGGTTACATCGAAACCGGCTAATTTTGTGGAGCGATACGGTTCCGTATGCAGCTCACCGTCTATATAACCGTTTTTATCGTTTCTTCCCAGCATGCCTGTTAATCCAAATTCCAGATACGTGTTTGTTGTGAGATCAGTATAACTTTTAAAATGAGCCAGTACCGCCGGGAAACTGAAAAACTCGCCGCCAAACAGTTGTTCATTCTGCCCATTGGTGAACTGAACAATAAACGAGTTAGCGTCACCCAGAAAGGCCGGCATCAGCCAGTCGAAGGAAAGACCGGCCTGGTTCAATCCATCTTCGCCCAAAATCGTTGTTAGAGCCAAAGGATAGTCGAACTGGTCCAGACCGTGGGCGTGCCAGCGATTTACCACGCCGAACTGCTGGCGAAATTTTCCGATTGTGAGCGAGACGGAAGGTAGCACTCTGGTCAGCGTCATATAGGCTTCTCCCAGTTCAAATCCGTCCGGAGTGAATTCCAAAGCTACTTTGGCCAGGCTAAACGGATCGAGATTGCTTTGCAGGTGTAAACCAAGCACGCGGAAATGAGCCCCGCTGCGCAGGCTTTCCGTGTAATGCTTTTCATTACCGATGTACAAACCGTACATATCGCCTGTTACGCTCATTTCGGGATTAATCGCCTGCAAAGAGCGCTGGCCGCCTTTAAAAGTTTTTATCTTCTTCTCTTCTTTCTTTTCTTTTGCTGCGTTTTCCGCTTCTTGCAGTAATTTTTCCAATTCATTCTGTGCTATTTTTTCTTCCAGTGTTTTGATGCGTTGTTCTAGTTCTTTTATGCGGGTGGAATCTTGCGCTAATGCGGGTAAAATGAACCCTAACGCCAAAAGATATATGATTGCAAATGAAAATTTTATGCGCATAGATAACCTCGTTGTAAATGATTTTATACACTATTTGTCCGGTTAAAACAGAACAAACTCCGATAAAACCTTGCAAAATAAAAAATAAGATAACCTGATAGTAATCGGTTTTCCCAAAGGTGCAAAATTATTTGAATATGGATCCCAACCGGACGTTACCTGTTCATAGGGCTTTAAACGAGGGATGGCGGCGCCCGGGAAGGAAGCGTATGAACAACACAGATGAGGGCAATGGTATCTTTTGTTGAAAAAATAACAAAAACAGGGGATAAGTGTATTTGTGGAATAAGGGGGTGTAGCGCAAACCCATCGGCTTTGGTCGTCACCGACAGGACGTAGGACGGGCAATTGTTTTGTGGGAAAAGCGTCGGCCCGTGATTGTGAATCCTATCCGCATTGAAAAGAATCAGCAGGTAGATCAGGGCAATTGCTATAGATGTCGCTTTCGGGATACGCATATACTAATTTACGAATTAAATTTACCGTTCTCAATTCCTGCTAAAAATTCTTTAAAATATGTAATTTCGTGATCCAGATTCAAATAGGTGTATTGTTTTTTCAGGCTCTCGGCGAATTGCAGCGATTTGCGAATAAATTGATGATATTTTTTACTCTGTAGATTTCGCGGTTTGTGCGAATAGGCCTGAACCACCTGTTTAACCTGTTCCATCATATTTAAACAGTCTTCGCTGAGCAGAGATCGGCTGAAAATATGCCAGATGTAATCAATAGCCATTGTATTGGGATGGGTTAGATTGCCTTCATAAAAACGGTAGTCACGCAGATCATCCATCATAATTTCATAGGCGGGGAAGTAAACACAGTGTTCTTCTCTCTCAATGGCTTTATAGACGGCCAAAATGAGCAGCGCTTTGCTAAGCTGGTTTTCGGCAAACCCCTCCTTAAGATAGCGTACCGGGCTTATGCTAAAGATGATTTTTACCGCCGGATTAAGATTTCGGGCGATGCGAATGGAATCCCGGATCATCTCAACAATATCCGCAAAATCCAGGCGAAAATGCTCAAACTCTGCCGCCGGAACACGATGGCAATTGGATACAATCCGGCCGCGTCGGATATGTTTATATACATAGGCGGTTCCGTAGGTGATCATCAACACCTCTGCATCTTTAAAATAAATCCGGGATTTATCCAGCCCGGAATTTACCGCCTGCAGGCATTCTTCGGCATTGCTGCGTGAGAAATCGCTGTGATGGTCGAAACTATGCCATTCTTCATCGTAATAGATTAAATCTTCTTTGGTTACCTGTTGATTACTCTGCAGCAATTGTAATGATTGCAGGATGGAGGCCGGATTGTACAGAACGCCGAAGGGATTATCCAAAACCGAAAAACGGTAGCTGCGCAAACGATCGGCAATGTTGGTTGCAAAACAGGATCCCAGTGTAACAAACTTGTAGGAATGTTCCAATCGGAAAGGATACTCGGGAAGAGGTATTTCCGTACGAAAACGTATTTTCTGCATAGTACTTGTGCCGGGCATAGATTGATTGTAGATTAAAACGTTTGCGGTTTACTCAATATCGCCAATCATATTACGATAATATCAGCAATGAAGCAACCGGCCCATACATTTTTAGCCTTTTTTAGCATTACTATTCTCTTACCCTGTCTGTTGTTTTCGCAGACTTCGGCGCTGTCAAGGAATGGTTTCGACCCCGACTCGTCGGGGCAGGCAACTCTCAGCCCCCGTTCCCTGAGCCTGTCGAAGGGAACAGATGACGGCTTCGACAGGCTCAGCCTTCGAACCCTGAGCTCTGCCTATCCCGATTCGTTGGGATCGAAGGAAACGGATTTCCCTGGCTTCGACCCAGACCCGTCGGGGCAGGCAACTCTCAGCCTCCGTTCCCTGAGCTTCGCCTGTCCCGACTTGTCGGGATCGAAGGGAACGGCGATCTCTGGCTTCGATCCCACCGATAAGTCTGGACAGGTATGGCTTATGCTTCGACCCCGCCCAGTCGGGACAGGTAAGGCTCAGCATTCGCCTTTTCGTTCTTCGAGCCTGTTGGAGAACGATCAAACCGCCAAACAACCATACATTCTCCACAACCCCACGCCGATTCTGTTAAAACGTATTGAAGAAAGCGGTGGCATAGTGGCTACGTATCGCAGGGATAAATCTGCACTGGTTTATTTATACCCGCTGTTGGCACAACGCCTGCAATCTGAAGGGCTGGTTCTGCGCCAAACAAAACCGATGGCAGCCGCTGTCGATACGCTTTCATCCGGCCTGCAAATCGGCAATTGTTATCACAACTATCAAGCGGTAATTGGCATTCTGGACAGCTTATCCGCTCTCTATCCGCACATTATGCGGGTGGAAAACATCGGCTTTACCGAGGAAGGACGCTCTATCCGGGCTGTATGCCTGAGCGATAATGTGAATGAAAGGGAAGCGGAACCGGAAGTCTGTTATATTGCCGCTATGCACGGCAATGAAATACTGACTCAGGAGTTGATGCTGTGCTTTATAGATTCCCTTTTACAAAATTACGGCAGTGACGAACGAATAACATCCCTTTTGGGGAGTACGCAAATCTGGATCATTCCCAATATGAATTTCGACGGCAGCCAAAGCTTAAGTCGTTTTAATGCCAATGGAGTGGATTTAAACCGTGACTTTCCCGATCGTGAATATGATATGATAAGCGACACCAGTGGAAGAGCGGCGGAAACAAAGGCTATAATGAATTGGCGTGCGGAACACCATTTTGTGTTGGCCGCCAATTTTCATACCGGCGAGCTGGTGGTTAATTATCCCTGGGATAAAAACCTGCCGGGCGAACAGGGTTATGCCGCCACTCCGGACGATGAAGTGTTCGTGCGGCTGGCTCTCAGTTATTCCCGCCTAAATCCAATGCTGTACAACAATCCCAGGTTTGAGCGGGGCATTGTGAACGGTGTGTTGTGGTATGCCATCGACGGAAGTATGCAGGATTGGGCTTATCACTGGCACGGCACTTTTGAAACAACCATTGAGATTGCAAAAAATATCATGCCCCCTGCAGACAGCATCCGTTATTATTTTTCGCAAAACAGCGCATCCATGCTCAGCTACCTGGAACAGGTACATAGCGGGATTGCCGGTACGATAACCGACGTAGAAAGCGGACAATCCATCGCCGCCGAAGTAGAGATACTGGGTATAGACAAAATCATACATAACAATCCTTCAAAAGGTGATTATTACCGATTGCTTGAACCGGGGAAGTATGATGTCCGCATTAGCGCTGCAAATTATGAAGCCCGGGAATTTAAGGATATTGTCGTTGATTCGGGCAGGGTAACCCACTTAGACGCAGCGCTGACGCCACGCAGTTACTTTATCGTATCGGGTACTGTGCTTGACTCTTTGGATTACCAACCCATAGAAGATGTTCAGGTTTATCTGACACGATATGATCGAATTGTGGGTATGGACACAACCGCGACCGATGGAAGCTACGCGCTGAAAGCCGAAAAGGGCCTGTATGAATTGGTATTTGCCCGTAAAAACTATTTTAAACGGACAGATTCTCTGTATATAGAGACCGATCTAAAGCGAAATATTAAATTACTTAAAGTAATCCCTTCGATTGTTGCCGGTCGGGTTGTTTTGAGCGACGGCGGCAGCCCGGAGGGAACGGTCGTTTATTGCCAATCCCACACCGACACCCTGAGTGAAAATGCCGTTTTTCGGCTGGACAGCCTGCAGGGTGGAAAAATACACCTATTCGCCTGGCAGCAAAAATATGCTGCTTCGCATATCGATACAACACTCGGAAACGGCGACAGTTTATGGGTTGTCATAACGCTGTCTCCGGGGGATAACGAATTTTACAGCGATTTTGAAGAAAGCGACGGCGGTTTTAAGGCACGTGGTGAGTGGGAATATGGAGAACCGATCGCAGGACCGGATAAAGCGTTTAACGGAGCTATGTTATGGGGAACCAATTTGGATGGAAATTATTACAGCGGCGCGCATAAAGCCGTATTGGAATCACCCCTTCTCTTTGTGCAGGGGATGGTTTTACCGCAAATTGAATTCTATCACTGGTACGATTTCGAAGAAAAATACGACGGCGGGAATCTGAAAATTTCCGTGGATGCCGGCGAAACCTGGCAATTAGCTCATCCCAGCCCGGATTATCCTTTAACGGCTTTATCCGAGCAGTATGGCAATCCTTTGGGCGGACAGGCGGCCTATTCCGGGCAGAACGGCGCCTGGCAGCGCGTTAGTGTGGATTTAACAGAGTATAAAAACAGCGCCTCACTTTTGGTGCGATTCGAAGCGGGAATTGACGAGCAAAAAGAAGCCCTGGGCTGGTATATCGACCGTTTTCATTTGTATGACGCCAATGCGACGAAGATGATGACTGCGCTACGGGAAGACAGAAATTCCGACCCGCAATTATCCGTGGCGCCCAATCCGGCTAATCCGTTAACCTCGGTAAGGTTTTATTTGCAGAAAAAACAATTTGTTACACTTAATATCTATAATATACTGGGACAAAAGATTAAAACACTTTATGAAGGTGAAATGGAAAGCGGCTGGCACAGCTTAATCTGGTGGGGTCGAAACAATGCCGGCCTGCCGCAGTCTTCCGGTGTGTATATCATTCGTTTGCAGATAGATAAAAAACAGTGGAAACAGAAGTTTATATTAATACGCTAACCGACCACTTCATACCCCTTCTCAACAATGGCCTGCTTAACCTCATCCAGATTATCCGAGTCATAGTCAAAGGTAACTCTTCCGTTGCTTAAATCCACCTGCACGTCATCCGAACCGGTAATAGCGCTTACCGTACGCTTTACGGTCATTGCGCAATGGTCGCAGGTCATGCCTTTTACATCCAACTGTTTTAAAGCCATATAGGGTACCTCCGCAATATCTTTTGATTTGATTTTTTGATATAGTTTTCTGCCATAGTGGAACAGCAGCATGCTGAGCAGCAGAGCAGAACCGAGCCATTCCAGCCAGGGCGGCAGCAATTCGTGCTGGTGCTGCATCATCACATCCACATTGTAGGAAAAAGCCAGTTCATTCAGCAAAAAGCCCAAACCGATGCTGACCACGGAAATGGAACCGATGTAGATTACCAGCGCCTTTTTGCCCATCGTTTTGACCACCGTGCTGATGGTAACGGCATTGGTAGCCGGTCCGGCCAGCAAAAACACCAGCGCTGCGCCCGGGGAAATGCCCTTGAGCAGCAATGAAGCGGCAATAGGCGTGGAGGCGGTAGCGCAAATATACATGGGCGTGGCCGCTAAAAGCATGATAAGCATCGACAGGAAATGATTGTTCAAATAGGTCTCAAAAAAACCGTCAGGTACGAGAACGGAAATCAAACCGGCGGCAAAAATACCAATCATTAAATAATTAGCGATAGAACCGAACAGTTCGATCTGTACATAACGTAAAAGCGATCGTACCCGGTCCTGTATGCTGTTTTCCATTTCGGCTACCTGCACGGCAGGCTTTGGTTTTTCATCCCTTCCCGGTGTGAAAATATTGGCCAATATTCCGGATACCACCGCCGTGATGAAGGCCGCGGCGATGCGAAACGCCGCAAATATCCAACCTATCAGCGAATAGGTAATCATAAAACTGTCGGTACCGATTTGCGGTGTGGCCGTCAAAAAGGCCAATGAAGCACCGCGCGAAGCCCCTTTGTTACGAATGGAAGCGGCCACAGGGATCACCCCGCATGAGCAAAGGGGTAGAGGAATCCCGGCCAACGTGGCCTTGAAAACCGAACTCAGGCTGCTGCGTCCCAGATGCCGATAGATAAAGGAATCGGGAAAAATGATGTGTAATATTCCAGCCATCAAAAAACCGAATACCAGATAAACAGCCATTTCATTAAAGAAGAAGGCGGTTTCACGTGCAAAATCTATTAAAAAATCAATCATAAATTAACGCCAGAAGTTTTATTCATTAAAGGATTAATTCAAAACTAAAAATGCCGTGCAAATATAGCCCTAATATAAAATTATATTCCGAAAGCGACAACCGTCTTATTCCTTTTTTCTATAAAAAAGGACAATCATCAATATAAGACCGATAAAAACCGCAAAGGAAGCAGTGCTTGATACAGGACCGAGCGATTTCTCAGAGACGAAATGACCATACTGCAAAAATAATGTCACTAACAAAATAAGCGTTCCGATCTGGTGGAAATAATATTGAGCGAGAGCAAGTTTTGTTCCCGGTGTGCCAAGCCAAAGCTTATAACATAAGGCATAAATAAAATTAACCACAAATCCTAAAAGCAGAATATGTGCATGCGTAACCATCTGTCCATGATTTCTTGATCCGATCATGTGTAGGCCAAACGCTAAACCGATAGCCGCATAAGCCAATGCAGAGCGAACGTATTTTATATCCATAGTAATCCTTTGTAAATGTGATGAGACTTTAGACATTTATATATTTACTACAGGAATTTATGAACTATTTACGGGGGATATTTATTTCGGCTTTGTTCAATTATTTATCTTTTGAAACAATTAATTTAGAACACGGTATCACGAAACTGGTGAAATTTTTGTAAAACATCCTCGACAGGTATTATAAAGGTACGCTGCTCGGCGTCAAATTTAACAGGATATAAAAATTCCTGGAATTCATCCAACTCATCATACCAGGAAATGAAAATGCAGTAATACGGCCAGCCGAAATTGTTAACCTGTTTTCCGGGTTTTCTGCCGTGACACAAACCAAGATTGAAAGTGTGGGAACCGGGAAAACGGCGCTGCATCTTCGGTTCAAGTTCAAGTGATACAATACTTCGGAGTTGATCTTCGCAATATCGGTGAAATTCTTTTCGTATGGTTTCCCGTGCCTGGTGGATACGTTTTTGGAGAGCAGAAACAATATCCGCATCTTTTTTAAACGTAAAATGCTTGCTTTTGTAAATGGAATGCATGCCCCAGCGGATCTGGAAATAGGTATCTATTTCTTCATTAATTGATTTTTGCCCGCTGTGTGCAAAAAGATGAAAAGAGAGGGTTCCGAACTTCCCGGAATCTTCAGGAAGAAGAATACCGCAGGCTTGTTCGATCGTTTCCCGCAACGACTTCTGATCTTGATTATTGAGAAGGGATAATTCTTTCATAGCCTTTCTCCACTCTTGTACCAAATATACGCTCCGGTTTTACTCAAATGCCATACTAAAAGAAATTTTTTAGGTTCTTTTTCCCCTGATGTATCGGTGGGATCAGGATAACAGTTTTTTAAATATAACCGGATTTGCAATTGCCTTAGATAAACACTAATTTTGCCCACTTGTTTATATTAAACAGATCGAATCAGAGTAAATTCGATTTATAAAAATTAGATTCGGTATTTCATTTATCCATCGTTTATATATGCCAAAAGCGTACTTACATACCCTGGGCTGCCGGCTCAATCAGGCGGAAACAGCCTTGATCGCCGCCGGTCTTAAGCAAAAGGGCTACGAAATTGTTGGTGAGGAAGATGCGGCTGATTTGACAGTGATTAACACCTGCACGGTTACCGAGCAGGCCGATTCCAAATGCCGGCAGGCGGTGCGGCGCAGTATCCGCAACAATCCCGATACCGTTGTGGCTGTGGTGGGCTGTTACGCCCAGATGGCCGTGGAAACCATCCGCCAAATCGAAGGCGTTGACCTTATTATCGGTAATGAGCACAAACTGAAGCTGGCCGAATATATCGACGGAATGGGCAAGCAGTCCGAACCGACCGTGGTGCATTCATCCAAAATAAGCCGGGATGAGTTCATCATCGAATCGACCGGATTGTATGACACCCACACGCGAGCCAATATAAAAATACAAGACGGATGCAGTTACATCTGTTCGTTCTGCATTGTAGCCACCGCCCGCGGACCGGCGCGCAGCCGCAAATTTGACGATATTCTTTTGGAAGCCCGGCAATTGGTGGATATGGGATTTAAGGAAATTGTGCTAACCGGCGTCAATATCGGTACCTATCATCAGGCTGATAAGACCTTTTTGGATGTATTGCGCGGACTGGAACGGATTGACGGCTTGCAGCGCCTGCGCATCAGCTCCATCGAACCGACCACGGTGAATGAAAATCTGATCGACTATATGACCGATTCGGAAAAGGTGTGCCGTTACCTGCACATTCCCTTGCAAAGCGGCGATGACAAAATTCTGGAATCCATGCGCCGCAAACACAGCGTGGCGGATTTCCGTCATATTGTGGAATACGCCGCTAAGAAGATACCCGATATCGGTCTGGGGACGGATATTATGGTCGGTTATCCCGGCGAGGGCAGGGAAGAATTTGTAAATACCAAAAAATTGGTCACGGATCTGCCTTTGTCCTATTTCCACGTCTTTACCTATTCGGATAGAAAAGGCACTACGGCCTATAATTTAAAACCGAAAGTGGATCATCAAACAAAGAAAGAACGCACGCGGGTAATGATTGAAGTGGGGCAGAGGAAAAAGTATGCCTTTTACCGGTCCTTTATCGGCCGTACGGTAGATGTATTGTTTGAAGAAAAACACGACGGATGGTGGGAGGGCTTCACGGATAATTATATGCGTATCCGATTACGCAGCGATGAGGATCTGAAAAACAAGATTTTGTCGGTAAAGATTAGCGGGGAAGAGAATCTGGTGGTTTAATGGCTGTCGGCTATCGGCCTTTAGCTTTTGGCTATAGGCTGTTAGCTGTTGGCTACTTGCCCTGAGCGCAGTCGAAGGGTCAAGTTCTTAATTCATAAATCGTTAATCGGTGTTCGAGATTCCTGGCTGTTGGCTGTTATTTTTCAGTTATTAAGTTACTAAGTTATTGAGTTATTGGTTCTCAATTCCTAAATCGTTAATCGGTGTTCGAGATTCAACCTTTTGTTGTTGGTTACTAGGTTATTAAGTTATTAGATCGGCTCTCGGCTGTTGGCTGCCTGCCCTGATCCCGCCCGGGCGGGACGAAGGGTCGGCTCTCGGTTATTGGCTATAAGCTATTGGCTGCCTGCCCTGAGCGCAGTCGAAGGGTCAGTTAACAGTTATCAGTTCTTAATTCCTAAATCGTTAATCGGTGTTCGAAATTCATAGCTGTTGGCTGCCGGCTCTTGGCTCACCCTGAAGCCCCTATACCCGATGTATCGGGGCGGAGAATCCCCTCCCGCGAAGGTTGCGATTGGTAATAGGGTATAGTATCTTTTGCGCTCCTAATGGAAAAAAAGCGATTCCATCGCTTCGAGCGATGGAATCGCTCACTAAAGCCTTTTATTAGTGAGGAACAGCATTGAAGAAAGTATATATAGAAACATACGGCTGTCAGATGAACGAATACGACAGCGAGATCGTCAAAACCATCCTGGAAAAAGAGCATTACGCCTTTACGGATAGCCCGCGGGAGGCGCAGATTATTTTCCTTAACACCTGTTCGGTGCGCGAAAACGCCCATCAAAAGGTGCATCAGCGCATAAACGAGATAAAGCAGCTGCGCCGCACAAATAAGGGTATCATATTGGGCGTATTGGGCTGTATGGCGCAAAACTTGCGGCAGGAGCTGTTGGAAGATAAGGTGGGCGTGGATATTGTAGCCGGGCCGGACACGTACAAAAAGCTGCCCACGCTTATCGAACACGTGGAAGCAACGGGAGAGAAAGATTATGCCCTGACGCTTTCCGAATACGAGACCTACAGCGATATTTTTCCCAGAGCGGAAGGCTCGGTCAACGCCTGGGTGGCGGTGATGCGCGGTTGCGATAATTTCTGTTCTTTTTGCGTGGTGCCTTACACCCGCGGACGCGAACGCAGCCGTGACCCGTACAACGTGCTGGAAGAAGTGAAACAACTGGCAGGCCAGGGCCTCAAACAGATTACCTTACTGGGGCAAAATGTCAATTCCTATAAATACGCAGAATACGATTTTGCCGATTTGATTGAAATCGTCAGCGAGGTGGACGGCATCCGGCGTATTCGCTTCACCTCGCCGCACCCCAAGGATTTTCCTGCTAAACTGATCGATGTGGTGGCCAATAATCCCAAAGCGTGCAAACATATCCACCTGCCGTTGCAGGCGGGCAACAGCCGCGTGCTGGATATGATGAACCGCACCTATAGCAAAGAAGAATTCCTGCAACTGGCGGAGCATCTGCGCGAACGCATCCCCCATCTGGTTTTGACTACCGACGTCATTGTCGGTTTCCCCACCGAAACGGAAGAGGAATTTCAGGATACGTTGGATGTGATGCGCAAAGTAGAATTCGATTCGGCCTTTATGTTCAAGTATTCCGAACGTCAACACACCATTGCCTCGCGCAAATATCCCGATGATGTACCGGAAGAGGAAAAGACCTCGCGCATCACCCGTTTGGTGGAGTTGCAGCGAAAAATATCCTATAAAAGAAACCAACAACATCTGGGACAGACCTTTGAGGTGCTGGTGGAAGGTCCGGCTAAAAAGAAGGGCCAGATGGCCGGTCGTAATGACGGCAACAAGATCGTAGTTTTCCCCGATAACGGCGCCAAAGCGGGGGATTTTGTTCAGGTGAAAATAAACGAAGTAACGGCCAATACTTTAATAGGTGAAGGCATTGGTTGAGGATAGTTTGCTTAATTAACTATAAATCATTACCAATAAATAATAAATCTCATATTATTGTATTTCATTTTTCCTTGAAAAAATGTAAATTCAATGAACACAAATTGAATAAACAGCGAATGGTTGGGCCATTGGAACAGAGAACTTTCGATTTTATCAAAAACACATTTCAATCAGAATACGAAGTAATCCACGGCGATACTTTAGAGCATTTAAAGCAAATTGTTTCCGATAAATTTGATCTGATCATTACTTCCCCTCCGTACAACATAGGAAAAGAGTACGAAACAAAGCAATCTATCGAAAATTATCTGAAACAACAGGAAGATGTCATTAAAGAACTAATACGCGTTACATCGGAAAAAGGAAGTATCTGCTGGCAGGTGGGTAATTATGTGGAAAAGGGTGAAGTATTTCCTTTAGACATTTACTATTATCAAATCTTTAAAAAATATAAATTGAAATTGCGAAACAGAATCATTTGGCATTTCGGACACGGACTACATGCGTCTAAACGATTTTCCGGTCGCTATGAAACAATTTTATGGTTTACTAAATCGGATGATTATATATTTAATCTCGATGACGTTCGCGTACCGTCGAAATATCCGGGTAAAAGACATTTTAAAGGGCCAAATAAAGGGAAACCGTCGGGTAATCCAAAAGGAAAAAATCCTTCGGATATTTGGGAAATCATTGTAAAAGATTGGGATAATGAACTTTGGAATATTCCAAATGTGAAATCGAATCATCCTGAAAAAACGGTTCATCCCTGTCAATATCCCATTGAACTTGTGGAGCGTTGTATTTTTGCTTTGACGAACGAAGGAAGCTGGATACTTGATCCCTATGCAGGAGTCGGTTCTGCAGTAATTGCAGCCATAAAAAATAATCGAAATGTTGTCGGTATTGAAAAAGAAAAGGAATATATAGATATTACAAAGGATCGAATAAATAAACTTTTTGATGGAACGCTTAAAATTCGTCCTATTAATAAACCTATTCACACGCCTTCTCCAAACGATAAAGTAGCCAAATTACCTGTGGAGTGGCTGATCGAAAACAAAGAACTTTCCAAATGAAAATAGCTCTTAAATACTCACATTTAAACGGCGAAGAATATTTGATTGTCCACCATAGTAATCTATATGAGGAGATAAAGAAGATAATTAGCGATATCGATGCTGAGAAACATAAAACAAAAGTCAGCAAAGAACGAAGAATAAAAGGAACACATCTTTACAGTCCCGTTGAGTTAAACAAATCTTTTAATAAAAAGTTTTCGTCTTTAGGATGGAATGAAAGCCGCTACCAATACTATATCACCTTAAACAGAGAATTAATGGAAAAAAGTATCTTATTACCGGCAAAGGAGCAAAAAGAATTCTTAATATCGCACGGAGAAAAATCACCTATCTTTTCATACAACCAAACGGATTATGTCAAGAATAGAATTGCAGTTGAAGTTCAATTCGGTAAATATCCGTTTGTAGCCTATGATTTATTTGTTAAACACATGCTCTTTTATTCGGGCGGTGTAATTAATCTGGGAATAGAAGTATTACCAACCAAGAAAATGCAATCACAGATGTCCTCTGGTGTTGCATATTTTGAAGGAGAAGTATATAATGTAATGCGTCACGGACGTAATAATCCTCCTATTCCTCTATTGATTCTTGGGATAGAACCATAGTTGATAGCTGCCCATCATATGTTTTCTTACGAAAAAGATATTTTGGTCAAAGAATTAGACCTGTGGCTGGATTCCCGACGAGTACGGCCTTTCTCATTCGCTTCCCACGCCCACTCAGATCATATCGCCCGGCACAAAAAAATACTTTGCTCGCCGCCCACAGCCGACCTTTTGCACCTGAGACTCAAAGGAGTACAATACCAGACTCTGTCTTTCGGCCGGTCGTTGCCGTTAAACGGAAGTATAGTTTCCCTGCATCCTGCCGGACACATTCTCGGGTCGGCGCAGATTAAAATTGAATCGCAGCGTGGCAGCCTGCTTTACACCGGTGATTTCCGTCCTGGGCCTTCGCGAACAACAGAACCTATGGAAATTCATACTGCCGACACTTTAATTATGGAAACCACCTTTGGCCGTCCCCACTATCGTATGCCGCCGCGCAGCGAAAGCGAACAGGAGTTGTTAGACCTTTGTTCCCGCTTGTTAAAGCAGGGCAGAACGCCGGTGATATTCGCTTACAGCTTGGGCAAGGGGCAGGAAATTCTCAAAATACTCACGGATGCCGATTTGCCGGTAGCAGTGGATTATCAGATTTTAAAATATATCCCCGTATATCAAAAATATGGCGTTGATTTCGGTAAATTCCGTAAATTCAGGCGCAGCGATACACAGCCCGGCGTGATTCTGTTGCCGACGACCCAGCGTCATCACCGTTTTGTGCAAAATATCACTGGTGTTTATACCATCTATGTTTCCGGCTGGGCAATTGACGCCAATGCCCGTTACCGTTTCAATGTGGATGAGGCTATTCCCATCAGTGATCACGCCGATTTTAACGAACTATTACATTTTGTGGAACAAGTGCGGCCAAAAGAAATTTATTGTACGCACGGTTCACGGGATTTTATTTCTGTACTACGTAATGCGGGTTTTAAAGCGTACCCTTTGGAAAAAAATATTCAACTGCAATTAGACCTGTAAGGAAATGAAATGGCAAAGCATTTCAAAGCGCCCAGTACGCTGGTTTTGATTTTTATCATCATGATTGCTACGGCGGCGCTTACCTGGATTATTCCCGGCGGTCATTTTGATCGTACAATGATGAACGGCAGGGAAGTGGTGGTGAGTGATTCTTACCGTAGTATAGCGCATGTTCCGCAAGGATTAGGCGCGTTGCTGGTCGCTCCCATACGCGGATTTATGGAAGCCGTTCAGATCATCGCCTTTATTTTTATTGTTGGCGGCGCATTTAACGTGCTGCAAAACACCGGCGCATTGGACGCCTTTATCAAACGAGTCGTTCAGGCGCAGGAAAAATATCCGCTTATCCGCAAAATGATTATTCCCGTTTTTATGCTGATCTTTTCTTTTTTCGGTTCGCTTTTCGGAATGAGCGAAGAAGTGCTGCCTTTTGTACTGATTTTTGTTCCTTTGGCCGTTTCATTGGGATATGATTCCATCGTTGGTGTGGCCATTCCTTTTGTGGGCGCCGCGGTGGGCTTTGCCAGCGCTTTTGTCAATCCGTTTACGCTGGGGATCGCCCAGGGCATAGCTGAACTGCCGCCGCTTTCGGGAATGGGGTACCGTCTGATTTGCTGGGGGCTTTATACCTTGGTGGCTATCGTTTTTGTGCAGATATACGCCGGGCGCATAAAAAGGAAGCCGGAAAAGAGTCCCGTTTACGCTTTGGACAATCACTGGCGCGAACATCTGAAAAACAGCGAGGCAAATTTTAGCCAGGGGCGTTTAAGTGTCAGCCATCGTTGGATTTTGATCGTGTTCGGCTTGTCGATGATTTTATTGGTTGTTGGCGTTATGCTGTGGGGCTGGTATATCAACGAAATTTCCGGGCTTTTCTTTGGTATGGCGCTGCTGGTGGGTATCATCTCGCACCTCTCGGCCAATGAAATTGCCCTCGAATTTGTAAATGGCGCCAAAGAGTTTATGACGGTGGCTTTTATCATCGCTTCGGCCCGGTCTATTCTGATCATCGCCTCGGACGGGCAGATTATCGATACCATTTTGTACAATGTAGCCCAAATGGTGCGCAACGCTCACCCCGTCTTTGCCGCCCAGTTGATGTTTCTGGCTCAGAGCATCATCAATGTGTTTATTCCTTCCGGAAGCGGGCAGGCGGCGTTGATGATGCCCATAATGACGCCGCTCAGCGATATTATCGGCGTAAGCCGGCAAACGGCGGTGCTGGCCTTCCAGATGGGCGACGGCCTGACCAACATGATTATTCCCACTTCCGGAGTAACCATAGGCGTGCTGGGACTGGCGCGCATTCCTTTCGAAAAATGGTTTATCTGGATGCTGCCTTTGATGGGGATTTTCTTTTTAATGGCTTTGCTTTTGCTCATTCCGCCCGTGCTTACACATTGGGGGCCGATGTAAGGCAGCGGAGTAATGGAGTGATGGAGTACTGGAGTAATGAATTAATGAATTGATGCTGGATGGTGGGATAGTTGGTTAGCCACGAAGCCGCACAAAAGACTTTTTACCTTATGATTAGTTACCGATACGCATTATTTTATGCCGGATGATTATACCCCTGTTAGTTGTTAGTTAATTCCAAGTTCCCAGTTCCCATTCATTAATTCACCAATTCAATAATTCATCAATTCATAAATTCCCCACTCCTTCACCCAATACTCCAACACTCCAACACTCCATCATTCCACCACTCCATCCCTCAGCTTCCCGTTTCCGTCAGTATCAGGTCTTTCTTCAGATAACGCTTCAGGATATCGTCTTTGGTGACGACGCCGAGGAACTGCATGTTGTTCTGCGATTCTACCACAGGCAGCAGTTCGAAGTCATCCATTTCCATCTTCTTCAGCGCTTCGGCCAGGGTGTTTTCGGGTTCCAGTACAAAAAAGTTTTCGTTCATAATATCAACCGCCAGTAAAAACGAGGCCAGTTGCTGTTCGCGTAAAATAGGGCGTAAATCACGCAGGGTGATCACACCCACTACCTTGTTTTGATCGTTGAGTACCGGAAAGGTTGTGTAGCGGGATTTCATAAAGATATCCAGGATTTGGTTGAAACCGGTTTTATCCCGGATGATATCGGCGTCTTTACGGATGAGCGCTGTGATATTGATTTTTTGCAGTAATTCCATATTCCAGCCGTGTTCGATGCGCTCTGATAGAAAAGAAAGTTTCATCGTGTAGATGGAGCGGTGTTCAATCCAATTGGCCACCAACGTGGAAGCCACCGCGCCAAGCATTAACGGTAAAATGATCTGGTAATCGCCGGTCACTTCGAAAATAATCAGAAAAGCCGAAAGCGGAGCGTGTATAGTGCCGGCCACGATCACACCCATACCGACCAGAGCATACGCTCCTGGCGGGGCAACAATATCGGGGAAAAACATAGCGGCCAGATTGCCGAAAAAGGCGCCGTACATGGCGCCAATGAACAAGGATGGTGTGAACAGCCCGCCGGTGTTACCCGAACCCAGCGTAAAAGAAGTGGCCAGGATTTTAACAAAAACGAGAATAAGTAAGAGCATAATACCCGCCTGCCCCAACAGGGCATGGTGGATAACGCTGTCGTCAAAACCGTACACTTGCGGATACCAGTATCCGATTAATCCTGCCAGAAGACCGCCTATTGCTGGCTTTACGTAAAGGGGTAGTTTGAGCCGGTCTTCAAAAAAATCTTCGACCCCATACAACGATTTGATAAAAATAACAGATAATATACCGCCGATCAGACCCATCACCAGATAAATCGGAAATTCCCAGGGACTGTTCAGGCTATAGGTCGGAATGTGAAATATGGGCGAAGAATCGATCATATAGTGGGAGATGGCTGTAGCAATAACCGAAGCTACGGTAATGGGAGTGAAAGCCTTCAGGCTAAAATCAGCCAGAATAATTTCAATGGTAAAAACTACGCCGGCAATAGGCGCGTTGAACACCGCAGCCAGGCCGGCCGCTGTGCCGCAACCGACCAATATTTTCATACGTCTTTGCGATACGTGAAAAATCTGACCGATACTGGATCCGATAGCCGCGCCTATTTGGACAATGGGGCCTTCTTTTCCGGCTGAACCGCCTGAACCGATGGTTAATCCGGAATTAATGGAAGTGAGGATCGAAACACGTTTACGGATGTACCCGCCGCTTTTGGCAATCGCCTCCATAACCGAAGGGATACCGTGCCCCTTTACCTCGGGAGATAAATAAAAAGTAAGCAGACCAACGGCAAGCCCGCCCACGGCAGGGAAAAGAATACGTAAAAAATCGCTGTAATATTGCGGGCCGACAAGCTGGCGGGTGTAAACAAAAAGAATATCGTGAACAAAATTAACAATTAAATTAAGCAAGTAGGCACCAAAACCGGTAAATGTGCCGATAAGGGCCGCCAAAAGGATAATGTAAAGATCTCCCGGGGCGTTAAGTTCGTAAAGCCTTTTCAGAAATCGGCCGCGAAATGTATTGAATCTTTTACGAATCTGAACAGACATTATAACCTGAACGAATTTGGATTACAGTTTTATTAAACAAAAGCTAAATTTATTAAATGATTTCACAAAATAAAACTTAATTTACCAAACCGCCCGGTCGAGTTTAAAACAATAAACAGTTAGGCTACATGGTAAAACAGAATTATTGCAAAATCGTGGTATCTGAAAATTGACGAAGAATCAAAAATCCGTATAAATGCGGTTTCCGCCTTTGTTTATTTCCTCCTACGAGAAAGATAATGAAATTTGTGTTAATATATGATATTTTTTAAATTAAACGTTTTAATAAAATACTGAAAAAATAATTATGACCCGTACTTTTTTAAAATCCAAATTGCATCGCGTTACGGTTACCGACGCCAACCTGAATTATGAAGGCAGCTTATCCATAGATGAAAATCTTATGGAACAAGCAGGCATCCTGCCTCTGGAAAAAGTGGATGTGGTAAATATAAATACCGGTGATCGGTTTTCTACGTATGTCATAAAAGGTAAACGCGGCAGCGGCGAAATAAGCTTGAACGGTGGAGCCGCTCGTAAAGGCGAAATCGGCGATTTGCTCATCATCATCACTTACGCTCAGGCAGACGAAAGTGAACTTTCCGAATACAAAGCGAAAACGATACTTGTAGATGCAAAGAATACAGTTAAGAAAATTTTAACACAATCCATTTTGTGATATTTCGATGCAGACAAAACCCGGCCCCTTTAATTACAAAAAACTAATCGAATCGCTATCCGATTTTTTTATTGAAACTCTCGATAAAGCCCGGCTTACCGAGCACGGTTTTGTTTTGCTCGTAGCTGTGGTGATCGGTTTACTGGGCGGTTACGGCGCTGTATTTATTCAACACGTCATTAAAGAATTCCATATCCTGCTCTGGAAAGGCCCTCCGGGTTTGGAACCGATTCTGGCCATGCCCTGGTACTGGAAAATAGCCATACCCACGTTAGGCGGTATTGTGGTCGGCCTGATTATCCGTTACTGGTCGGCTGAGGCGAAAGGACACGGCGTACCCGAAGTAATGGAAGCTATTGCCTTGAAGAACGGCGTTATTCGCCCGCGCGTGGTTTTTGCCAAACTGTTGGCTTCGGCATTTTACATTGCTTCCGGGGGCTCTGTAGGAAGGGAAGGGCCGGTCATTCAAATTGGGTCGGCGGTTGGTTCTACGGTCGGCCAATTTTTTAAAGTAAATCCCAAACGGATGCGCACCTTCGTAGCCTGCGGCGCCGCTTCCGGTATTGCCGCTGCTTTTAACGCGCCTGTGGCCGGCGCTTTATTTGCGGTGGAAATAATTTTGGGTGATTTTGCCGTACCCCAATTCAGCCCGATTGTTATTTCCTCGGTAACCGCCACTATTGTTTCGCGGCATTATTTGGGTGATTTCCCGGCATTCGAAGTGCCTGCCTATAATCTGGTTTCCCCGCTGGAGTTGATTAACTATCTTGTCCTCGGGCTGCTGGCCGGATTTGTGGCCCTGGGATTTATTAAAATGTTATACGCTTCGGAAGAATTCTTTGACCGCCAGAAATATCCGGACTATGTAAAAGGGGCTATAGGCGGTATTATCATCGGCGTTACCGGTCTGTTTTTCCCGCAAATATTCGGCGTTGGCTACGATACAATGGATTTGGCTCTAAGCGGCCAGATGATTTGGCAGCTGGCTCTGGGGCTTATTCTGATTAAAATGTTTGCTACTTCTATCAGTCTTGGTTCCGGCGGGTCGGGAGGTATATTCGCACCTTCTCTGTTTTTGGGAGCCATGCTGGGGGCTTTTTACGGACAGGTGATCCATCAGTTTTTTCCGGATTGGACCGCATCGGCGGGCGCCTATGCGCTGGTAGCCATGGGAGGTGTGGTCGGAGCGGCAACGCACGGCCCCATTGCGGCCATTTTAATCATTTTCGAAATGACGAATGACTATAAAATCATTCTTCCTTTGATGATTACAACGATCATCGCTACGCTTATCTCCACTCGGCTACAAAAAGAATCGATCTATACGCTTAAGCTGGTACGCCGCGGTATCGATATATTTGCCGGCCGGGAAGTCAATGTACTACGCTCGCTCAAAGTTTCTTCCGTTGTCAAGCAAAGTATAGAATTGGTCGATGAGCGGTCCACCTTTACGGACGTCCTTCAAAAAATTGTACGATCGCCTCATAATTATATTTATGTTACCGATACAGAAGGTAAAATCAGCGGATATATTTCCATGCACGAAATCCGCCAAACGATTATGGATTACGATAATCTAAAAAATATTTTGATTGCCCAGGATTTATCCAATCCTAATGTGGAAATTGTCCGTGAATCGGATAACCTGGACTATGTGATGAAGAAATTTGGCCGAACCGGACTGGATGAAATGCCTGTGCTGGCCGATAATGGCGATGATAAAATCGTGGGAACAATCTGGCAAACGGATGTGATCAGTACCTACAATCAGCAGATCTTTTTGCGTGATATGTCCGGTGAAATGGGGCAGAGCGTACGCAATGTAACCAAAGATCGTCGTGTCCATGTGGTTAAGGATTATCATTTGGAAGAAATAGAAACCCCATCTATATTCCTCGGTAAGACGTTAAAGGAAATTGAATTACGAAAAAAATACAATGTGGAACTGCTGCTAATCCGCAGAAAAGTGCGGCAAGATGGTCGTATGGTAACCGAATATATTCAACCCCAGGCCAAAAGTACGCTGCAGATGAATGATACATTGCTGGTGTTCGGTAAAGAGAAAGACCTGCACCGTTTCGAAAATCTATAAATTCAGGAGCATAAATGATTTCATTTAACGAAGAACATCGTATGGTGCGTCAGATGGTAAGGGATTTTGCCAGGAAAGAAATGGCGCCCATCGCCATCGAAATGGATGAAAAACAGCAATTTCCAAAAGAAACCTTTCAAAAAATGGCCGAATTGAATCTGTTAGGACTGCCTTTTAGTGAAAAATACGGCGGAGCCGGATTTGATCAGATATCTTACACCATTGCCTTGGAAGAGATGGCCCGGGTTTGTGCGGCTACGGCGCTTTCCTATTCCGCCCACGTTTCACTGGCCGCTTCACCTATTAATGAATTTGGGAATGAGGAGCAGAAACAGAAATATCTGGTGCCTCTGGCCAAAGGCGAAAAAATCGGTTCCTTCGGTTTAACCGAGCCTACAGCCGGCTCCGATGCGGGCAGCACCAAAACCACGGCGGTTAAAGATGGCGATTTTTATGTAATTAACGGTTCCAAAATGTTTATTACCAACGCGGAAG
>DRQG01000032.1 GCA_011369465.1 Caldithrix abyssi
GTTTATACCGTTTACTTCTTCCAGCTTAACATGCAGGTCGGATTGCAGGTGACCGTTCACATTAAACACGTTCAGGGCCTCTTTGGCGTCACCGTCACGGCCGGAAGACATATGGTTGATATTGATATTCACCTCACCGAGTATGGAACCCACCTTACCGATAATACCGGGTACGTTGTCGTTTTCGATAAACAGCATCTGACCGCCCAGCTCGGCGGAAAGCTTAAAGGGGCCGTATTCAATCAGGTGGAAAATATTCTGACCCACCACGCTGCCCGCCAGATGCACCGTGCTGTTGTCGGTGATAAAGTCACAGGCGATGGCGTTGGTGTGCACCGTTAAGGGGGTATCCTTTTTGGCAATTTCAATGCTCACCCCGCGCTCCCGGGCAATGGTCAGGGCATTGACCGGATTGACCAGTTCAACATCGGGGTTTTCCGTGGCCGATTTCAGCGCGCCCATCAATAGATAGGAGGTGATCGGTTCCACCGGCACATCCAGGGTGGTGCCGTAATAGCGTACGGAGATTTCGCGCAGGCGGCCGTTTTTTATTTGATTGAACACCGTGCCCAGGCGCCGGGCCAGTTCAAAGAAGGGGGCAATAAGCCCCTGAATTTCCTCATCCACCGAAACAAAGTTAATGGCGTTGCGGGCCACGTTTTTGGTAAAGTAGTGGATCATCTGATCCAAAACCTGATCGGCCACTTTTACCTGGGCTTCCTCGGTGGAGGCGCCGAGATGCGGGGTGGCCAGCACCCGGGGATGTTTGGCCAGACTAAAGTCCGCGGGCGGTTCACTGCTCCACACGTCGATGGCCGCCAGGGAGACCTTGCCGCTTTCCAGAGCCGCCGCCAGATCGTCCTCATTGATGATGCCGCCGCGGGCGCAGTTGACGATAACCACGCCATCCTTGCATTTGGCCAGGGAGACGCTGTTGATCATATTCAGGGTCTCGGCCATCTTGGGCACATGCAGGGTGATGATATCCGACTGGGCGTACAGTTGATCCAAATCCACCAGCTTAATGCCCAAACGGGCGGCATGTTCACTGGTCAGGATGGGATCATAGCCCAAAACGGTGGCGCCAAAGGCGTTCAGCCTCTTGGCCACCTCGCGGCCTATTTTACCCAGACCAACCACGCCCACCGTTTTTTGATAGATTTCATGACCGAGAAAAGATTTACGATCCCACTTTTCCTGACGCATGGAGGCGTTGGCGGGCGCTATGTTGCGCAGCCCGGCCAGCATCATGGCCAGGGTGTGTTCGGCGGCGGCCATGGTGTTGCCTCCGGGGGTGTTCATAACGATGATCCCGCGCTTGGTGGCTTCGTCCGTGTCAATATTATCCACACCCGCGCCGGCGCGGCCAATCACTTTTAATTTTTTGGAAGCAGCCATGACATCGGCGGTAACCTTGGTACGGCTGCGTACCACCAGACCGTCGTAGTCACCGATTTCCGCAATCAAATCCTCCTTTGAAATGCCTGTTTTGTTGACTACGGAAATACCATTGGTTTTATCATATTTGTTAAGGATATCGTCAGGAAGACTGTCGGCGATTAATATTTTGAACATGGCGGGCTCCTGTGGTTGAATTTTTAGAACGGGACAGGTGAAAAACCGGTTTTTCACCGGCAAAAAAGTTAACCAATGCCTATACTGTTTGCAAAAGAATTAGGCCCGGAACAGCGCTTTCTCCCTACGGCCCGTTATAAGCTGTTGGCGGTTTGTATCTGTTTTGTCCGTTGATTAAATTTTAGGTTCGTGAAATTTTTATTCTTTCGATACGTTATTAAGCTCTTTAAAGCCGGGAAGATGAGCCATGGGCGTGGATATGTATGAACAACTGCGAGCGATTTCACATGAGGTCTTTCGTGATGAAAGTCTGAGCGCCTATACCACTTTTAAGGTGGGCGGCCCGGCGCGCTATCTGTTAATCGCCCGCAACCGGCAACAGATTATCGATACCCTGACCTTGTGTGCCGAAAGGGACATGCCCCGTTTTATCATCGGCGGCGGCAGCAATCTGCTTATATCGGACAAGGGGTTTCCCGGCGTGGTTATCGTAACCCGGAATGAGCATTTTGAAATTTTAAAGGAAAAGGCCCCGCCGCCGCCGCAACTCAATACCGCCAGCAGGCTGCAAACCCTTGAACCGCCGGAAAAGCTTCCCCGGCTGAACCGGGAAAGCTCGGAAAGGGCACTGGTACGGGTGCAGGCCGGCACGCGCCTGATCAAGCTGATAAAAGCCCTGCATGAACGGGGCGTTTACGGACTGGAATGGTTTTCCGGCATTCCGGCCACCGTGGGCGGCGCGCTGTATATGAATATGCACGGCGCGCACGAATATTTCGGCCAGTATGTGCATTCCGCCCTGCTGTTTAACGGACGGGATGTACGGCGGGAGCCGAATGCCTATTTTGAATTTGATTACGACTACAGCATCCTGCATAAAACGCGGGAAACGGTGCTGGAGGTTGATTTGCTGTTATACCGGGGAGCGGTGGAAACAGCCCGTCACCTGGGGCGGAAATGGGCACGCATTAAAGCCATACAGCCGCAAAGATCGGCGGGCTGCCTGTTTCGCAACCTGAGCGCGGAAGAGCAAAAGCGGCTCGGATTGCCCAGCCCCTCCGTCGGCTATCTGATAGAGCATGTGCTCGGCTTAAAGGGGCAGCGTATTGGTGATGCGCTGATATCACCCTCTCATGCCGCCTTTATCGAAAACACCGGGCAGGCCACGGCCGCCGATATCCGCCGCCTGATTGAAAAAATACAAAGTACAGCCCTGGAGAAGCTGGATCTGAAACTGATACCTGAAGTAGAATTTGTCGGCGAGTTTTGAATGCAGCCTTTTCCCGTTCTTCACCCATAAAACCAGGAATATCAAAATGTCATCTTTTATCATCTCCGGCGGCCGGCAACTAAGCGGGGAAATCGATGTGGCCGGTAATAAAAATGCCGCCCTGCCCATCATCGCCGCCACCCTGCTCACCGATGAGAACTGCCAGTTGGAAAATGTCCCCGATATCAGCGATGTGCGCGCCATGCTGGATATCGCCGCCGCTCTGGGCAAAAAGATAAAATGGACGGCGGCCAATGCGCTCAGCATAAGCGGCGCAACAGAAGACCGCGATCCGCCCCCCTTTCTGATGCAGAAACTGCGCGCCTCGGTTCTGTACATGGGCGCCCTGGCGGGCCGGCACGGCACGGTGGCCATCGCCCCGCCCGGAGGCTGCGTTATCGGACGACGCAATCTGGACGCCCACTTCGAAGCTTTCCGCGAGATGGGCATCGCCATTGAGGAAACGGAACACGGCTACCGGGCCGCGCGCCGGCAACGCAAGGATACGCTGATCTTTTTAAGCGAAGCCTCGGTGACGGCCACGGAAAATATCCTTTTGGCGGCGGCCGCGGAAAACAACACGGTGATCATAGAAAACGCCGCCTGCGAACCGCACGTGGCGGATTTGTGCCGTTTTCTGATAAAAATGGGCGCCGATATCCGGGGCGTCGGCAGCAACCGCATCGAAATAAGGGGCCGCAAAAAGCTCTCCGGCGCGGAGCACCGCATTATCGCCGACAGTATTGAAAGCGGCACCTTTGCCATACTGGCCGCCGCCACACGCAGTTCCCTGACCATCCGTAACGTCCCCGTGGATGACATGCGTCCCATTACCCATGTCCTGAAAAAAATGGGGGTACATCTGGAAACGGACGGCGCCAGGCAGCAGATGCATATCGGCAATTCGACGCTAAAGGCCGGGACGGAGCAGGTCAAGGTCGGGTTATGGCCCGGATTCCCCACCGACCTGATGAGTCCGCTGATCGTTTTGGCCACGCAGACCGACGGCGCCATCCTCTTTCATGACTGGATGTTTGAATCGCGCATGTTTTTTGTGGATAAGCTGATTGCCATGGGCGCGCGCATCACCCTGTGCGATCCGCACCGCGCTCTGGTAAGCGGACCCGCCGGGCTCAGGGGCCAGGTACTCAGCTCTCCCGATATCCGCGCCGGTATTGCCCTGGTGATTGCCGCCCTGACCGCCCGGGGTGAGAGTCGCATCGATCACGCGGAACTGATCGACCGCGGGTATGAAAATATCGTTCAACGCCTGCGGGCCGTCGGCGCGCATATCCGCCGCGTGGAATAGACCGTGTCCGGCGCTTTTCCTTAATATGATCAGTTATTCTTTTTAAGTTGAAAAGCAGTTACCACATTTCGTATTTTAGACATTGCTGATAAAGCCGAAACGGTTGATATAGATACGGATATTCTGACGATAAGGAGATTTAAAATGCCTGTAAGGAAAAAACTGGGCGGTTTCGATAAGAAGGCGCTACTTGACTTTCATAAAAACATGGTTTTGTCCCGCATGCTGGACTTCAAGATGCTGACGCTTTTAAAACAGGGCAAGGGCTTTTTCCACATCGGCGCCGCCGGCCACGAAGCCATCCAGACCGCGGCGGCACATGCCATGCGTCCCGGCCATGACTATGCCTACCCTTATTACCGTGACCTGGCCTATATGCTGCAATACGGGGCCACCCCGCTGGAAATTATGCTGCTGTTCCATTCCCGGGCCGACGACCCCAGCAGTGGCGGACGACAAATGGCCAACCACTACGGACACGCGCCGTTGCATGTGGTTTCGCAGTCCAGCCCCACCGGAACGCAGTTTTTACAGGCCGTCGGCTGCGCCATGGCCTCCCGTAAAAAGGGTACCGACGAGGTGGTCTATGTCTCCTCCGGCGAGGGTACCACGGCCCAGGGCGACTTTCATGAAGCGGTCAACTGGGCTTCCCGCGAAAAGCTGCCGGTTATCTTTGTCATACAAAACAATAAATACGCCATCTCCGTGCATGTTTCCGAGGAGCTGGCCGGGGAATCCATCTATAAAATCGGCGCCGGCTATGAAGGACTGAACCGTTACAAGGTGGATGGTACCGATTTGCTGGCCTGTCATGAGGTGATGAAAAAGGCGGTCAGCCAGGCCCGCTCCGGCAAGGGCGCCGTTTTGGTGGAGGCCGACACCGTGCGTCTGCTGCCCCACTCCTCCTCCGATTCCGACAAAAAATACCGCAGCCCCGAAGAGCTGGAAGCGGATAAGAAAAGAGACCCGATCACCCGCCTGGAAAAGGAACTGATCAAGCTTAAAATGGTCAGCGAAGAGGAACTGGAAGCGCTGAAGAAGGAATACAAAAAAATCGTCGATGATGCTTCCGATGAGGCCGAGGCTCATCCGCATCCCGATCCCGACAGCCTTTACCAGCATCTTTTTTCGGACAGGGACGATCTGGAATATGAAAAAAGCGAACCCGCCGGTGAAAAGATCGTTCTGGTGGACGCCATCAATCACGCCCTGAAGGAAGAGATGGAGCGCAACGAGGATATGTACATCTTCGGGCAGGATGTGGGCGGCGGCAAGGGCGGCGTGTTTACCGCCACGCAGGGCATCACCAAACAGTTTGGCAAGGAACGCTGCTTTAACGGCCCGCTGGCCGAGTCTTCCATTGTGGGCGTGGGCCTGGGTATGGCCACGCGCGGTTTAAAGCCGGTGGTGGAAATTCAGTTTGGCGACTATATCTGGACGGCCATGATGCAAATCCGCAACGAGATGGCCACCATGCGCTGGCGCTCCAACGGCCACTGGAAGGCGCCGCTGGTGATACGCGTGCCGGTGGGCGGCTATATTCACGGTGGTCTGTGCCATTCGCAAAATATCGAAGGGTTCTTCGCCCATCTGCCGGGCATAAAAATCGCCTACCCCAGCAACGCGGCCGACGCCAAGGGTCTGCTTAAGGCGGCCATCCGCGGGGACGACCCGGTTATCTTTATGGAACACAAGGGACTGTACCGTCAGAGCTACGCCTCGCGTCCCGAGCCGGATGCCGACTACCTGTTGCCCTTTGGCAAGGCTAAAACGGTGCAGGAAGGCGACGATCTGACCGTGATCACCTGGGGGGCGCTGGTGCAAAAATCGCTGGAGGCGGCCCGTGAACTGGCTAAAGAGGGCGTCAGCGTGGAGATCATCGATATCCGCACCATCAATCCTTTGGATACGGAAGCGATTTTAGCCTCCGTGCGCAAAACGGGCAAGGTGCTGGTGGCGCAGGAGGATACACGGTTCCACGGCTTTGCCGCCGAAATCAGCGCACAGATTGCCGAGCTGGCCTTTGAGCATCTGGACGCGCCCGTGCGCCGCATCGGCGGCAGCGACACGCCCATGCCCTTTAGTGCCGTGCTGGAGGAGGTGGCCCTGCCGCAAACCGCCGGCATCGTTAAAGCTCTGCGCGATCTGGCCGCTTATTAGTACGCTGAACTGAAAATATCGATATAAAAAAGAACGAGGACACTATGAAATTTGAAATGGTTATGCCCAAGATGGGCGAATCAATCATGGACGGCACCATTCTTAAGTGGCTGAAACAGCCCGGAGACACGGTGGAGAAAGATGAAATTATTCTGGAGATCAGCACCGACAAGGTGGATTCGGAAATCCCGGCGCCGGTGAGCGGCACCATCAGCCAGCTTTTGGCCGCCGAAGGCGACACGGTGGATGTGGGCAGTGTGATCGCCCTGTTTGAAACCGATCAGGCGGTGGAAAGCAGCGCGCCTGCTCCGCAGGCGGAAACCGTTGAGGAAGAGACCGTGCCCGTGGTAGCGGCAGCCCCCGCTCCCGCGCCCAAAAGCAAGCCGCAAGGCGCCCGTTTTTACAGCCCGGTGGTTATGAACATCGCCAATGAAAACGGTATTGCCTTTGCCGAGCTGGAAACCATCCCCGGAAGCGGCCTGAACGGCAGGGTAACTAAAAAAGACATCATGAACTATATCGCCGGACGCGGTAAGGCGCCGCGGGTACAGGCCGCCGCCCCGGCGGCCCCGGCCGGATTTACCGGCGCGGACGGCATCGAGGTGATCGAGATGGATCGCATGCGTAAGTCCATCGCCGAGCATATGATTAAATCCAAGCACACCTCGGCCCATGTCAGCCTTTATGCCGAAATCGATATGCAAAACATCAGCCGGATTCGGGAGCGGAACAAAAAGGCCTTTAAGGCCCGTGAGGGATTCAGTCTGACCTATATGCCCTTTATCGCCGAGGCCACTACCCGGGCGTTGAAGGAATTTCCCATGCTCAACGCCTCCATCGACGGAGACAGGATTCTGGTAAAACATTTTGTTAATCTGGGTATTGCCGTGGCCGTGGAGGCGGGGCTGATCGTGCCCAATATCTTCCATGCCGATGAACGCAACCTGACCGGTCTGGCGCGGGCCATTAACGATGTGGCCACCCGTGCCCGCGACAAAAAGCTGAAGCCGGACGAGGTGGTCAACGGCACATTTTCCATCTCCAACTTCGGTGTTTACGGTACCAGTGTCGGCTTTCCCATCATCAACCAGCCGCAGGTGGCCATCCTGGGCGTCGGGGCCATAAAAAAACGGCCGGTGGTGATCAACGACGCCATCGCCATCCGCCCCATCATGTATCTGTCGCTGACTATCGACCACCGTCTGATCGACGGAGCCATGGGCGCGCAGTTCCTGCAACGGGTGGGACAGTTGCTGGAAGGCTACGATCCGGAAATGAGTCTCTGAGCATATAATCCGTATTAAAAAAGCAAAGGCGTGACCGGAGGGTCACGCCTTTGTTGGTTATAAGTCCGGGCCGGAGAAGCCGAACGAACTTTCTTGCCGGCGGTTGTTCCCGGCCACCCGCACCGATCTTGCATAAGACCCGGCGGAAAAATACAGACGCAGGGAATAGAGCCGGAGGGATAAAAGTTTTAACGGAGAGTAGTAATATCCCGGCTCCCTGCCAGCGGGCCGCCGGAAGCGGTGGCAAGAAATCCCGGCAAGAAGGAACCTGCGCAAGATGTCTTCATTAAAAAAACACATTTTCATATGTGAGCACCAACGCCCGGAAGGGAAAAAAAGCTGCGGCCGTCTGAACGGGGCGGAGCTGAAAAAAGCGCTGAAGCGGAAACTGGCCGCCCGCGGTCTGCATAAAACGTTTCGCGCCAACTCCGCCGGCTGCCTGGATGCTTGCGAACATGGCCCGGCCATGGTAATTTATCCCCGCGGCATTTGGTATGGCGCCGTTGAGCCTGGTGATCTTGATTCAATCATCGAAAATTCGCTGATCGATGACCGCATAATCGAGCGCCTGTGCATCCGGGAAAAACGGTGCCCGCTGACAACGGAAATACATCCGCCCGGCTCCGATAGTGACAAATTATGATAATCCCGAGGTATTGTAGATGAAAAAGCTGCCCCTGCATAAATATCACGCTGATTCCGGCGCGCGCTTTATCGATGTGCGCGGCTGGCATATTCCGGCGGATTACGGCGACGTGATGCAAGAAACGGAAACCATTCACAACACGGTGGCCCTTTTGGATCGCAGCTATCTGGGTAAGGTGTTGCTTAAGGGGCCCGACGCTCAGGATTTATTAAACCGTATCTCCACCAACGACATGATGCAACTGGTGATGGGCATTATGTGCGATACCGTTTTTTGCACCCCCAAGGGCCGTATTGTGGACTATTGCCGCGTGTTGCAATACGACGACCAGCTGATGCTCGTTTCCAGCTATATCGACAGCGCTAATATCATCGACTGGATCAACCGCTTTATCATTCTGGAGGATATTGAGGTTAAGGACGCCAGCGCGGATTACCTGTGGCTGACCGTCATGGGTCCCGAGGCGCGCCCCTTTGTACAATCCCTGAGCGGAACGCCGGTGGTGGCCGAGGATGAAACCATCTGGATCCAGTATGAAACCATCCAGTTTGCCGCCCTGCTGAACCGTAACTTTATCGTGCCCGCCTACAACTTTGCCCTGCCCAAAACGCCCGGCATGGAAGTGTTTAAGTGGCTGACCGCATCCCTGAAGCAGTTTGACGGTATGTTGATCGGCGACCGGGCCTATCAGGTGCTGCGCGTGGAGAGCGGCATGCCCGACTGGGGCACGGAGCTGACGCAGGATTACAACCCCCATGAGGCGCGTCTGCTGCATGCCGTCAGTTTTACCAAGGGCTGCTATACCGGCCAGGAGGTCATCGCCCGCCTGGATACCTATGACAAGGTGCAAAAATACCTGATGATCATCGACCTGGAGGAGGAGATTTTCGACGCCCCGCCCTTTAAAATTTTTTATGATGACGAGGAAATCGGCCTGTTGACCAGCTACGCCTTTAATCCGGCCACGCAGCGCAGTGTGGGGCTGGCCTATATCCGCAAGCATTTTGCCGTGGCCGAATTCAATATCACCATCCAGGTGCTGGTGGCCGGCAAGTTTATTCCCGGCCGCATGCGCATCCCGCCCGTGCACGACATGGGTTAATGAAGCAACCCCACATACTTCCCGTATTATTCATAACCGTTTGAATTTGAGACTTCCCGTTTAGCGGCTTATATTAGGATAAAAGAAATAGAACCCTAACATATATCCGCGCTAAACCCGCCTGCCTCGGGCACGGTGCAATGCGTTTAGCGGGATGTTGTGTGAAATAAAGGATGACTAAATGAATTTCTTAGACTTTAAAGATAATCTTGAAAGTAAATTGAAAAAAAAATTTAAATTTGAACTTTGGGAGCTTTCCTACACCCCATATTCTTTTGGAAGCGGTGTAATTGTATATCGAATTAATGGAAAGTTTATAAAATATATTTTTGATGGAAAAGATAATATTTTAGAATTGCATATTTCAGGAAAACATAAAAAATATTCTGAATGCAAATTCAATTTTCTTAAATCATATGCTAATTTAAATTCTTTCGAGATTAAAGACGTAGAAAATAATTCATGAACCATCATCCTTTACATCATACAACACGCATGCGTCGTTCGGCTAAAGCCTCACCTGGGCTTCGCCACATTTTTTCAGAGCCTGCCTTCGGCTTGCTCGGCTCTGAAAAAACGTCATATACCGCAAAACGTTAACGGCAATTAAAATGCATCTGGCAAACATGATAATTTCAGATACGAGAATAATACAAAAACTGACCCAACTATCATCCTTGATTGCATTGAGTATAATCTTGATTCTGAGTTCTTGTCAATCAAACAAGAACAGTAAGTCGAATAAGCAAATTAACACAACAGACAGCATTGAGAATGTGAAGACAGGATTTGTGCAAGAATCTGAATTCGTAGAGATTGATACACTATCCGTTCAAGACAGAAAATTAGAAGGTGGGAAGTTTCATAGCCATATTAAACTGGATTTTGCATTAGCCAATACTCAGACAAAAGATACCTCACAAATAAAATTGGTGAATACAATATGTGCCATTTCAGTTATTCCTGACACATCATGGATTAATAAAATGCAAGATGAAATGGGAGATGATTGGAATGAGGTTGTGAGTGACAATCAATATTACGAACAGTTGGCCATCGACACTTTGGAAAAACTTGATATTCCAACATTTTTTGCCTCAAGGGACAAAAGATTTATCAATTTTGTTAAAGCGGATAAGTCAAACTTCATGATTGATTTGACAAAAATGAAAGATGCCTGGGGGTTGATTTTATTTAACGGAGTTGATAATCCGGTTTTAAGGAGTAACACAGATATTGATAGTGAATTGAAAGAAATTTATAATAAATAAACGCCGTACAACAACGCATATTGTATTGGTTCCGTTAAAATCAGAATAACCTGAGAAAAATAAAGCTATGGTTTAACCTCCAAAGAAGGATTGGAATCATAGCCAAAAGAAGAACTTCCCGATTCGCTCCGGAATGTATCAACACACACATCAACCGGAACAAGTCTGTTCTTCCCCCTGAAAAAGAACGGCGTATACCCATGATGAGGAGGTCGGCGTGCTGACCCGCTGCACCTTTGATCCCATAAACAGGTCCGGCTTATATCCCAGGCGTTATACCGTTGCCGACTTCCCGCATTACTTATAACCGTTTGAAAATTTGAGACTTCCCGTTTAGCGGCTTATATTGGGGGTAAAAGAAACTTAACGAAACATATAATTCGTACTAAACCCGCCTGCCTCGGGCACGGCACAATGCGTTTAGCGGGATGTTGTGCAACATGCTGATAAAGAAAGACACTTTGCAAAGAAAAATAAGAATATTCATCTCATTTCTTTTTTTCTATTTATTCTTTATAGTGGGATGCAAATCTCATGTCTCTTTAAATCTTAAGAAATTTACTGTTAAAAATAAACTACATCATGTTGACTACTTTATAGGTTATCCAAGTGAATTAAGTTATGAAAAAATTGTATTGTTGATCAGTGGCACGGGGAGATTTTCTGCTTCTCAAGATTTTGGAAAGGGTTCTGAAGCATCTTTGTATGGTTTTTCAGTTGTTTATCCAGAAAAATCTTTTATACAAGATTCTACTGAATATTTTAAGCATGACAATCGAAAACAACGTATGTATGAACTAAAAACTGTTATTGATGATTTGATTAAAAAAGGAACTAAGAAAATTTTAATTCTATCAGAATCTGAAGGTACAATGCTTGCTCCTGAAATTGCAAAACTTTATCAAGATAAAATTTGTGGATTAATTTCCTTAGGTGGAAGCATTTTTCCTTTTAAAGATGACATTTTATTTGCCTCAGAAAATAGAATCGGACAATTCGAAAAACTTCTACCCAAAAATAATGTTGAAAATATATTTCGTGAAATTGAAAATCAACCTGATAATGTTGAAAAAGAATTCATGGGACATTCTTACAGATTTTGGAATTCATATTTAGAGTACAACCCAATTGATGATTTAAAACTATTAACTTGTCCAATTCTATATGTCAATGGTGAATATGATGAATTAGATATTATGAAACAAAAAAGCAAGATTGACAATATGCGTAAAGACGGAATTAATATAAGGCAAATTGTGTATGAAGGGGTTGGTCATAAAATGGGGAATAAGAAGAGTAAAATGGTAAGAGATATTTTAATTTGGTTAAAAAACAATAAAATAGTTAATGAATAAATTTCATCATGCACAGTTGCACAACAAAGTGTATAAATCATTAGGCAATAAGTATTTAAGTCAAAGTTAGTGTATATATAAAGTAAGTGATAAACCGAAAAGAAGTGCTTATAAACGCCCAACGCTTCATACACAAACCGTTATACAGCCTGGGAAAAAGGAATATTAAGCAAGGTGGTTTATGAAAAGACAAAAATATCTTTTTTATAATATTATAATATGGTTAGCCATTTTTACTAATCACGTATTAGGGCAACTTTGGTCACAGGAAAATCTTTATGGTGGACCGATTTCCTGTTTAGCAAAAGATAATAGTGGTAATTTATATGCAGGCAACTATGGCGGGATAGTTTTTGGGTCGAAAGACAATGGCGAGACATGGGAAAAGTTAACAGATCAATTAGACTATAAATGGATAAGTTCAATTTTATTTAATCCACAGGGAGATATTTTTGTATCGGCAACAACAGGTGGCGGTGGTGTATATAAATCAATGGACAATGGATTGTCATGGAACATTTTGGAGAATGGATTAAAAAAGGGTAATTATTATTACTACATTTATAGTTTAGCTATCAATCAAAAAGGATATCTATTTGCCGCAGGAGAAGGAATCTTCCGTTCAAAAGATAATGGTAATTCCTGGAAAAAGATTACAAACGGTTTAACGGGACAATATCAAATTTACATTCGAAATATCGTGATTAACGATCAGAACCAGGTATTTATTATAAATGGATATAACGGGGTTTATCGTTCAGATAATAATGGAGATTCTTGGGAATATCTTGGATTTAAAGGCAGAGATATTTCTTGTATCGGAATTAATTCTGAAGGAACTGTATACGTAGCTACAAACGGACTTGGTAATGTGTATAGTTCCATTGATAATGGAAATTCATGGGAAGAATTTGCAGTCCAAATTAATGAATATGGATTTGGTTCTATTTTGATAACCCCAAATGATGATATAATTCTTTCATCTTATTACAATAGTGATTCAGGAAATGTATTTCTATATGATAATAATAATGATTTGTGGAAAGTATTGGATAAAGATTTTGGAAACTATAGGATCTCATCATTTTGCTATAATAATGAAAAGTTAATTGCCTCAACATTTAATAAGGGCATCGTAGGCTACAATAATGCTCTAGATATCTGGGAAGATTTATCCTATGGAATATATGCAGAAACTATTTTTGAGATTTGCCAAAGTAGTACTTTAGAGATGTATGCCGTTGGGAAAGGTGGTGTCTATTGTAAAGAAGCCAATTACTGGAAAAATATCTCATACAATCTTAAATACAATACTTCTACGTCTGTTTCTCTAAATTTTAAAGATAATATCTATACCAGTACTTCTAATGGTTTTTACCGATTAGATTCAAGTAGAACATATTGGAAAAAAATATCCGGTATTTCAGGTATTTTTTTTATAGATAAAAATGACTATATATACATTGAAGGATCAAAAAACTTATATAAATCAACTGACTCAGGAAATAGTTTTCATAAATTAAATTCTTCACCATTTTCAAGTTTTATACGAGCAATCCATATTGACAATAATGGAAACATCTTTATTGGCACGCAAGATGGATATATTTATAAATCGGTAAACTCTGGTTCATCCTGGAATAAGTTAGATTATTATTTTAGCCGGATTGATGGTATCGTATCAAATTTCAAAGCTGATATCTTTATTGTAAGCAGTAATGCAGTTTTTAAGATTACCAATGTCCAAAATGAAATACAAAAATTAAGAAATATCCCTTACGACACTAATACAAGTAATTCAATTACGATAAATGACAAAGGTAATTTATTTGTATCATTTATTGATGGGTTGATTACTTCAAAGGATGATGGCGAAACTTGGGAAGACTTTAGCTCCGGATTATCTCACAGAAAAGTAAAATCTATGTTTGTTGATCAAAATGGATATTTATGGTTAGGTTCAGATGGAAATGGACTGTGGAAAAGTGGAATAACAACTACTTTAAAAGACAAAAACATTAAGTTTGAAATAGGTAAGAATTATCCAAATCCTTTTAATGGAAAATCAATTATACCCATTAAAATTTATTCTCCAGGAAATTATAATTTACAAATTTTTAATTTACTTGGTCAAAAAGTAAACAATCTATATTCTGGGTTTTTAGATATTGGTGCATATGAATTTGAATGGGCTGGAACAAGTTCAAATAATAGCTCAATATCTTCCGGGTTATATTTTTATCAACTTGCTGGAAGTAATGGTTTAGTTAAAACGGGGAAAGCTGTTTATATTAAATAGTGCTGTATAACAAAGTTATGCACCTGAACTTAAACGCAATGCGATTTTTAGTTTTCTTTCACTTGATTAGCGCGTTTAATCAGGTGATAACCAGTCTGTTATGATCCATAAAAAACAAACCAAGAATTCAGAATATTAATGATCTATCAAACATTTCAACCACATCCAGATTTAAAATCATTTGTTGATTGTTATTGGACATTAGAAATTTCAGCAAAAAACGATGCCGGAAAACAAAGAATTATTCCTGACGGTTGTATTGAAATGGCATTTATCCTTGGAGACGATATAAAACGATATACCTCTAAGAATGAATTCATTTTACAACCGCGTGCTATGGTACTTGGACAAACCATAGAACCTTTTTATATTGAACCTACAGGATATGTCTACACATTTGCAATTCGGTTTTATCCTTATGGTTTTGCCAATTTCGTAACCATACCACTCAAAAATTTAGTTAATAAAGAAACGCCTATAAAACTCCTTTTTGGCGATAAGATTGCTAAAGAATTAGAACAAGACATAATTCAAGCAAAAGACACAAAACAACGGGTTGAGATTATAGAAAATTTTCTTTTTGAACAACTCAAGGACACATCAACAATCGAAAAAATTGTAAAATCAACCGTTGATATTTTGTTTTTAACCAAGGGGAATATATCAATAACCAACGCTCTGAAAGAAGATTTATCTGCAAGAAGGCAACTTGAAAGAAAATTCAAGAAACAGATTGGAATTAGTCCAAAACAATTAGCAAAAGTAATAAGATTACAAACTGCATTAAAATTATTGCTAAGTAAGCAAGCGGAAAGTTTTACAAAGATTGCTTACGAAAGCGACTATTACGATCAAGCACATTTCATAAAAGACTTTAAAGAATTTACAGGAACAACACCAAAGAAGTTTCTGGGAAACAATAATATGGTTCTCTCGACTCTCTTTTACAAAGAACCGTAAAGTGTCGCATTTTTACAATTCTAACCTATGCATCAATTATACCTTGGCAACATCAATTTAAATAAAGAAAAATGAATATATGCTTTGATAGTTTTTGCCTTTGTATTTACCGCTTGCAAAAATCAAAATAAAGCGAATTTGGAGACAAAAAAATTGAAACAACTGTAAATCAAAACACGAGGTAATATGGACAGTTATATATCAATTTTTGAAATTCCTGCAACGGATATTTCAAGAGCAGTTAAATTTTATCAAGCCATTTTAGATATTAAAATAGAGATAATGGATATGGAAGGTATGCAAATGGGATTATTGCCATTTGAAAACCAAAATGTTATCGGTACTATTATGAAAGGAGAAGGTTATATTCCATCGTCTAATGGTGTAACTATCTATCTTAATGGTGGAAATGATCTTAGCACAATTTTAAACAAAGTGGAGAGTAATGACGGAAAAATACTTGTGCCCAAAACACCTCACGCAGATGAGAGTGGATATTTTGCGATTTTTTTAGATACCGAAGGGAATAAGATTGGCTTACATTCCCCAAATTAAAAAAGAACAAGAATAGCAAAAGCATAACAAAATGTATAAGTAATGGCGAGAAAGTGCAAACCTCAAAGATTTGTATATTTGTGCTATACAGAAAGGTAAGTGTATTTTAAGTCGCAACTACTCATATATAAATCGTTAGCCGAAATTGCCACCACAAAATCTTTTAAGATTAGGGCAGTTTGTTAGCTTATTCCCATGAAACGAAAAGAATTACTGCATCATTTAGCAACGATCATTCTGGAAAAACAAAAAGGTTGCCCTCTTTTTGTCGGAGTTGATGGTGCTGATGCCTCTGGCAAAACAACACTAGCAGAGGAACTGGCAAATGAAGTCAAAAGATCAAGTCGTCCGGTAATCCGAGCTTCGATTGACGGATTCCACAATCCCAAAAGTGTACGTTACACCAAAGGAGAAAACTCATCAGAAGGATATTACTTTGACCCATTTAATCACAAAGCAATTGCAGAAGTGCTTTGTGATTCTTTGAGTTCCGGCAAATTGCCATACAAACGGCAGTATTTGATTATCGTACTGATTCGGAAGTTGTTTTGCCCGCTCAAACGGCAACAAATAATTCAATTCTGATTATGGAGGGAATCTTTTTGTTTCGTCCTGAACTAGTCAATTACTGGGATATTAAGATTTTCGTTGATGTGGATTTTAAAATCACTGTTAAGCGTGCCGTGAAAAGAACTACCGAGAGAGAATACATCGGTGCTGAACAAGACATTCTCGATAAATACGAAAAGCGATACATCCCCGGACAACAGCTCTACTTTGAACAGGCACACCCAAAAGAAAAGCGGATATAATCATTGATAACAGTGATTTTGAAAATCCGATAATAAAGAAAGGCTAACAAGCACCCCTTAAAAATAGCGGTTTTTGTGGTAGCAACTCTCGCCAGCCCCTCGGGACGTTGCACTCTGGCTCGGGCTTCGCCCCGGCTAACACAGAATATGCGGTTATACAGAGTTGCAAACAAGTAAGCTGAAAGATGAAGAGTAGAAAGAAAATAGTAATTCGGAAAATAAATACAAACGAAGTAAAGATTCTTGAAGACATGCTTTATGAGTCTATTTATCAACCGGATGAAGCAAATCCTATTTCAAGAGAAGTAATCAATATTCCAAAAGTTAGTGCATATATTGACAATTTTGGACAAAAGAAAGATGACTATTGTTTAGTTGCAGATTTGAATGGTCAGATAATTGGAGCAGTTTGGGTTCGAATATTAGCCGATGAAATCAAAGGCTATGGAAACGTTGATGACAAAACTCCTGAATTTGCCATTTCTTTGTTCCAAGAATATAGAAAACAAGGAATTGGAACACTACTAATGAAGAAAATGATTTCATATCTGGTGGAAAAGGGATATAACCAAACCTCTTTAAGTGTTCAAAAAGAAAACTATGCTGCTAGAATGTATCAAAAACTTGGATTTGAAATAATCGGAGAAAACGATGAAGATTATCTAATGTTGCTAAAATTAAGAAATACATAATACACGAAATTAAATATAACCAACCACTAAGACAGAATAAATTATTATGAATAGTAGTATGGTTTTTATAACCGGTTTGTCATTAATAATTATCCACGAAATGGATGCAATTCGTTGTAAAGAATGGAGAATATTTCCCGGACTTTCAATTCTGAAAAATAAAACAGGACAAACCGTTTTTCTGTTTGCTCATATACCAATATTTATTTGGCTGTTTTGGCAAATAACAAATAGTTCAGACATTGATAGTTTTAGAATTGGTTTTGACATATTTCTAATTGCTCATCTTGGATTTCATTTATTGTTTCTTAAACATAAAAACAACGAATTTAAGGACTGGATTTCGTGGACAATTATTGCCGGAGCAGGAATTAGTGGACTTCTTGACTTAATATTAAAGTGGAATTAAAGATAAAGCACAAACCGCTAACAATAAATATAGTACATTTGGCACCTGCCGGCAGGCAGGGATAGTGCTAAAAATGAAGACAACTGTAACAATTAAACATAGTAGTAGATTGAAATGTGGAGCTTTGAAACGTCAAGCACACCATACTTAAACCCTTAGCATTTATTAAAAACGAAACTCAAAAAAGTGAAACCTGAAGAAAATTATATCAAAATAAATAAACAATCCTGGAATAAAAGAACTGCTTCACATTTGCTATCGGACTTTTATGATGTTGATGGTTTTTTAAATGGGAAATCGTCACTTAATGAAATTGAATTGAAATTACTTGGTGATGTTAGAGGGAAAAGTATTTTGCATTTACAATGCCATTTTGGACAAGACACAATATCATTAGGTAGATTGGGAGCGAATGTAACAGGAGTTGATTTATCTGACAAAGCAATTGAAAGTGCTAATAAACTTTCAGAAAAAGCAAATATCGAAACCACGTTTATATGTTGTGATATTTATGATTTACCAAAGCATCTAAATAAACAATTCGATATTGTGTTTACAAGTTACGGAACAATTGGTTGGTTACCTGATATTGATAAATGGGCAAATATCGTTTCTAAATATTTGAAACCAAATGGAAAATTTGTTTTTGTGGAGTTTCATCCAGTGGTTTGGATGTTTGATGATGACTTCAAAAAAATCAAATATAAGTATTTCAATTCAGAGGCAATTATAGAAACAGAAAGTGGAACATATGCTGATAAAGAAGCCGAAATTAATCAAGAATGTATAACGTGGAATCACGGAATCGGAGAAGTTGTAAATAGCCTCATAAAAAATGGTGTAGAAGTTAATTCGCTAAATGAATATGATTATTCACCCTACGATTGTTTTAATGGAACTATTGAATTTGAGCCCAAAAAATATAGAATAAAAAAATTGGAAAATAAAATTCCAATGGTCTATTCTATTGTTGCAAAAAAGAAAAACAAATGCTAACAACGGCTATTCCCAGTAAAGGTTTTAGTGGTAAATTGAAAGTAATTACAGGTAATGAAAATTAGAAATAAACTGAAACGGAATTGCTTCGAACTTCCTTACCGGGCATAGCAAACCGTTATAAGCAATAAAATGAAAACTTTAATAGAAACCGAAAGATTATTGTTAAGGGAAATTACCCTGGATGATAAAGAGGAAATGTTTCGGCTGCATTCTAATCCTGACGTACAAAAGTATACCGGAGAACCTCCGGTTGAAACTATCGAAGAAATGGAACAGGGAATACAGACAAGAATCAACGACTATGAGAAGTATGGATACGGAAGATGGGCTAGCTTTCTAAAAAATGGAAGGCAGTTTATTGGTTGGGCCGGATTAGCCTATATGCCTGAATTTAATAAAATTGATCTTGGCTATAGATTCCTACCTAAATATTGGGGGATGGGTTTTGCCACAGAAGCGTCTCGGGCAATTTTGACATACGGTTTTGATAAACTTGAATTAAAACGGATAATAGTAATTGCTATGAAGGAAAATATAGCATCTATAAGAGTGATGGAAAAAGTTGGGATGAAATTTGACAAATTTGCGCCTTATGAACCTGGGGGTGAAGATGTTGCCTGGTATTGGTGTGATAAAAGGCTTATAACAAAAAAATAGTGCATTTGGCAGAAACCAAAACAATGAGATATAGAGAAAATAAAACAGACGGATTTCTATCCAACTTTGTCCGGTGCTGTTGGGAATTTGACAATCGTCTCAAAGATGTAAATTATACCATCTTGCCCGATGGCCATTTTGATATAATTTTTGAGATTAAAAATAATACCTTCTCAAATGTTTCCATGACGGGCGTATGGACAAAACCCGTTAATGTTCATATTGAAAAAGATACCAGGCTGATTGGAGTCCGATTTAAACTTCTTGCGGCAGAGTATATTTTCAGGCAGTCCTTACGAAATATCCTGAATACCAAGACCGGTTTACCGGTAAACTTTTTCGGGGCCCGCAATCTTCCTTTTGACGACTTTGATGCTTTTAGCGGAAACTTTTTGGAAAAAATCTCTCCCGGCTTAAAACATTTAAAGGAGGTGGATAATAGAAAGTTCAAACTGTTTGAACTGCTCTATGAAAACAAAGGAACTTTAAAAATTAATGTATTGGCCGAAAAGGTTTGTTGGAGCCGTCGTCAGATTAACAGATACTTCAATCAAAAATTCGGTTTTTCATTAAAGACCTTTTCAAATATATTGAGACTGTGTTCTTCCTACCGCCAAATCGCAAACGGCCGGCTCTTCCCGCAGCAGGACTATTTCGACCAGGCACATTTTATTAAAGAAGTAATAAAATATACCGGTGCAACCCCCAAAGAACTGTATAAAAATGAAAACGACCGATTTTTACAATTATCAAATCTTTTGACTTCATAATTATGTGCTTATTCACTAAATAAAGGGGTTAACAATGAAAGTAAATAAGCTAACACCAAACTTTGAAGTAAAAGATATTAGAAAAACTGTAAACTTCTATCAATCCGTTTTAGGGTTTTCTCTTGTGATGGCTGTCCCGGAAACCCAGGACGGAATAGAACAGTATTTTGAAAATGACAAGGAGTATGTTTATGCTCTGGTATCAAAGGATACGGTAGAGCTGATGTTTCAACGAAGCGATAGTTTTAAGAGGGATGTAAAAATGGCCAAAGATATTCCTTTTGGCGCTTCCGTGTCCTTCTATATGGAAATTGAAGGTCTGGACAATTTCTATGATGACATCAAAGACAAGGTTGCGGAAATAACGGAACCCCAATTGGCCTGGTACGGAATGAAAGAGTTCTATATAAAAGACCCTAACGGTTATATACTCGGTTTTGCCCAAAAGGCGGAATAAAAATTCGCCATAGGAATATTCAAAAACAGAGAGCGTTTTGTTTGTCTTTGAAAGAAGCAAGCGAGGGAAGACCGTTTGATAAAAAGCAACTGACTCAAAAATATGGACTTTTTTACCTGCAAAGCACATTCCGGGTATATGCCCAAAGTAGGGCCGGCCCGGAATGCTTCAATACACACATCGACCGGAACAGACATATCCTTCCCACTGAAAAAGAACGGCCCCCAGCCGGGAGGGTATACCCATGATGATGAGGTTGGCGTGCTGACCCCGTTGCACCTTTGATCCCATAATGGGCCCGGCTTATATCCGCAAGCGTTATACCGATGCCGA